>CAYSXI010000076.1:10806-22379 GCA_964434955.1 uncultured Pirellulaceae bacterium
ATTGAGCCGGTAGGCCATGCCAAGGGCCCGAATGCTTCGTCTTGCTTCGCCAATGTCCGTCGGCAGTCGATCGACGACAATCGCCTCGGTGAATACCTGAACAAAAAAAGATTGCGAGTTGGGGTTACGGTCTTTCTCAGCGATTTGAGCAAAAAGCGCCCAGCGGGCTTCGTCCCACTCACTCGAAGAATCTTTTCGTAGAATTTCTGAAAACCTACGGTAAGCCAATAGCCGTTTCTCTACATCGTCAGCGGCCAGTTGAGGAAGAAACGCCTTGAATTCCGAATCCTTACTGGAAAGGCGCGCGGAATCCAGTTTCATTTCTTCCGTCCACCAGTCAGGAAATTCCAGGACATCTTTCGCAACCTTGTTTTCGCCTGACGTTTCTTGCGGATTCTCCCCAAACGGATTGAAAAAGAAAACGTAGCCCGCAATTCCGAGCCCAATTAGTCCCGCGACGGCGAAAGGAGCCCAAGTTGGAATTTTGTTTTTCCCGCGCGCGTTGGATTCTTTGTTTTGCGCGATTATCTGTTCGACGATTGAGTCCACGCGATCGCGTTCGACGCCCCATTCCTTGCCGACGGAATAAAAGCGTTTCCTGGTATCCGCTTCGATAAAAGTCGCCGCACCAATGCGATCGAAAATCATCTGTTCAACATGCGTCTCAGCCTCAGTTCGCGAGATCCGGCCGATATTCTGCTTGATCGTGCGTTCCATAATGATTTCACGAGCGCGTTCGATCGGGATCTGGTACTTGGTCGTCGCTATCTCAATCGCTTTCTGTTCCAGGGCAACGGTCAAAATGCCACCCGACAAATTGCGGAACTCTTTTCGCAGAAAACGATTGAATTCTCGTTCGTAGCGTGTCAGCTTCTGGCCGACACCGATCTTCTTGAGTTTTCGCAATCCTTCCTGATACAGATTATTTGGAAGACGCAGGTCGTCGGCAATTGCGCGGATCCGGATAAGTGAGCGTTCGTTGATCCCGCGTTCCGCCGCAATAATCGGAACGGCTCGTTGAAGAAACCGGCGCAACCGTGGGTCGGTATTTTGCGCCTTGTCAGATTCTTCCGGCTTGTCACTCACAACCAGGTTCACTCAATTTCGTTTTCCAGTTTCTTGAAACGATCCGTCCATTCCTGGTTCAGACCTGGCACCAACTTGACCGTTTGCCGAAGCACCGACTTGGCCTGTTGCGGATCCGATTTGGCGAGATGAAGGATGATTTGATATTTGGCTTCCAACCAAGTGGGTGAGCCAGCCTTGGAACCACTGGCAATCTTTCGCCAGTAAATCATGGCCTGTTCACGATTTCCATTCTGTGTCATTAACTGGGCTAGTCTCAGCAAGTAACTTTCTTTTCGAGGTTGAACTTGATGAAGTATTTCAAATTTGGCAATCGCTGGTTCAATGTCTCCTTTCATTGCCTGCAGGTCGGCAAGGCGTGCAAATGCGATTCTCGCATTCGATGATTGCTGGAGGTTTGATTTCGACTGGCCCAGAAAACGACATAGATTTGAATAGAGTTCAATCGTCTTGTTCAATATCTGCTCACGTTCATCCGCATTGGCGTCAGCGACCCGGTCATCGTAGTCCTTTGCGAGATAGATCAAAGCTGCGGACTTGTAGTTTCGATTTCGGTTTAAGGGGCCCGCCAACCAACGAGCTTCGGATTCGATCAAACGCGCGTCGTTTTCTTGCTTGGCAATTCGAAATGTCTGAAAGCGAATATCGGAGATAATGTCACTACCGGGCCCCAATTTTCCAATCATGTTCAGGCCGATCCGATTCCATTCTTTGGCTTGATTCAGCTGAGGCGGATTCGTCGAAAGCCAGTAGTCGACATAGAGCGTCGTCGATTTGGCCCTGTTTTCCGCGGACACCTTTTCCTGCTGGACGGTACGGCGCCCGAAAGCAACAAACGCATCCTCGGTTTGCTCGCGATCTTGGCTCGTTTTCCCGGCCCCATTCAGGTACTGGTAATACAATCGCACGATTTCAAACTGTGCCGCCGCGAAGTTGGTGTTTTCTTCGGGTAGTTTTTCCAATCGTTTCACTGCTTCCAAAGGATCGGATTTGGCAAAACGAAGGCGAGTCAGCTCAAACGAAGCTTTTTCGGCATAAATGGATTCTGGGAAAAGCCGAACGATTTCGTTGAGCGCGGAGTTCAACCGACGAACCTCGGCAGGATCGTTCTGATCCAGGTTTCTAAGCGCGACGATTCGAATCCATAAGGCTTTTGCCGCCGTCTCGCGATCAAAGTTGCGCAAGCCGAGGGAGGCTTGGCGAAATTTTTTCGCGGCGGGTTCAAACTGTTTTTGTCGCAGTTCGATCCAGGCAAGCAGGTAGCGTAATTGGGCCAAATCAATGCGGCCAACGTTTTTTGATTTGGAATTGATGGCCGATTCGATAAAGGATTTTGCCTTCACGTAAGTTTCGAGGTCATCCGTCTCCTCGGCTTTCGTGTATGCCTGATAGCCCTTGAGCCAGTCGTCAACAAAGGATCCTTCTGGCAACGTGTATTTGTGTTTCCGGTTCAACTCATCGATGACATTGAACTGGTTTTCGCGGGCAAGGCCTTGGTACGCAATCAAACGGATCACGATCGCCTGCGGGGCATCCTTGGATGCAAAACTGGTGTTGGCCATTGTCAGCCAGAATCGAGCGGTTTCGCGCGAGGGAGGTTGTTTCGAAGACGATTCCAACTTTCGCTGAGCCAATTCTTTGGCCCTGTCCCAGTTGTTGACGAATGCGGCGCCCTGGAATGCCCACCAGTCCAGTTCAGCGCGAACAAGCGGAGATACCTTGGCGTTTTGCAGGAGGCCGAATATCTGTTCCTGCTCCCGGACATTTCCCGTCGCAAGGCTCGCACAACCGATGCCGATCAAGCTTCGTGAAAACCAGTCGACCTCGAGTTCAAGCTCGTCCGCATCCAGGTCCGCAAATTGAACATCGCTACCCAACTGCAGAAGATCGAGGAAAAGTTCGCGTGCGTCCAGCATTTTTCGTCGGCGATTCGACGGATCGAGGATTCCTTCGTAGTAGCATAACCAGCCGCCGATGAATTCCAGTTGGGAACGGATTGCCGTTAGCTCATCAATCCGGTTCCGTAGTTCCGAAGTTTCGATCCGATTGTCGACCTTGCGATTGTATTCATCGATCCGACTTTGAACGTTTTTGTATTCTTCCGACCATGTCTCACCAAGCTGTTTGAATTGATTCGAAAGTTTCTTTGGCGTTTCGGTTCCATCTCGATTACCGGCCCATACGAAAAATGCGTTTTGGTTGCGCGAGAATTCAATCGAAATGAGGGCCGTCGCAAACTTGGGGTGATTCAATTCGTCGAATTCGTCCGTGAGTTTGGCCAGTTTTTTTCGGACCGCCTCAACGGCGGCCGAACTCGTCGTGCCCTGCCCTGTTTGAGCAATTTGGCCACGAACTTCATTGCGTATCTGGGCGGTATAAATGGTTGCCAATTCCAGGGCCAACTCGGGACGAACCCTCGCATCCGCAACCTTGAGCTCATCCTCAAGTTGTTGAACGGCGAGTTGGTCCAAATTGAGTTTTTGCAGATACCGCCTTACCTGTTGGTCTTTCCGCAGCCTTGATTCCTGCGCATTTCCCTGAACTTCTATCGAAGCGTACAACGAAAATGAAACAATCGCGCAGGCGCACGCGAGTGCAGGTCGCAGAGCTATCGGTTTCCATTTATCGGTTGGACGCATCATCGAGCGGGACGTAAGTGACGATTGTAAATCCGGCTTGTTTGCATGCATTGATTGCCCGCACAGGCATTTCAAAGGGGACATCATTGGCTGCGCGAATGAACGCACCGTCAATCTTGTTTTCAAATGACGAAAGTACCTCTTCCAATTCGTCAATGTCGTTGGTTTCGATTGCACCAAGCCGGTAGCTGGGTACGCCGCCGATCACGATGACATCAATGATCGCTGGTTCGAGATCGACCGACGAAGGATTCGCATTTTCCTGTTGCGTTTTTACATTCGTTTTTAATTGGCGCTCTGGTGCAATAAACGTTGTGGTGACCAGGAAAAAGATCAACAACAGGAAAACGACGTCGATCATACTGGTCATCGACAATTCGATCTTGTTCGATTTGGTGCGCTGTCGGTTCGAGAGTTTCATCAGTTCCGCCCCTGAATCGCGATTCGGATTTGGCGAATATCAAGAGATTCCAGTTCATGAATTAGCGCATTGATGTGTTCCATTTGGCATTGTCGATCACCGCGAATTCGAATCTTCAATTGGTCCGGATTGTTATTGACCTGATTAAGTCGTTGGCCCACGAAAACCAGAAGTTGGGCCATGTCAAACTGCTGTTCGGCAACGATCATGGTTCCAGCCCGGTCCACGTTGATTGTCATCGCGATCGGCTCCGTCGCTTGTCCACCCTGCTCGATCTTGGGCAATTCGACAGGGTGATCAACGACGCGAGTGATCTGCGAAACCGTCATGAAAAAAATGATGAGCAAAAACACAATGTCGATCATCGGGGTCATGTTGAACCCCGTTTCCGCTTGATTTCGATGTTTGTTCAGCCGCATCGGCAGGGACCTCGCCTACGATTTCCGTTTCCGTCCCAAGGGCATCATCAAACGTTCGATTCGCTTCCCAGACTCAGCAACGAGTGAATCGATTTTGTTTCGGAAGTAGCTGAAGGCGACCATCGTCGGGATCGCCACCAAAAGCCCCAGCAATGTGGTGATCAAAGCTTGTCCGATACCACCCGCCAATTCTTCCGGTCTCGCCATACCATCTCGCGAGGCGATGGTGTTGAATGCTTCAATCATACCGATCACGGTACCCGTCAGTCCCAGCATCGGCGAAATTGAGCCGATGACATTGAGGATTTCCGTCTTACGGTAGAGTTTTCCCGTGTGGTCTTCACCAGCCTCTTCCACGGCCGAACGATATTCGGCGAAACCGAATTCACTGCTTTGATAGCGCTCGAGGCCGGCCAGAATGACCTCCGTCGCCAGCGAGTAGTTTTCCTTGCGGTGGCAAAGGTCAATTGCCTGAAGTATCTCTCCCCGTGAAATGTGCTGCTCCAAATCGGAGAGGACATGCTCGGGCATCAACTTGCCACGCGTTATCGTAATTGCATGTTCGATGATGAAATAGGTCGCAACCACCGACAGCAGCAGAATCAAAACGACAATCACCAAGCCAAACGCATTTCCTTCAAACATCATCCGAAGCAGCGTCGGTTTTGCGCCGCTTCCATCTTCGTCATCGGCGTCTTTCGCTTTCTCGTCGCCGGTGTCCGTTGAGGTTTCACCGGAATCGGTCTTGGACTTCTTGTCCTGGGCCAGCGAACTACTTTGGCCGATCGCCAGGAATGCGATGGAAGCCAAGGCGACGAAAATAACACCGAGACGTATGAAATGGGGGAGCTGGTTCTTCAATCTATTTCTCTTGGTGAATTTAGTTGTCTGATTTGGAAGTCGCGGAGCCGCGCGGATTTGAGTGCGTTGTTTTTTCCGCGCGGAGCTTTCGACCATAGAAACTGTGCTGGAAACTCGAATTCAATTCGGCTTTCAACGATTCAACTTCCTGCGGATGTTTTCCTTTCTCGAACCATCCTATCACTTCGTGCAATGCCGCAGCGGAAACTTCTGGTTGATTTGTTCCGAATACTGCCGGAACCGTCAGCAATTCAATCGCTCCTCGTTTTTGCTCAGTCAAATTGTCGGCCCGCAATCGGCTTTTCCCAATCAGATACTGGAACATCGATTTTGCCATCGTTGAATTTTGGTCGTTGATCTTTCGCGGAAGGTCATCGATTTCTGCGTTGGTTGCCAGAGATAATTGAATTGCGGAAATTCGCTCCCAGTCCGAATTGAGTTTGGAGTCGTCTACCTTCGCTGCAAATTTTTGTGCCAGAGCGGTCTCCGTAGCCGCGGAGCAGATTGCGGTGGCATAAACAAATTGAGCCGGCAACCACTCGGAGGAGTCGGGTGATTGTTTAAGTCCGAGCAGCTTCATCGCATTTCGACTTTTTTCCGCGTCGAAAAAGATGGGAGAAAGCTGATCGCAAAACCCCGACTCAAGATCGACTTTCACTTGGGCTTGCTTCACCCAGGGGCTGATGTCGGTCGGATTCCCGGTAACTTCCAGCAAACGAAACAACGAAACCAAAGCCAGTTCCAGTTCCGATTCCCGGATCCTTCCGACCAGTTCCGCGTAGACGGCAAGTCGATAGTTTTCGCTTTTTTGATTCTTGAGTTCTTTTTGCAAGGTTACCGCGGGCTCAATGGCTGCGGCATAGTCACGGTTTTGAAAACGGCGCTTCAAGCGATAAAGCGGCGTCGAGAGTCTGCGATGCAACTCGTGGAAAGCCTCGTCGGGATGGTCGGCCGAAAAAATCTCGTCCCAATTGAGCTTGCGTTGGTCAGCGAGTTCGACCCCCGATTCGTCGAATCTCGCAATCTTTGCGTTTTCGATCAGCGACAAATCACGAAGCACAATTGCTTGCGAAAATGATTGGGTTGGAACCAGCGATACCGATATCAAGGCACCCAGCAGTAACAACGCGAATTGGATTTTCATGGACAACCGGTTCCTCGATTCACCCCAGCCGATTTTATCAGATATTGGCTGTTCTTAAAACGAAGAACCATGCTTCCCGTCGAAGCCGGGCAAATTTATTGATAACGCGTATGATCAAGTGACATTGCTTCGCCTCGTTCGGGAAGAAATGACGCGATGCCTTTCTCTTCAAGCAATTTTTCAAACTCGCCGCCGCTATCCAATTCGCAGTGAACGAGTGCGATTTTCTTGACGTTCCCTTTCTCTGCCATGGCGGTCGCCCAATCGAGCAGGCCATTCTGATCGGCATGGCCACTACTGGCCTCCAGTTTTTCCACTCGTGCTCGAACCGCGACCGGCTCACCATAAATTCGCACTTCGTCCCGACCTTCCAGGATTCGTCGACCGAGGGTATGCGGTGCCTGGTATCCGGTAAACAATACCGTGGTGTTGGGTTTTGAAATGTGGTTTTTCAAATGATGTAAAATTCTTCCGGACTCGCACATTCCCGATGCGCTAATAATAATTGCGGGATCCTTGAAGGTATTCAACTGAATTGAATATTCAACCTTCCGAATGTAATGCAAGTTCTCGAACGCGAGCGGGTCGCTGTCTTCTTCTTCGATGATTTGTTTGATCATTTCTTCATCGAAGCATTCCACGTGTTCCTTGTCGCGAAAAACGGTCGTTGCATTTACGGCCAGTGGGCTGTCGACAAAAACGGGGATGTCAGGCAGTTGGCCTGATTCCTTGAGAAGATTCAATCGGTAGACAATTTCCTGCGTCCGTCCCACAGAAAACGCAGGAATAATCAGCTTGCCTTTTTCTTCGAAAGTTCGCGTCGCCAGCTCTAGGAGTTTTTGTTTGGCGTCCTGAGCCGGTGGGTGATTCCGGTTCCCGTAGGTGCCTTCCATGATCACAAAATCAGCACCTTCAACCGTGGTTGGATCCTTCAGGATTGGCATGTCGGAACGACCAATGTCGCCGCTAAACACAAGCTTGGTCGTGCTACCATCCTCCTGTTCCAAATCGATTTCGGATATCGCAGCGCCCAGCATGTGCCCTGCTTCGTGGAAGGTGCAGGTGATTCCTGGAATTGGCTCAAAGGGTTGATGAAATTCCTGGGCGTGAAATTGTCGAATTGTTTGAATCGCGTCGTCGTGCACATACAACGGTTCAAAAAGGGATTGATTCTTTTTTGCCCGTTTCTTGTTGACGTATTTGATATCCGATTCCTGAATCTTGGCTGCGTCCAGCAACAGGTAGACCGCCAAGTCCCGGGTTGGATCAGTTGTGTAAATGGGGCCCTTGTAACCACCTCGAACGAGCGTCGGCAAGTTCCCCGAGTGATCGATGTGAGCGTGCGACAGGATCACTGCATCAATGGAATTTGGGTCAAGCGGAAAGTCGCGATTGCGTCGAAACGCGTCTTTTCGTTTTCCCTGATAGAGTCCGCAATCCAACAGCAGGCGTTTGCCGCGCCAATGGATCAAATGCATCGACCCCGTCACCGTTTGCGCAGCACCCCAAAACTCGACTTTCATACGGTCTCTCGTTTTCTGAATCAATCAGCGGGAAGCAGTAACGTCCCCTAGGATTTTACGCGCTCGACGTAGTCACCGGTTCGCGTATCAACTTTGATGATGTCGCCTTCTTTAATGAACACCGGTGCAAGAAACTCCGCGCCCGTTTCAACTTTTACCGGTTTGGTAACGTTGGTTGCGGTATCACCCTTTGCACCCGGCTCACAGTATTCGACGGTTAGCTCAATATGATTGGGTGGCGTCATCGTAATGGGGTTACCATTAAACAAAATCATCGAGACTTTCATTCCGTCTTTTAGATACTTCCAGTTGTCATCGACTTGCTCGGAAGACAGTTCGTACTGGTCATAGGTCGTGCTATTCATGAACACGAAATCGTCGCCCTGACGGTACAAAAATTGCGAGTCAATTTCCTCGACGTCGGCGGCTTCCAGGGAATCGCCACCCTTATAGGTCCGTTGCAGAATCGTATTTCGAATCAGGTTTTTCAATTTGCACTTGTAAAGCGCGTTACCTTTTCCGGGCTTGTAAAACTCCATTTCGACCATCAAATAGGGATCGCCGTCAATTTGGACTTTCAGGCCTTTTCGAAATTCGCCCGTCTTATAACTTGCCACTTTTTCGCTTTCCTACTAATTTTTGAATGATGTCCATTAAGCTCAAAGACCAAACGATTGTAGCCGAAAACGAAAAATCTGTCGGCCCCAATGCGGGCTCCTGGCAGTCGATATTGAAATCCGCTTACCGCGATCCAGCCGATGTCTGCCAAGCGCTGGAGCTACCACCGGATCTGGCCTTGAAGACGGAAGTCGGACAGCAGGCATTTCGACTTTTTTGCCCCGAGCCTTTCTTGCAGAAAATGCAAGTTGGCGACCGCCGTGATCCGCTTTTTCTGCAAATCTGGCCTTCCGAAAAGGAAGCCGATGTCGCGGGGCAACCTCTGGATGTCTTGAATGAATCGACTTTCGAAGTCACGCCTGGGCTGATTCAAAAGTACGACAAACGCTCGCTGATGATCTCCACCGGGGCTTGTGCGATTCACTGCCGTTACTGCTTTCGACGAAATTTTCCATATCAGGAGGCCCCCAAATCGGCGTTGGCCTGGGAACCGGCATTCCAGAAATTGGAAGGCGATCCGACCATTGAAGAAGTGATTCTCAGCGGTGGTGATCCATGGACGTTGACCGATCAGTTCTTGAGTCAACTATTGGACCGGATTGAATCGATTCCAGCGATACGACGAGTTCGCGTTCACACACGTCTTCCCATCGTTATTCCCCAACGAGTCACGCAGGGGCTGTGCGAAATATTTCGGGATCGGAGTTTCGCGTCGATCATTGTTGTGCATTCGAATCACCCCAATGAGATTGGACCCGACGTAGAAGCATCGTTGCAAGAACTGGGGCGAAATGGTTTCCTGTTGCTCAATCAATCCGTCTTGCTTCGCGGAGTCAACGACCACCCCGATGTCCTGCTAGCCTTGAGCAAGAAACTGGTTGCCGCGGGAGTCACGCCCTACTACCTGCATCAATTGGATCCAATTGCGGGTGTCCGGCATTTTGAAGTGTCGATTGAAGAGGGAAGACGAATCGTCGACGCGATGCGCAAGTCCGAATCGGGTTATCTTGTTCCTCGTTACGTTCAAGAGAGACCCGGTGCCGATTCGAAAACGCTCTTGAGTTAGTCACGCCAAGGTTATCAACGCCAAGGTTATTCACGCTCGAGAACGTCAGCGATTTTGATCGAAGCCCTGCCATCGCCATAGGGATTGTTGACGGAAGCCATTTTCTCGCGTTCTTCCCCGCTCCTAAGCAAGAGATCAAGCTGCCCGACGATCTTGTCATAGTCCACTCCAACGAGCCTCGCATTGCCCGCGTCGACTCCTTCTGGCCGCTCCGTCGTTTCTCGCATCACAAGAACCGGTTTGCCCAGCGAGGGAGCTTCCTCTTGAACTCCGCCGGAGTCGGTCAAAATGACGGTCGCGCGATTCATCAACCACACGAAGGGTTCATAGGTTTGCGGTTCAATCAAGTGGATTCGTGCGTGCTCTCCCAGTATTCGATTGACGGGTTCGCGAACATTGGGGTTCAAGTGAACCGGGTAAACGAAATGGGTTGTAGGGTGTTGTTCCGCAACTTCTCGAATCGCGCGGCAGATATCTTCAAAACCCGATCCAAAACTTTCTCTTCGGTGACCAGTGATCAATACGAACGGATTGTCGCCAATGGTTTTGTCGAAGTCGAATGGCAGCTCGGGACTTTCCGATTCAACTTTGTTTCGCACCCAGAGTAGCGCATCAATGACCGTGTTGCCCGTTAGAAAAACGCTTTCGGGTTCGACGAGCGCTTCATCGAGCAGCGTTCTTTTTGCGAATTCGGTTGGGGCGAAATGAAGATCGGCCATTCTCCCGATCAACCGACGATTCATTTCTTCCGGGAAGGGAGCGAACTTGTTTCCGGTTCGCAGTCCCGCTTCGACGTGGCCAACTCGAGTTTGTCGGTAATGTCCTGCCAGGGCGCCACTGAATGCCGAAGTCGTATCGCC
Source organism: uncultured Pirellulaceae bacterium (assembly GCA_964434955.1). Lineage (GTDB taxonomy): Bacteria > Planctomycetota > Planctomycetia > Pirellulales > Pirellulaceae > JANQLU01. The sequence continues at coordinate 21,444 of CAYSXI010000076.1, forward strand.
TTGAACAATCACGACGTCGGGTTCAACTTTCTGGATGACGGAATCCAGGCCTTCCATGGCACGCGAAGTTACCTGGGCCAAGGTTTGTCCGGGTGACATGATATTCAAATCGAAGTCGGGTTTGACACCAAAGATCGCCAAGGCTTGATCGAGCATCTCTCGATGCTGGGCCGTCGCACAAACAATTGATTCGAGAGCCTCCCGGCGACCGAGCTCAATCACCAACGGCGCGAGTTTGATGGCCTCGGGGCGGGTCCCGATCACGGTAAGAATTTTTCTCGGCATCAAAACAGGCTCTTCAAGTATTCGATTGAATGGGCGCAAGAAATCTCAGGATCGTCGCCCGTGGCTTCCATGACCATGTGTCCGTCAAACTGGTTTTCTTCAAGCAGCGCCAATAGTTGTGGAAGATCGGTCGAGCCCCGCCCAAGTTGTACCACCACTCCCCTGCCCTGCGAGAAATCTCGAACCGCATCGCGTGCCCGAAACTGGAGAACGCGACTCGCAATGCTTCTCAAGGTTTGCTCAGCCGACAGGCTGTTGATAATCAGATCCGCGGGATCAAAATCCACGCCAACACCTGGCGGCAAGTGTTCCAGAAGCGCGCCGATCCGATCCTCGGCGTCCAGAAAGCTCAGGGCGAAATTCGTGCCGACCCGTTGGCCATGCTTCCCGATTTCCGTCATCGCGGCGATCAAAGTCTCGAATCGCTCGGTTTCCGTTTCAGGATCGGGAATGGTTGTGGGGCTTCCGACCACCAGCCTTGCACCCAAGTCAAAGGCCGATGACATCGCTTGCCGCGTTCCCTCCAACCGGCGATCAAGATCTTCCATATCGAAAAAGGAGCGTCGTGTCGGATAACTCAAACAACAAATACCCAGGTCGCGATCTGACAACAACTTTTTCAAATGGCGCACAGCGGTCCGCGAAAGCTCC
>CAYSXI010000077.1:0-21208 GCA_964434955.1 uncultured Pirellulaceae bacterium
TCGAAGGCCGTTTACTTTGTCCTGGTGTTGGGTGGGATACTGACTGAACGCTTCACTCATCGAAACAAGGCAAATGGCAACCGCCATGGTTGCGACTGAAGCATTTCGAAGCGTACTGCCCATCAAGAAGGACAACATTTTGACTTTCCTTGTCAACATTTGCAGGGGGTAATCGATCAGCGCCGGGGAAGCGCCGACTTCTCATCAAAGTCATCGGAACCGGCAAGGTTTAAACTTTCGTCAAATTTCAATTAATCGGAAAAATCACCACCAAAGCGCCCAATTTACCAGGACTGATTGCTGTTGAGTGAAACGGGGTAAAGCGCTATCTTTTTGAGATCAGCACCCTGGTTCGTGGCTTGCTAGCCAAATGCGGAATGCCTTAATTTATCGTTTTGACGCCTACCGGCAGGAATCTCTGCGCGGCTTCAAGGAACTGGAGGGCGAAGGCGATATTCGAGTTCGGCTTCACTTCACGGCCTTTGAAACGGATCCTGAATTTGAAGATGCGGAGTCCATTCCTCACGACTTCTATTTTCGTTTCGACGATTTCGACGAAGGCAAGGCGCGAATCGAAAAATACGCGGAATACGAATATCTCTTTCCCGAGTTTCAGGAATTGTTGTCTCGGCATTATGTCGAAACCGGAGGCTATCGGACGCTTGCAAGCTATCGAAGCCTGTTTTCGGACCGAGACCTTTTCTATCGGCTGATCAGTTTCTATTTGAATCGACTGGAAACCTACCAAATTGACTTGGTCGTGTTTGATGAGATTCCGCATTTTGGCGGTAGCTGGTTGTGCTACAAAATTGCTCAATCACTCAACATTCAGTGCGTGCTATTTCTCCAGTCGGTTGTTCGTGAACGTTGCCTTTGCGTGGAAACGATTGAACAGCTTGGTCACCTCGACGACCGCCCCGATCTTACCAACGAACCTCTCAACTTTGATTGGGAAGAACCGGATGTTGCCGGATGGTACATGAAACGCGATCAGCCAAACGCAACCCAAGCCCGATTGGAAACCCTGACACAGGATATTTACTCTCATTGGTTCGAAGGCTTTACCGAGTTTCGAGAGATCATCGAAAACCATCCGGAACACAAGAAATTCGTTCGCGAATATTTGCTCGCGAAGTGGCTTCCGAACGGCGAGAAATACGAAAAGCGTTACCTTCAGCGTCTGGAACAGTTTTATAACGAACGGCAACTGGATGTTATTCAAGCGGAACTGAATCAACTCAACCATGTCACCGGTCGGCTTCAGTCCATTGAGGCCAATGAAGGTTACATTGCGACCGTTGAGAACGAACCCGATTTCGAATCGGACTTCGCACTTTTCGCCCTTCATTATCAGCCCGAATTGACAACGCAGCCGCTGGGCGGTCGATTCGGAGACCAAATCCGTGCGGTTGAAGAATTGGCTCGGATTCTGCCCGAGTCGATGACGCTTTTCGTTAAGGATCACCCGATGGATCAAGGAGTCGTTCGCGGCCGGGATTTTTATCGAAGACTCGCTCAGATTGATAATGTAAAGTTGATCCCAACGGAATTAAATTCGATCGCGCTGATCAAGAAAGCGAAATGGGTGGCCACGATTACCGGCTCCATGGGTTTGGAAGCAATCCTCCGCGGTGTCCCGGCAATTACCTTTGGGTATGCCTGGTACAACGGTTTGCCCGGCGTTTTTCGATTTGAAGACCTGGAGCTTGAAGCGATCTGCAATTGCGCCATTGATAAAGCGCAATTGAAATCAGAAATCGAAAATCGGGCGAGGAAACTGGCCAATGTCGTGGCCGAATGGGGATTGAAGGATGAACACCTTCCCGAATCATTCGATCCCGGCAAGAACGCCTGCGAATTCAAAAAGCTACTGCGAAATCTGTTAGCTCAAGATGTTCCGGCGCGTCGTTCCGCTTGATCGCTGGTCCAATTGCCTGCGTCACCCGCCAGGCTTCCGGACTGTCGGACTTTCAATCATCCGTTCGATGAAGAACGCTTCGGCGCTTTCGAGACCCACCGAGGCACCTCGAAATTTTGACAAGTGGCAAACCGATTCGACACTTCGGGCGTGTGGCCATTCCCTCATTTCTTCGGAGTAACATTGCAACGCTTCCACTTTCTTTTCGAGCGTGCTGGAGATGTCGACAAAATAGTTTGGAGCAAATACGCGATCGGCCATGGCACCGGCCCAATGCGTACTTGATAGAACTTCAAAAGCCAGGATTTCCGACGGCTTTCCCTTCATTTGCGGTTGCGGTCGAAAACAAGTCAAAACGGCTTCACGCGCGATTCGATGATCAACATTCAAGTCGCCCGCAAAGTGGGTATACACTCGATCGGGCAATTCACGACTCGTCATACACGACTCGATCGCCTGAACAATTTCCAGCAACGGAACGGAATCCATGGCATTGTCGGGAAAATTCAACTGATGCACTTCCGCAATCCCTAGGACTTGTGCTGCGCTTTCGAGAGCCTTCCTCCGAGAACCGACTTCGCGATCGGAAGCAGTTTCTCGTGACCCAACGCCATCGGTCAAGCAAATCAGCGAAATACGATCGCCCAGTTCAGCGTGCTTGGCAATTGCCCCTCCACATCCCAACGCTTCGTCGTCGGAATGAGCGGCAACCACCAATATTTGTTTGGCCGGGTTTGTTTCCATGAAAAGAATTTACCTCTTTGCCCCAATCAATTGAAGTCGAGACATTTGAGCGAGGTCATTCTGGCCTCCACTCAAATCAATCAACTTCACATTCCAGCCAACAGCTCATCCAGCCAACAGGTCATCCAGCCAGCGACCGATTCGCGAAACGCCTTTTCCATCAATGGTCTGCCATCCGAGCCGGCACTTCTCGATCCGCGTCGAGTAGCTTCGATAAGCTTCGATGGCGTCGGCAAGGGACTTCAACGAATCCGGTGTGTCCCAACGGAGTCGTCCCTGCAAAAATCCGATATCCGCATAAAAATCCATATTTTGCTGCTGATCGTCGCCCACCAATATCCCGATGGTCGGCACTCCGAGAAACGCAAGTTCATGTAACGTTTGGCCACAAGCCGATATCGCGATGTCGACGGAAGTCATCAAGTCTGACATTTCTTCGGCCGAAACCCGGCCATGCAAACGCGAACCCGTTCCGGCATCCAACTTGAACTGAGGATTCAACATCGGCGCAACAATCTCAAGTTCCAACGAACTTCCAATCGCGTCCACCACTTTGGGCACCAAATTCCTGACGTCGTCTCCACCCAAGGTCAGCAATCCCCGCTTCAATTCTTTGGCAACTTGGAAGCGTCCTTTCGATTGCAAAATGGCCGACCTCAAGATCACAAAGTCTTTCCCTCCCGCATGTGGGACCGCCGCCTTCATCGGTTTGAAATACGGGTTGGGGTTCAAGACTCCCGTGGCAGCGTAGTCAAGTCGCGAAAAATCGTCGATCACCGCGGTAGCCCGAAAGGCATCATTCAGAATCTCAAAATGGCCTGCTTCGGCGAGATAAGAATCGATCAAGACTGCGTCAAAATCGCCACCCATTTTTGCGACCGCAGCGATGTCCGAGCGCCAATCAAAAGCCCGCACTCCGGGCCCGCTGATATTGAATGCCCCGTGGACGTCTACGAACATCTGAGATTGTGGCTCCGCTTCGACGCGACCAAGTTCCTCGAAGATTGCCTGGCAACGAGTCAGGTGCCCCATGCCGATCGAGTCGCCGGCTTCCGTCAGAATCAGCCAACGCTTCATCGCTTCAACAGCTCGGCACTATTGTGGAAAAACACTCGATCGATTTCTTTCGAGCTGAATCCGGACTTCTCAAAAAAACCGCTTGCAATTTCGATCGATTCTTCAATGCGGATGTAGGGAAAATCGCTTGCATAAAGAATTCGCTCGGCCCCAATTTTCTGGTAAACGAAGAGCAGGTCCTGTTCGATTCGCGAACCTCGGTAGTAAGGAAGTGTAAAAGACGTCTCCAGGAATACGTTGGGGGCCGCGTCGGCAATTAACATCGCCTCGATGCAGCGTGCACCGCCACTATGAAGAATGATGATCGGCGAATTTTTGATCCGATCGGCGACGGCACATACCAATCGCAGATTGTCCTGGCTGTACATCCCCAGCGTGCCGTAGCTGGCGTCAAAACAGAGCACGAGGCCTCGTTCGGCCGAGTATTCGGCCACCTTCAAGACACGCGAAAAATCATCGCTGGTAATCTTCTGCACGTAACTATGGAACTTGACGCATTGCACCCCGTGTTGCTGAAGCACATCGACATACTCGATGACATCGTCCCGACGAAAATCAACGAGGGCCGTCAAATGGCAATGGGTGAATTTTCGCGCCGACTCCAAAAATTCGAGGGATCCTGAATTGTCGAATAGCGATGTATTGAACAACATCAGGTTTGCCGAATCCAAAATTGACAGCTCGCTTTTGTAGTCCGAAATTGCCCGGCAAAGATCTTTGTCAGACATTTCCATTTCATTGACGGCAATCTGGTCAACCAGCCGATCCGCCCGCAATGGAAGGTGAACGTTGAAGTCAAATACTTTTCGCATCAAGAATCAGGCAATCATTTGTAGATAAACAGCATGAATTCCTTCTGAGGAATTGGCGCGAAATCATGGACCAGGGTCACATCGCTGGAAAGACTAAAAGCGAAATCCAACATCTGCGATGGAGAGTGATAAAAAACCGCCTCCTCGCGAGGATACTCGGGTGTCAAATGATCACTCAAGAAATCCACGACCAGACCATGTTTCACACACTCAAAAGCATTTCGAATGAGTCGACATGAATACTCATAGTTCTTGTTCGCGTCCTTCAAATTCCAGTTCAGAAGGCCGAGCATCACACCAAAATCGGCGACTGCCTTATGATCTTGAGATGCCCCGATGTCTCCGGCTTCAAAACTCACTCGTTGATCTTGGGCGAATCGTTTGCTCGCCTCTTCGAGAAATTCCGGAGTGATGTCCCAACCGAGATAGCTTCCGAAACTGACACCTTTTTCTTCGAGAAACGATGCGTAGTCGCCGAATCCGCAACCGATGTCCAGGATGGAACGCTCACTCAGGTCCATTCGCCCTCGAAGCGTGTTTTCAAAGCGATAAAGCTGTTGCTCCGTGGAACCCCAGCCCAACGTCCGAATGTGTTTGCCCATTTCCTGAAATCGTCCACCGTAACGTGAACGAGCCGCGTCTGAGACTTCCGCGATTTCTTGGTCCGTGATGGCCATCGATGGCTACCTTTCGTATTCTTCAAGCCTTTTTAGCAGCACCTCGGGTAACAGGTCTCGCTCCTGGAGGTATCGTTTTTGGCAAATGGTGTCGTAAGTCGACCATTTCAAGACATCCGTGCAGAAGTACCAGATGTCCTCCTGAAGTTCGATAAACTCCATGCGTCGACAAGTATCTTCATTGACCCGTTCCGAAGCGATCAGCGTTACCCCCGAGTCGTCACAGACAATGATGCTATCTTCAAAAATCTTGCGTCGTTCATTGACTGCAAATTTCAGCTGCTCACTCTCATCAACTTCGCGATTGAAGCAGCCTAAGGGTGTGACACCCGTGAGCCAGATCGGGTAGTTTTCTTTTTTGAGACGATGGGCATCTCGCACCATGCCATTAATGACCAGCGCGGCAATCCGTCGGTAAACAAACAGGTACTTCGAAACGATATCTCCAAGAACCGCGCGCTCTCCACAGTCGAAAGTGTCGACGTACAGGATCGCGCCTTCGGGCACATATTGAATCTGTTTATGCAACGGCCAATTACTTTCCGTATGCGTGTAGATATAGTGCACGTTCCCCACCGCATAGTGTCCTTCATTCAGGGCATACAGCCCCGGCTGAACACCTGTCTTCTGGAGGGCATCGGCAACTTCGACTGAAGAAATCCGGTTCCGCTGAAGCGTATCCATCAGCTGATTTCGGTACGCATTATCCATATTGGGTCTCAACCTTTCCCGTTAACTCAAGCGGTTCCCAGCCGCACCCATTGATCCTGATATTACGAAGTAGATCTTCGGCTGTCGCCCGTAGCTGGCTCGGAGTTTGGGCCTTGTCATCCGAGAAAATCACGAACCCGTGCCGATGCGCATCACTTTTGATCGGCTCAATCATATCGCCCATTTCGACAAGCAAACGACTTGCAATGACTTCTTCCCTTTCGCCCAACTCTTGCCAACCCTCGAGGCGATCAAGCTTGCCTTCGGGAAAGGAAATGAATTTCAGCAAAGTTGGTACGCGCTTCGGCGACTCGAAATAGGATCTGGATTCTCCCGCGACATCCGAAATAAGCTGCCCGACTAAATCGACGCCGGATACCGCAGGTACGATCAACTGCGACGTAAAACATCCTCCACCTCGATTGGCCGATTCAATCAAGACGATCCGTTCTTCAGCCGTGACCATATACTCGGAGTGCGTCATTCCGAAACCGTATCCGAGGCGTTGATTGACCACCTCGTTGATTGCCAAAGCCTTGTCGATGGTTGATTGGGCCATTTCGCCGGGGTAAATGATATCAACCGCCACCTGGTTGGTTGTTCCCGGCAGGAGGCCTTTGGTCGCCAAGGCCAATGATTTGCAGCCGACATCAGGAAAAAAATACCCGTCGACCGTGATGTGCGTGCCAACAACGAACTCTTCGACCAGGACGGTTCGAGAATGGCTATGCGCCATCGCGTCAAGAAATGCATCGCTCAATTGCTCGGCATCATCCACCCGATGGACGCCAAAGCTACCGCGATTATCCACGGGTTTCACAATCAACGGATACCCAACTTTCTCAGCCGCGGCGCGACAACCTTCCAGATCGTGGCACATCTGAAATTCAGGAATATCGATTTGATGATTTCTCGACCATTCGCGCTGAATCAACTTGTTGGATGATATCTGCGCGGCCGTCATTGACGGTCCGGGCAAAGCCAATGCCGTCGCGACGAAGGCCTGGGCAAAATGCGAATAGTCGCACTGGTCCGAAACGACACAATCCGGGTGAACCGACGTTGCGAAACGCAGGATGCTGTCCAGATCTCGCAAATCGCACAAGTGAATCGTCTGGAAGGAATTTGCCAATTCGTTCGCCCGTGCTTCACCTACGGCACCTTGCTGGTGGACGCCATAGAGTCGCCAACCATGCTCAAACAATCGGTCAATCAAGGGCTGTTGTTCCCAACTAAGACCGATGACCAACGCACTCCTGTTTGTTGACATCCTCTCGTTCCTTTAAGTGCTCCCACTTGAGAAGTTGCCCGGGCTCCAGATTTGTCGCCGGCAAAAATCGCTCAAGAACCTTATCAACTTCAACGCTGTCAATTCCATCGGCATGACGGCGAAACTCAAAATCAGAAATATCAAATGCGACGCCCGGGGATTTCGCCTTGCAAAGAATCAACCGGTTGGTGATCGCATTTTTGAAATTGGCCTCCAACGGATCAAGTGCCTCGCGGGACAAGGGCCGTAACGATTTCTCAACGCGACGAATCCCGTCCACCATTTGCCCAAATTCATCCGGCAACAGCGAGAATGGTGCATCCGGCGAATCAACTTTTCGATCCAGCAAAAAGTGTTTCTCGATCACTTTGGCCCCTCGTGCCACTGCCGCGATTGGAATCACAATTCCGTCGGTGTGGTCAGAAAAACCGGCGATCAGATCAAATCGCTGCTGGTACTCATTCATCAGGGAAAGATTGACCGATTCAGGAGGTGTCGGATAAATGCTGTTACAGTGCAACAGAATCAACTCACCCGCCCCATGACTTCGCAACATCGCGACGGTTTGCGAGACTTGCACTGAAGTCACGATTCCCGTGGAGAATAGAATGGGTTTCCCCGTTTCCGCGACACGCTGAACCAATTGCGGAAACGTGCCTACCTGGGCCGAAGCAATTTTGTAAAGGCAAACGCCGAGTTCTTCGAGTAATTCAACGGCCCGAAAGTAGGTTGGCGATGAAAGAAAGATTAACCCCCGTTCATCGCATTTTTGTTTGAGGGACGTATACCAGGATTCGTCCAGATCGATTCGACGATGGAGTTCCGAAATCTCGGGAGTCGGTTCGAACCACTGCTCATTTAGATTCAGCGATTGAAACTTGGCGGCATCCGCTCCACAATCCGCCGCCGCGTCGATCGATTCCAGGGCACGTTGCAACGACGCGCCATGATTCGCGCCGATCTCCGCTATGACAAACGTCGACTCTCCGCCGATCTCCTTATTCAGCTCAAGTGGAATCGTGTTACTCAATTTGCCACTCCCTACGGCATTCCTAACCAAAGCTTTTCAGTCGCTTCAGTCCATCCTCTAATACTTCACGATCAACGCTAAAGGACATTCGAACCCAGCCTTCGTAGCTGGAACCATATGCCCCACCGGGAACCAGGGCCAGGCCACTTTCCTGCAGCAAAGCCTCCGCGTAATTTTGACCGTTATTGTAACCCGAGACCAGGGAAACAGGAAAGAAATAGTAAAACCCAGCCTCCGGGCAAAAAGCCCGTAATGCCGGCAACTCCTCGGCCACGAATTGCCGGTTAGCAGCATAATACTCTTTGATTCTTTCAATGAATTTTGACTGATCGAAAGCGTTTGCAATTCCATGCTGCACCGGAATGTTGGGACAGGTGGCGACATGCTGCTGTAGCTTGACGGATTGCTCCCAAAACATTCGGTTTCCAGTAGCGAGCCAGCCCAGCCGGAATCCGGTCATGGCATAAGCTTTCGAAAACCCGTTGCCGACAATGAGTTTTTCATAATCGGTCATTCGAGAAATGGAAACCCAATTTCCCGTGTAGTCATAGCGACTGTAAATCTCATCGAAGAACAACCAGGCATCCTGTCGAGAAGAAATTTCAACCAGTCGATCGATCTGAGATTTCGAAAGGATTCGGCCATCGGGGTTGTTGGGGGAACAGGCGAATAACAGATCGAATTCCTGGGTCGCGAGTTCATCCAGCCAATCATCGTTCTGCATGTCGACCCTGCACACTTTGGCGCCGCCGATTCTTGCGGTGGCTTCGTATCCAAGCCATGCCGGCTCCAAAATGCAAACGCGATCGGGCTCAATCACTTCGACGACGTAGCGGATTCCCTGTTTCAGCCCGGGAACAATCAGAATATTTTCTTGATTCCATTTGCGTTCGGCATAATTCGCGCTCGCGATTTTGGACCGCAACAAATCGAGTCCAGCAGAATCACCGTAGTGCGTCTTGCCGTCGGCAATCGCCGCTTGAATCTGACCGACGATTTCAGAGGGCGGCGAAAAGTGGGTATCGCCGAGCGCCAGTGAACAAATGGATTTACCAGCGCCTTTCAACTTGTTTGCGATCGACGACATTTTCATCGAGGCAGACGCGGGTACGGCGGAAATCGCCTCATTCATCTTGCAATCCCAGCGTACAAATCGATGAATTGCGCTGACTCCAATTTCATCGTGAGCAGCGAAGCCTCCTCAGCACTCACGACAAAGCCGAGCTTCTCATACAAACGTATGGCTCGCGCGTTTTCCTTGAATACCTGAAGCCGTACCTTCGCGAGCTGCAAGTTTTCGAATGCGATATGAAGTAACATCGACGAAAGCGCGAGACCTTTTCCGGCTTGCCGATCAAAAGGATTCCCATAGATGCCGAATTCCGCAACGGCTTGGGTTCGATCAATCGCATTCAGATAAATCACGCCCAACACTCTTTGATTTTCGATCTCTCGGACCATCCAGTACCGATCGCGTTCGCGACTTGCCAATTGATTAAGGAATGTATGATGCTCCACTTCACTGATGGGATCTGAATGAAACATCCATTTCCTGACATCCTCATGGTTGCGCATCTCAAGCACCAAAGCGGCATCCCCTGGATCGAGACAGCAAAAATTGATCGCCGACAGATCGCGAAACGTCACGCACTGCAAAGAGCGATTCGCGCCAGATTTTGATTTGATTGAGTCGAACATGGTTAGCTAACGGTGACACCCCGCCACGCGCGGTAACAAAGCTCAGCCCGCTCCCAGTCTTCCGCAGTGTCCAAGTCGTGAACCAGATGCCGGGGCATCACAACGGCTTTACACCGGGCGGAATAGATTCGTTCCTCGAAACGAAATGCGTCAGGACGTCCCCAATAAAACATTCCCGCATCATGAAACGCTTCCGGCAATTCCTGCGAACGCTTGGTTTCGTTCTCGGGCCAAAACATCGAGACATCCCCTTCTGAGTCGACGGAAAACGACCTGAAAACGGGAGACGCATAGGTGGTGACGGCAAACGAAAACTTGGCGGCCGGATCTTCTTCCAACGCGATCGCGCCCCGGGCCAGGTATTCGGGTTCGAGAAACGGGCTGGTTGGAAACAGGCAACAAACAAGCTCGCAGTCGAATTCGTTTTCGACCAACCAATTGACTGCATGCTCCATCACGACCAACGTCCCAGCTGTGTCGTTTGCCAATTCAGCCGGTCGCAAAAACGGAACTTCCGCACCCGCATCGCGCGATACCGTGGCAATTTCCTCGTCATCGGTCGATACAAGAATGCGATGAAACAATCCCGATTGTTGTGCGGTTTCAATCACATATTCGATCATCGGCCGCCCACAGAAGGGGCGAATGTTCTTACGAGGAATTCGTTTACTTCCGCCTCGCGCCGTGATCACTGCGACTTTGGAACCCATGCTTTCCCAATCAAGCGCTCGCGGAAACGTGTGATTCCATATTTAACAATGCCAACAATTGCGAAGTGACACGATCCACATCCGCATCATTCATTGCTGGAAACAAGGGCAGACTCAATGCGCGGGCATAAAACCGTTCTGCATTTGGACATTTACCAGGTCGGTATCCGAATCGCCGCTGGTACCAAGGCTGCCAATAGACCGGGATGTAAAGGACTTGGGTCCCAATCCCACGGCTTCGCAACTGGCTCATCAAATCGGCACGCTGAACACCCAGGGATTCAAAATCAATCTGCACGGTGTAAAGGTGCCAAGAACAACGTGAAGCATCGCTGGAAGAACTCATTTCCGGAATCGACAGGCCTTGAATCTCTGCCAGGTTTGCGTTGTAACGTTCGACAAGTGATTGCCGACGCAGGACAAACTCGTCAAGTTTTTCCAGTTGCGACAATCCGAGTGCGCATTGCATGTCCGTCATCCGATAGTTGAACCCGAGTTCCTGCATCTCATAAACCCAGGGCCCCGTCTCCAACTCGGGCCGCCCCGAGTTGAATCCGAGCATGCTTGACGGTTCACGCACCATCCCATGCGTCCGCAGACACCTGGCCATTTCAGCGTATTCCGGATTATCCGTTACCAGCATTCCGCCTTCGCCGGTCGTCATGGTTTTCACCGGATGAAAACTGAAGGTCGTCATATCCGCCCAAGGATGTCCGCCAACATTCCATGCTCGGCCTTCGGCCGTGAAACTTCCGCCGACGGCATGACAGGCATCTTCAATCACAACCGCGTTGTTTTCTCTTGCAACTTGAGCGATTGCCAGCATGTCTGGCGACTGACCACCATAGCAAACAGGAACCACCGCACGCGTGTCCGACTGCCAGTTTTCTCGAAGCGAATCCGGACAAAGTGTTAATGAACCAGGATCAATATCAGCAAAATCAGGCGTGGCCCCTTCGAAAGCAGCGGCATTGGCGGACGCCAAAAAAGTATTTGGACTGGTTACAACTCGATCGCCAGGACCGACACCGGCAACCTTCATTGCCAAATGCAGAGCCGCCGTTCCACTGTTTACCGCGACGGCATATTTGGCTCCCACCCTGGCGGCAAAAGCCTTCTCAAAGGCTTCTACCTTCGGTCCCGTCGTCAGCATCGGTGACTTGAGGACGTCAACCACGGAGTCAATATCGGATTGATCGACTGCCTGTCGCCCATAAGGCAAAAAGCCATCCGCCATCGACGGATACATAGGGCGAAAACAGGTATCACGCTCTTCCATCCCCAATTCGTCGGGAACGTCGAATTGCGGATCGACATGTTCACGAATCAGTTTCCGCAACTCCGGTATCGACAACCACTCCTGGTTATAGTCGGAACTGTATCGAAACCCGGGCGTCACTTGCCGACCTTGATGATGCTGCTGATAGTCTTTCATGGTTTCATCAAACTCGACCCCATGCAGCATTGGGACGATTACATAATACTGATCGTTTTCGATTGTGTTGGGACTGTCCGCCGTCGTCACCATTTCTTCATGCAGCTTTTCGCCGGGACGTATCCCAACCACTTGGGTTCGACATTCAGGCGCGACCGCTTCCGCCAGGTCCATGATTCGATAAGAAGGAATCTTGGGGACGAGAATCTCACCGCCTTTGCAACTATCGATCGCATAGAGCACCATGCCAACGGCTTCCGGCAACGTGATATTGAATCGCGTCATTTCGGAATGGGTGATTGGCAAAACCCCCGACTTTCGTTTGTCGAGAAAAAATGGAATCACGCTTCCACGACTTCCCATAACGTTTCCGTATCGCACGACGGAAAACTTGATATCGCGATTTCCCTTGGTATTGTTTGCAGCAATGAACAGCTTGTCAGAACAAAGCTTGGTTGTCCCGTACAGGTTCACGGGCGAAGCCGCTTTATCGGTACTTAACGCAACAACATTCTTTACATCGGAGTCGATGCAGGCCTCGATTAAATTCTGTGCACCAAGAATGTTCGTCTTGATTGCCTCGAAAGGATTGTATTCGGCCGCGGGCACCTGTTTCATGGCCGCCGCGTGAATCACGACATCGATTCCCTGCAAGGCTCGACGAAGCCGATCGGGATCACGAATATCGCCCAGAAAATACCGAATCGAAGGATACTTGTCGGGCGGATACTGCTGAGCCAATTCCCACTGTTTCAATTCATCGCGGGAGTAAACCACGACCCGCTTGATGTCTGGGCAAAGACCATAAAGCGTTTTCAGAAAAGCCTTTCCGAAGGAACCTGTACCTCCGGTAATCAAGACACTGGTGCCGCTGTTGAAGTGCGTCGTCATGACAAATGCCCTTTGTTAAACAATCCATTTTGCGTAGCCATCCATTCAAGCAAATGGCTAGCGGGCACCCACTTTTATATGGCAATCCAGGCAAACGGTAAAGGGAAGCCGAACAACGCGATGCCACATGCTAGCAACAACGAGCCTGGTATCGCTGGTGATCCAATGAAGCAAAAAGCGCTAGGCGACTTTTCCGGGAGACACGCGTGGCGCTTCAATCGGTAAACCAAGTTCACGCATATCGGCCTCAACCATCATCCCGACGATTTGATCGAATTCGATACTTGGCTCCCAATCAAGAAGCTCTCGAGCTTTGGATGCGTCCGCTCGAACAACATCCACTTCGGCTGGGCGAAAGAACCTCGGATCGATGACCACATAGTCTTTCCAATTCAAACCCGCCCGATTGAATGCAGCGTTCACAAAATCCTCGACCCGATGGACTTTGCCGGTTCCGATCACAAAATCCTCCGGCTCATCAATCTGGAGCATCCGGTGCATTGCCGTGACATAGTCTCCTGCATACCCCCAGTCTCGCTCGACACTGAGATTCCCAAGTCGCAATTCATCGGTAAGCCCCGCCTTGATCAAGGCAACCCCATGTGTAATTTTCCGGGTCACAAAGTGTTTCCCGCGCCTTGGCGACTCGTGATTGAAAAGAATGCCTGAGCAGGCAAACATGTCAAAACTTTCACGGTAGTTCACTGTGATAAAGTGGCCGTAGGCCTTCGCGACCCCATAGGGACTCCGTGGCCAAAATGGTGTCGTCTCCTTCTGCGGCGATTCGACCACGCGACCAAACATCTCGCTGCTACTCGCCTGATAGAATCGAATGGATTTATCAAAGTGCCGAATGGACTCAAGAATCCTGGCCGCGCCCAAAGCCGTTATGTCCCCGGTCGGCAATGGCGAATTCCAACTTGCACCCACTGAACTCTGTGCCGCAAGGTTGTATACCTCTTGCGGACAAGTTTCGCGAATCACCCGATCGATGGAATCAAAATCACTCAAATCCATCGAGTGCAGGATCACTTTATCCTTCAGGTGCGAAATCGTTGAAAAGTCCGTTGCGCCGCCATCGTTTTTCGGACGATGGGTTCCATGAACCTCGTAGCCATCCGCCAACAACTCTTCTGCCAGATAAGAACCATCCTGGCCATTGATTCCGGTGATCAGTGCGACTTTGCTCATGGGTTGGTCCTGATTGGATCTTCGTAATGCTAAGCGGGAATTCGTTCGCGAATTTCCCGAGGTACTTTTGATTGCGCTGTATGCCGCGATGTTTTTTGCGAGGCAACACTGGATTTGTGGGCAAGGGCTTTCCACAACAAGTCGCCGCAACTTTCCTGCCAGTTGACGAGCCGGAGCCCTTCCACCGAAGTCGGCTTCGAGGTTGCCGCCGTTTCGCGAATCAAGTCGACAAGCGTTGCCGGGTCATCAAGCGGAAAGTATTTGCAGAACTCGCCACCCACTTCCCGGTGGATCGCGGTGTTGCTTGCCAAAACGGGCGTCCCATGAAAATAAGATTCCACGATCGGCAAACCAAACCCCTCCACAATGGAAGGATACACTAATGCGCGACTACTTTGGTACAAAAACTGAATATCAGCGTCGGAAGCATCGTCAAACCAGAACAAGCGACTGCCAAGCTCCTGATGCCGCCGAATTCGATTTTGCAAGTCGTCCGTCAACCATCCGGGACGCCCCGCGATTACCAACCTTGCATCCACGCCTTCGCTCCAAGCCCGCTCGAAGCCATCCAACAAAAAACGATGGTTTTTGCGCGGCTCCACGGTTCCGACCGTCAAAAACACCGGCGTGTTTACATCAAAGACCTTGCGAACCGGTTCGCTTGCGGCATCTTTGGCTTCATAACGCTGAAAGTCAGCGCCCAACTTGAACGAATTGGAGGAAATCGATTCCGACTTGCCAAATCGTTCACGCGTGACCGAGCATAACTCATCGCTGACGGTCTCCGAGATTGCCGTAAAGCCATCGACTTCATCGACCAGGTATTGGAAACACTGCTCGAATTTTTGCGCTGGGTTGGCTTCGAAAAATTCCGGATGGCAAATGGGTATCAAGTCATAGACGACGGCGACCGTCGAAACTTTTTTCGCCTTCGCCTCCTGCACCACTTGCCGGTAGGGGACTTGCCAAACCGCATCCAGCAACAGGAGCAAATCGCCTTCTCGAAAATCGACTGGACGAACAAAGAGTCGGCGAAACAACTTGGTAAAAAAACGGACGATGGCTTTGGGATAGAGAGTTTTGCGAATCCGCTTGCCGACAACGGTCAAGACTTCGCGCGTTCCAAAAGGGACCTTTCTCCAAAGCCCCGAACAAAACTCGCGGAACCGATCGCCGAACGACCGGGTTTGATGTTTGTTTTTTAGAATCGAACTATCGGGATAGTAGTCGCCGTTGCGATGTTTGATGGTAAGAATCCGAACACCCAGCTTTTTCTCCCAGTAGGGCAGGTGCGCAACAACGTTTCGAACCACGCGCTGAATCCCGGTATTCATGCGAGAATCCGAGGCATGGGATACGTCTACAAGAATTCGCCTGACATTGCTCGTGTCGGCTTCCTGCCGTTCAAATGGCAACAGGTCTTTTTGTCTTTTCATCAATCCATGATCCAAAGCAAAAGCGTCCGTTCCGCCAGATCTTATCACATGGGATTCCGTCCAAGAACACGAATCAATGCTAGCATTCGAAGTTAAGCGACTCGGCGGTAGACATCGGCGGTCTGGTTTGCGGTGGCCTCCCAGCTAAACTGCCTGGCACGCTGACGCCCTTTTTCCACCAACTCGACTCGTAAGAATTCGTCGTCTAACAATTTCGACATGGCGGCAGCCAGCGACTCTTTGCAATCCGGATCAAAAAGCAGGCCATTTTCACCAACGATTTCCGGAAACGACGAGCGATCCGAAGCAATCACAGGTGTCGAACAGGCCATGGCTTCCAATAGCGGGATACCAAATCCCTCGTAAAGAGAGGGGTAAACAAAGGCCAAACTGTTTTGATAAAGCTGAATCAACGTTTCGTCATCAACTTTGCCTGCATGAATGATGCTTCGATTCAATTTCAATTCATGAATCTGAGCTAATTCGGATTCGGTGAACTCGGGGCCCACACAAATGACCCGAAATTCCTCACCGGTATCGGCCAGATGTTTTGAGGCGGCAAGCAAGAGCCCAAAATTTTTGTAGGTGTTTCTTGAACCGACATAAAGAAAATAACGACCGTGAGCTTCTTTGACACGAGCCGAGTTATCTTCCAAAGCAGGCTTCAAATCGTTCGCCAGGTAGATCACGCAAGCTTTGTCGGCGGCACGACCGTAGTATTCACCCAGGTCATCCATCGTCGACTTCGAGATACAGATAATCGCGTCCGCGCGTTCGATCGCTTGCTTTTTCCAAGCGATTTGCCTTTCGCTGTGGCGAATTTGCTCCCGAAATTTTTCGTGGATAAAGTCATAAACCGTTAGGACCACGGGCAGTCGCCTCCCGTTTCCCCGGTTGCGAACTTCATAATGGTCACGCGACAGGAAGCGATAATAAGTCGGGTGAATGATTGCTGGACCCGAACGACGTATTGTCTTACGGACCTGAGAGGCTTCTGAGCGGCGTCGAAGCATTTTGTTCCAACGCATCCAGGGCGAAACCTCCGGCCGAAAAATATTCAGCTTGGGTGAGGCCAATTCAGGCGTTTCGATCGTTACCAGATTCCGTTGGATCGAATCCGGCAGGTGCGCATAGAGATTGGCAAAGTACCGATTGATCCCGCCAAAGCGCTGGATCGAATAAATCGCTCCGTCGTAAAAAACTTCCATGATGCGTTGTCTAACCCAATTCAAATTTTGGGTCAATAAAAGCTAGGGGGATTGGCTTCCCACAAAGATTTCCCAATCACAAAAACCGCCTTTTTTGTATTGCAATCGCGGCAGATTGGCCGGATTCGAATGGGTCCTTGGTTGTCAGCAAGGAGGGAAAGATTTACGATGAAACCCTGCAAAACAAGCGATTGCGTGAGTTGAAGCGGTGAAATCTGCCGCCAATATCCTCGCACGAATGCTTATTTGATAACGAACACTCATAGCTGGAATTTCTCGGGCGAAACCATGTCGACGACCTTGCCGGCCATCATGCCGGCCATTCGAAAAACCAAGGACGCTCCGGGGCTCGAATTCTGCCCTGAAACGGAAGTTCCCACGATCGGACCCAATGACGTCCTCGTAAAAGTCACGCATGCAGGAATCTGCGGAACCGACCGGCACATTTATGAATGGGACGAATGGAGCCAAAACCGGGTCAAAGTAGGCATCACGACGGGGCATGAGTTTGTCGGGATCGTCACCCAGGTTGGTTCAGCCGTTAACCGCGTCGAGGTCGGACAACGGGTCAGCGCGGAGGGACACGTTGGTTGCGGCCATTGCCAGCAATGCCGAACCGGAAACGCCCACATCTGCGATCACGTTGACATTCTTGGAATTGATCGCAACGGATGTTTCGCCCATTTCATTTCGGTGCCTCAAGAAAACATTTGGCCCGTTAACCCATCGATTCCCAATCGTTTCGCCGCGATCTTCGATCCCTTTGGCAATGCCGTTCATACGGTCATGGCCGGAGACGTCAGTAATAAATCGGTTTTGATTACCGGAGTTGGAATCATCGGCCTGATGGCCGTCGCCGTTGCCCGTGCCGCAGGTGCTTGGCGCATTATCGTGACGGATGTTGATAAACGTCGTCTCAACTTGGCTATGGAATTGGGAGCGGATGAAGCACTTTCTGCGACCGATCCCGATTTGGTCCGCCAGATTCGTGACGCCTCTGGAGCGACCGGTCCGGATGTCCTTCTGGAAATGAGCGGGCATCCCGGCGCGCTGATCCAGGGATTGGACGCACTTCAAAACGGTGGGACCGCTGCCTTGTTGGGAATCCCATCCAATGAGATTTCCATCGATCTGTCACGAACTATCATCTTCAAAGGTGCCAAGGTTCTTGGAATCAACGGCCGAATGATGTTTGAAACCTGGTATCAGATGGAACGTTTCTTACTTGCCGGTATCGATCTCGACCCGATCGTGACTCACGAAATTCCCATGGATCAATTCGAATCCGGGTTCCAGAAGATGCAATCTGGCGAAGCGATCAAAGTTGTTCTTGAAATGTAGTATCTTCCGATACTCTCAAAGTTACGAAAAAGGAAAAAGCCATGCCAAGTTCGGTTTTTGAAAACCGTTGCGCCGATTTGATTCAAGATCTGAACGACACGGGACAACTTAAGCCGTTTTACGAGATCACTTCTCCGATGCGGCCAGTGGTCCAAATCAAAGGCAAAGGCGATGTGTTGGTCCTTTGTGCCAACAACTACCTGGGCCTGGCCGACCATCCCGAGGTGATCAAAGCGGGGCTTAGAGGGATTGAAGACTATGGCGCCGGAACAGCTTCCGTGCGGTTCATTTGCGGCACCCTCGATTGCCATCGCGAACTGGAAGACAAGATCGCCAAGTTCGTCGGAACCGAATCAAGCCTGAGCTACGTAAGCTGCTGGAATGCGAACGAGGCATTGTTCCCGACGCTCGCTGGCCCAAACGACATGCTGCTTTCCGATGAACTCAACCACGCGAGCATCATCGATGGCTGCCGGCTTGTATCCAAAAAGACATCCAAGCAAATCTACAAACATAACGACTTGGAAGACCTGGAAAATAAACTCAAGGCCGCATCGGACCACGACGTCTGTTGGATCATCACCGACGGTGTATTCAGCATGGAAGGCGACGTCTGCCCACTGCCTGAATTGATTGAGCTTTGCAAGAAATACAATGCGTTGCTGGTGGTGGATGACTCCCATGGCATCGGCGTTCTCGGCAAAACCGGGCGTGGTACTCCCGAACACTTTGATTGTTTTGGACAAATCGACGTGTTGACCGGAACGCTTGGGAAAGCTTTGGGCGGTGCAGCGGGTGGTTACATTGCTGCCAGTTCCAAGGCAATTGAAGTCCTTGAGCAAAGGGCCCGGCCCAGCCTGTTCTCAAATGCATTGCCAGCGACCGTCGCCTACAGTGCTGGCAAAGCCATCGACGTGCTTGACCAAGACCCATCTATCGTCGCCCGTTTGCATCAAAACGTTGCAACGTTTCGCCAAGGTCTGGCCGATCTCGGTTTCAATTGCACGCCTTCGCCGACAGCGATTATCCCGATTATGATTGGTGACGAAGCCGAAGCGATCAAGAAATCGGCCAAGCTTTTTGAGATGGGTGTGATGGTCATTGGGTTCGGCTTTCCCGTCGTGCCGAAAGGCGAAGCACGTTTGCGGGTTCAAATTTCTGCGGCTTTGACAGACGATCATATCCAACAAGCCATGGATGCGTTCGCAAAGCTGTAAACCAAATTCGACTCGATTCCTGGCCCGATTTGGGAAATGCCATGATTGATCTTCGCAGCGATACCTTGACTCGCCCGACCGATGCCATGCGGAAGGCGATGGCGGAAGCCGAAGTCAACGACGACGTGATCGATGTTGACCCGACCGTCAAAAGACTTCAGGAAAAGATTGCTTCCATGCTGGGCAAGGAAGCGGCCATGTTCATGCCGTCGGGAACCATGACGAATCAGGTCGCGGTTCGATTGCATTGCGGGCCCGGAGATGAATTCATCTGCGAAGAAGGTTGTCACATCTACAACTATGAACAAGGTGCCTATGCCTCGTTGAGTGGCGTTGCAGTTCGGCCAGTGACGGGAACGAAGAGTGTCATGACCGTCGAGCAACTGGAACACTTGATTCGACCAGATGATGAGCACGCCCCGCGCACCAAGTTGGTTTGTCTTGAGAACACGCATAATCGAGGTGGTGGAAAAATCATTCCGCAGCCGGAGGTCAATCGGATTTGCGATTGGGCCCACGCCAAGGGATTGAAGACTCACCTGGACGGTGCCCGTTTTTTGAATGCCGCCGTTGCATCGGAAGTCGATCCGGCCATCTTGGCGGAACCCTTCGACACGATCAGTGTCTGTTTCAGCAAGGGGTTGGGTGCCCCGGTCGGGTCGGCGCTGGTCGGGTCCGAAGACATGATGCTAGAGATGCGTCGCCACCGAAAACTTTTTGGCGGTGGCATGCGGCAGTCCGGGATCATTGCCGCAGGCGCGCTCCACGCACTGAACCACCACGTCGAACGGCTGAGCGAAGATCACGAAAACGCCCAGATTATTGCGCGGCACATCAGCGAAGTCCCCGGGATCGTATGTGATCCTTCCGAAGTTCATACCAACATTGTGATTTTTGAATTGAATCCGGAACTGGGTTCGGCACCGGACTTTTGCCAACGTCTACTCGATGCGGGCGTGTGGACTTATCCTTTCAGTCATTGCCTGGTCCGTGCGGTCACGCATCTCCATATTTCCGCGGAAGACGCAAGAAAAGCGGCGGAAATCATCGCCGCAACCGCTTCGACGAAACCAAGCCTCGCCTAGCGAAGGCATGCCACGCGAGGCCGCCTCTCAAGCGGCCTCAATCTCTGCATTTTGTCGCCATTGATTCGGAAGCACGCTAAACTCAAGACGCTTCACCGAACCTGCGATACGAGATTGGGTCGTTTCTTCCAACGAATCAATGATGAACGGAAAACTTGAATGAACAAGAAACAGCTAATTCGACTGGGCGTTCCGGAAGACTGCGTGCCGCAGGCAATCGCCAGTGCGCAAAACGCTGCGCGGACTGAGGGCGACCGTCCGAAGAAAATGATTCCTAAAGTCGTACAGGCTCCTCAAGTCTACTTGTCGGACGAGCACTATGGGGAACTGGCCCGTGCGCTGATCGAATTTGCGAACGCCCAATCCGAATTTGAACCGATTGCTTACCAGCAATGGGGCGAGGACATCGACCAGGCATCCAAGGATCAAATTTCCAACGCGTGCCAGTTGCCGGTTTCGCGAGCGGCTGCGCTGATGCCGGACGCACATTGCGGTTACGGTTTGCCAATTGGCGGAGTTCTTGGATGCGAAAACGCACTGATTCCCTACGGCGTTGGTGTCGACATCGCTTGCCGCATGAAAATGACGGTGACCGATATTGATCCACAAATCGTTTTGGAAAACCAGAAATCACAGTGTGAATTCCTCGACAAGGCTCTGAACAAGGGAACGCGTTTCGGAACGGGTGGAAAATGGCATCGTGCGCGCGACCACCATGTGATGGACGAAGATTGGACCATTACGGCGGTTACTCGGG
>CAYSXI010000077.1:21226-22370 GCA_964434955.1 uncultured Pirellulaceae bacterium
CCACAAACAGTTGGGGACGAGCGGTTCGGGCAACCACTTTGTCGAATGGGGCCTTTTGAACCTTCCAAATGACGAACTTGGAATCGAAGCCGGTACCTATGTTGCCCTGTTGAGCCATAGTGGAAGCCGTGGTGCGGGTGCTCGCGTTTGCCAGCGCTACACCGATATCGCTCGCAAGAAGCTCCCGGCGCGTTTCAAAAATGATTCACAACTCCGCCACCTCGCCTGGTTGGACCTGGACACTCAGGAAGGTCAGGAATACTGGTTGGCCATGAACCTGATGGGGCGCTACGCGTCTGCAAATCACGAAATCATCCACCAACAAGTCACGTCGCTGGCCGGCGCGGAAGTGTTGGCGACCGTGGAAAACCACCACAACTTCGCCTGGCGAGAAGAACACGACGGCCAGACGATGTACGTTCACCGCAAGGGCGCAACTCCTGCTGGACTTGGTGAGCTCGGCGTGATTCCTGGAAACATGGCGGACTCAGCATTTGTGGTTCGCGGAAAGGGTTGCGCACCAAGCCTGAACTCGGCATCACATGGTGCCGGTCGACGGATGTCGCGTACGCAAGCGAAGCGAGAGTTTAACTGGAAAGTATGGCGCGATCACTTGAAGGAAAAAAATGTTCGCCTGTTGGCAGGCGGGATTGATGAAGTTCCCGGCGCTTACAAGAACATCCATGATGTGATGGCGGCCCAGCAGGATCTTGTCGACATCGTCGGTGAATTCAAGCCACGTATCGTTATGATGTGCGGTGACGATAGCCGTCCCGAAGATTGATTCCAGCAAGCAACTCGGCCGTCCTGAATCAGGGCGGCCTTTTTTTTTCGCAGGATCAGAAATGAAATGAAACGCCCGCGCCTCGCCGGCGATGTGGTCGACGGTAAAAGTGGCGAGGCGGCCGCACGAAACACCCCGGTTCAACAAACACTTGTTCATGGACAACCACGGGTGCTGCGGGACCGATGGGACGGCGAGGTCGCATCGATGAACCAGCCATGGGTGCGGTTTGCAAAGCCGACAGGACCGAATCCGAAACATTCTGCGACTTCAGCCAAACCAGCTGATCGGCGGACGGTCGTTGGACCACGCCCAGGGATTGAATCTGGTTGGCAATCACAGAATGTTTCGGATTCGGTC
>CAYSXI010000078.1:0-22287 GCA_964434955.1 uncultured Pirellulaceae bacterium
TGAACAAATGGGAATTTATCAAGAAGAAAAAGAAAATAGCTCATAAAAATTTATTCAAAGTCAAACAAAGAATAGCAACTGCAAGAGGCATGATCAAGCAGCTTTACTTGATTCAGTTTTTGAGGAGAATTTATATGCATGTGAAAGACCAGTCAGGTGAAGATTAATCTCGTATTTATTAATGCATCAATTTTCAATTGGAACTAATATAACTGGGGTTTTGGGGTTTTGGGGTTTTGGGGTTTTGGGGTTGGGTTCGAGCAAGTATCATTCGCGGTGAATAAGCAATGACCCGATTTTCGATTTCTCGACGGCGCCGACCTTTGCCTGGTTCCCTCGGCATGATTTTCATGCTCGTGCTGATTGCCATTACTTCTGCGCCCGCGAACGCGCAAGGGCTCGGAAGTGGCCAGGCCGAAGAAGGGGAAACAAGTTTCGAACAGGAGTTCGTTGCCGGACTACGAGAACGCCGTCTCTATGATCTTGCCGAGAGCTACTGCAACGCTCAACTCAAGGAAAACTTGAATCCAACGGAACGCAATGAAATCATCCTTGAGTTGATCCGCACGCAAATCGCGGTTGCCTCCCATGCGTCAGCGGACAAACAAGAAGCTCTTTGGAATCGGGCCGATCAAACGGCGGCGTCGTACGCTGCGGGTGAAAAAGGCCGCCCGCGTTCGATCATGCTGAACGTCCAACATGCGATGCTTCCGTTGATCCGTGCTCAGCTGTTGCGGCGGGAAATCGAGTATCGGGGCAGTCAGCAAGCGGCCGTTCAGCAATTCGGCTTGGCTCAATTGCGACTTTCGCGGGAACGCTTGCGGAAAAGCCTTTCCGACGTGTCCAACTTGAAATCGGAGCGAGTGCGTTCGCGACCAAGGAACGAGCACTTTCTTACGATGGACCAGCTGATCGCGTTGGAGAAGAATGTCCAGTTCCAGATGACAACCTGCGACTTGAATCGCGGCTTGTTTTACCCCGAATCTGATCGCGACAATCGACGAGCGACGTTGATCGGTGCATTGGACGGGCTTCAAAAAATATCCAGCCAGCTCACCGCCGATGATTCACTTTGGTTTTCAGTCAAGATTCGCGAAATTCAGGCAAACCGATTACTGAAGAAATTCGCCGTCTGCGGTCAAATTATTGGAAAGCTGAATCGGCAAACCTGGAATGAATATCAGCAACAACAATTGTTGAACGAAGTGTTGCAAGTCGACCTGGCGATGGGGAACCTTGATCGGGCGGCCGAAACGATTCGAGAAAGGAACCTGGAACAGCCACACGCGTTCCAGCCACTGGATATCACGATTGTTCGAGCCGCCTTGAAAAGGGCTTCGACGGCAACCGAGGACAAACAGAAAAAAGACTGGCAAGATTTTGCCATCGGATATGCCGATCAAGTGAAACAGTACCACGGACGCTACTGGGGCCGGCTTGCAGATCTTTTGATGGTCGATGTGGCCAAAACACGAGCACTTCCTTCCAACGTTCAAATCCTGGTTCGCCTCGGCGAAGAGTACCTTCGAAAAAAACAAATCGAGAAGGCGATTGAGACGTTTGACTCGGCATTTGAAATCGCCACCGAAGAGGATGACGACAACCTTGCGTTTTCCCTTGGCTACCGATCCGCCGTCCTGCTTCAACAGACCAAGAAACACGATGACGCCGCGGATCGATTCCGCCTGCTGGCAAATCGGTTTACGAAGCATCGTTCGGCTCCAAGTACGCATTTGCTGGCCTGCTGGAACAAGGCACGCGCGTCCGCATCCGATGCAGCGAAACGGAACGAGTACGAACAGTTACTCAAGGAAAACATCAACCAGTGGCCCGATTCCGAGTCAGCCAACCGGGCCAAGTCCTGGCTTGGAAAACTCTATCGCCATCGACGAGATTACCGTGCCGCGTTCGAGACGTTCATTACAATTTCGCCAACCAGCGAATTTTTCCACGGCATCGTTTCGGAACTCGGCGACGCTGCCGTTGCCAGTTGCCAAAATGAAAAAGACGCAAAGAAAATTGCCACGATACAAGGTGGACTTGAAAGTCTCCTGACCAAACTACGCGAGAACTCGGAATCCAAGCCGATGGCGGCAGTCGAATTGGAAATTCGCTTGGCGCAAATCCAACTCTTGCACTCCAATCAACCGGCGGAGGCTTCTAATCGCCTCGAAAAGCTGATGCAGATTGAAGAACTGAAAGATGACACGCGAGCCGCAATTCAACTGTGGTCGGTCGTTGCGCTAAGTCGCCAGCCGTCAAAAACCGAGCAGGCGACGGAACTTCTGGATTCATTGTCCTTTCGACCGCAGGACGAATCGCGATGGCAGGATGGTTTGGCCACGGTCGATCCAGAGTTTCAAAATGATGCCGTGTCGAAAGTAAAAATCAAGATCGCGGATAAGCTGCTTGCGAGCGGCCTGGATTCCAAGCAGAAAACGGAATGGTTGTTTTATCGGGCAAAAGCCTACTTGGGTGCCGGGCAATTTAGTGCCGCAACAGCGACGCTCAAACAGCTTTCGAAAGAAAATCCTCGTGAGATGCGATTCCAGATTGAACTTGGACGAGTGATCGGAAAGTCGCCCCGAGACAAGAAAGACAAAATGTCGATGGAGGAAGGACTTCAGATTTGGCGGCGAATTGCCTTGCGTGTCAAACCGCAATCGGATTTGTGGTTTGAATCGAAATACTATGTCGTCAAGCTCTTATTCGAGCTTGGAAAATCAGATGACGCTAACAAACTCGTTGACTATATGAAAGCAACGACCGCAAATTGGGAACAAAACCCTTGGCGGATTCGATTTGAAAACCTGGTGCAGCAGGTAGCGAAAAGCGACCAGCGAATCCCGTGACGGCTCCACGGATATCGCCGATCCGATTCCCATTCCTGAAGTAACTTCCTGTTGCATCGGTTGGTCCCCTCGCCAATGGTTTCGCTTGTTCTTAGTAAGGATTGGTCGCCTGAACGGGCTTCGCAACAATGGCTGCAAGCGAGAGAACGGCCAATCCGCCAAGGCTAAGTATCAAAGTGAAGAGCATTTTTATTCCTTTCGACTAGTTGCTGACGGGCTTAATTGCATCCAGCGTGCCAAAAAGAAAAAACTGCAGTTTCAGCTTGATTTTGCCTAAAGTTCGCCGGGTTGAGCTCAGCGCTGTGCTCATTCTGATATCGAAATTCTGCGGATTGAATCCGTTTGACGACAAACCCCATCGAAGAAATCGGGGAATCGTAGAAATGGCTCCCAGTCGTCGAGCTTCGTCATTCGCACGTCCCCAGGCTACGCAGGCAAAAGATCGATCGCGGCCGGGAGGCGAGGCCGCTTCGGAGCGTCAGGCCAAAAGAAAAGACAAGTAGGGTGACCTGTAAGGAGGCTTATGCGATTGGTGCTGGATCGGTCCGGAAAAGCGATCCATCAGCGCGCAAAAAAAGACGAAGCCAATGCTCCGTCTTTTTGGAATCTCAATTGATCGTCGGCTTCTTAGAAAGGGCCACGAACTGGGTAAACGCCGAATTGGCTCGTGTTGGATGGCCAGGAGGGCGTGTTGTAGAAACGTGCTTGACCTGCGGCTCCACCGTCGTGTCCTGGGTAGGCTCGACCAAACTGGTGGTAGATCGGAACACTTCGAGTCTCGGCAACGCCCCAGCTGTAGACGGTTTGGAAAGCGGAATTGGGTGGAACAACCAAGGCGGTCGGTCGACCGTACTGCCAGTAGTTGTACTGGCAGTGCCATGGATGCTGCTGCATCTGGTCCTGGTTCCACTGGTGAGTCAATTGAGCTTCGATACCGTGTCGGCTGTACGAGTAAAACGAACGTGGGCTCATTCGATCCCAGGCTGCGTAACGCAAGCGATAAACCGGGTTGGGATATCCGGTTCTCGTGTTAACACAGTTGGCCCGTACTTCGCCAATACCGCAAGAACCCAATCCAATGTTGCCTGGGCAATGCGGTGCACCCGCATGGAACGCCGCTTCCGCAGCTGGATTGGCTGCTGAATCGGCTTTCGGTTCAACCGCCTTGTCTTGGCCAAATGCAGCGCCGCTGAATACAAGCGTAGCTGCAACAGCCAAATATGAAATTTGAGCTTTCATAAGTCATTTCCCTTGAACAATTGATTCTTGAATCGTTCGCCTTTGTTCGGGTCAAAAGCTCAGCGAACACAGAAGCGGCTAACTTATTTGAGTGAAGAGCGAACTGGAGTTTGAGCACATCCGCCAGCACATCCACCGGAAGTTGCGCCACCGCAGTTTCCTGAAGCACATCCTCCGCCGCCAGCTCGATTGCGGAATCGGCCGCCGATGGGTTGCAATGCACGCTTGGCGGTTTGTGGGCAGTATGCCCAGTTGGCATATCGTGACTGAAGCCGCAGTGCGGGCGTCAAATTGCCTGCCAGTGGACCAAAGAAATTTTTGCTGCTTGAGTAAACAACCGTCGTCTTGTTCAAATGTCCGCCCTGGTTGCAGCCACCCTGGCATTGTCCGCAGGTGCCACCACATTGGCCTTGGCAGGGGCTCGTGTAGTAGGCGCCTGGAGTCCACTTGTAGTAGTTGCGAACGTGCGAGTACATATGCTCATGTGGCAACAATGGTTGGTAAGTGTAGTACGAGTGGCCGACATAGGCGGGAACGGGTCGCGGGGCCAGGTACATTTGAGCGTTGACCTGGTTCATGCCGCCCTGAGTGTAGTAGTTGTAAAAAAGATTTTCCGCCAAAGGAGTTTGCGGAGCATGCTCGGCGTGTTGATCCTGAGCGTTGGTCGAGGTGACCAGGACGCTTCCGGCCAGAATGGCCAGGGCGCAAGTCAAGTGTCGAAGGCTGTGGTTCATTTCAGCGACTCCTGTTTCGCTAGTTTAAGGCTGTGCCAGTTGGCTTCATGCCATGGTGGTTGAACGATGAGTTTTCCGCGCATCGATCGCAGACGATCCCATTCCATCGATAAGTTCGGCCCTAGGGAAAAAGGCGGTTAGTCATTTGCAAGGTGGAATTCGGAGATCTCGAAGCCAGCAACTCATAACCGTCAAAACTGTCTTCAACCGAAACTGCCGAATCGTTATAATTTCCGCAGTTTATGCATCTTTGAATGTGCCGAAAATACGCTAAATTGACGCGTTTTCAGCTTAAACGGCAGAATTGAAACGCGATCAAATCGACGAAGAAAGAGTAAAGGAGTACCGGCGTGGCAAAATCATCCGCGACTGCCGAGCCACGAAAGCGGCGACGCGCAACGGCCGAATCGATGGCCGCGCAACAGCGCAGTATTTCGGTCAGTGAATTTTTCACGAAAAACCGACACCTGCTGGGCTTCGACAATCCCCGCAAAGCACTTTTGACGACCGTCAAAGAAGCCGTGGACAATTCGATGGACGCTTGCGAGGAAGCGGGAATCGTCCCGGTTCTGTGGGTCCATATCGAAACGCAAACCAAGAATCGATTCCGGGTTTCAATCCAGGACAACGGTCCCGGAATTGTCAAGAAACAGATTCCATTGATTTTTGGAAAGCTGTTGTACGGGTCCAAGTTTCATCGCTTGCGGATGAGCCGAGGACAACAGGGGATCGGCATCAGCGCCGCTGGAATGTACGGGCAATTGACGACCGGCAAGCCAATCAAGATCGTCTCAAAAGTTTCGAAGCGGAAACCGGCGCATTACTTTGAGATTCAGATCAATACGAAAACGAACAACCCGGAAATCCACAACGGCCGAGGGGATGGAGAGGACATCCCCAAGGACGGTGCCAAGTTTTGCGAAAAGAAGCAGATCAACTGGGTAACGGAAATCCCGCCGCTGCAGGAAGACGAAAACCCAACTCCGTTGATCAGCGGCACTATGGTTTCGATCGAGATGGAAGCCGCCTACAAGCGTGGGAAGGGAAGCGTAGACGAGTACCTCGAACAGACCGCGATCGCCAATCCGCACGTCACCATCATCTATACGGATCCGGATGGTGAAGAGACAATCTACAAACGCAGCACCACACAGTTGCCTCCGGAATCGGTAGAAATCAAACCCCACCCCTACGGTGTTGAACTTGGTCGTTTGCTTTCGATGCTGAAAGATGACAAGAACGCGGCCACGATTTCGCAGTTTTTGACCAGCAATTTTTCTCGGGTCAGTTCGGCGGTTGCCAGGCGAATTTGCGAAGCTGCTGGGGTCAGCACCCGGGCATCCACCAAAAAAATCGGTCGGAGCGAGGCCGACAAGATTTACCAGGCAATTCAGGAAACAAAAATTAGCGCGCCTTCCACCGATTGCATCTCGCCCATCGGGGAAGAGCTCTTACTGAAGGGCCTCCACCAGGTTGTTCCCGGCGAGTTCTATGCGGCGGCAACCCGTCCACCATCGGTTTATCGAGGGAACCCATTTCAGATTGAGGTCGCACTTGCCTATGGTGGTGCGGTATCCGCATCCAAAGTCAGCAAGGAAGACCTGAATCAGCTTCTGACCGAATCCGACTCGCGAACCGTCAAGCAGTTTTTGACGAGCACTTTTGATGGTCTGGGCGCGGAAGGCGCCGACAAGATCATCAAGGCCGCAAAACTGGGAACCCGCCAGTCCCCTGGAAAGCTCAAGATTCCCGAGCGGGATGCCTTGTTCGATGCAATGCAACACGTGAACATCTCTGACAACCAGTCCATGCAGGTGCTTCGGTATGCCAATCGCGTTCCCCTTCAATTCAAGATGGGGGACTGCGCCATCACCAAGACCGTCATGCAGACCAATTGGCGTAGTTATGGGCTGTCCCAATCGCGAGGCGGATTACCCTCGGGTCCAGTCACCGTGATGGTTCATGTGGCGAGTGTCTGGGTCCCTTTCACAAGTGAATCCAAAGAAGCGATTGCCGCTTACCCCGAGATTGAAAAAGATCTTCGGCTTGGACTGCAGTCGGTCGGGCGGAAGCTCGGAATGTTTCTTCGTCGCCGAAAAAGCATCAAGCAGGAAAGTGAAAGACGAAGCATCTTCCTGCGATACCTGGGCGAAGTCGCGACGGCGGTCAGCGAAATTAACGGTGCCAGTCGACAGAATCTTTATGACAACCTGCTGAAGATTGCCCAACGCAAAACCAAAGAAGCCGATACAAAACTTGACAAACGCGGAAAGAAAATCGAAGAGGATTCCGAGTTGTACGGCGACAACGTTTTGATCGTCGATCAACAGCCGTTGACCAACGGTTCCGCTTCCAGCAATGGCTCGCAGGGCGAGCTTTTCGAGTAACTTCGTTTTCAATTCACACACATTACTTCCAGCACGCATAGACCGAATTAGGTATGGCCAAAAAGAAAATCGTCCGCAAGAAAAAGATCGTAAAGAAGGTCAAGAAGAAGACCGCGGTTTCCGGAGGCAAGGCGACAACTTCCGTTCAGCTTTCGAGCCGGGACAAAAAGACACTGAAGTCCATCAAGGGCATGGCGGATAATGTGGTGACGGTGACGAAGCGAAGCCGCGCACCACATGTCGATGTACCATCTCGCGCCCTTTCGAATGTTCGTTTCAATCGATCGCGCAAGATCATCGAAATGGGCAGCAACACAAATCGCCGCGAGCTGTTCAATCTTTCGCAAGCCAAGAGCTACATGCAAACCATGCTGGTTGGCAGCGGCTGCCAGAAGCTGATCAACCAGGGCAAAACGACCAGTATCCGGGGTTTGTACTACATGCTCAAACACCGGATCGAAGGCACCAAGGAAAACACCTTCGAGGAACAAAGCGAATGCGACCCGATCATCGAGGACGTGGAGGTCACGCTTGATTCGCTGCGCGAAGAACTCCATCTCTACGCCCAGAACAAAGGAAACTTGTACGGCGATCTCACGCTCGTCGATGATGGGACACAACTAAACTGCAGCCGTGTCGGCCGTAACGGTTATAGCATCCCCTCGATCGTCGAACCGCATGTGGTTCAGTTTTTGAAATGCAACGCGAAGTTCATCCTTCATGTCGAAAAAGATACGGTCTTCACTCGTTTTGTCGAAGATGAGTTCTGGAAGACGCATAATTGCCTGTTGACCCACGGCGGGGGACAGCCGCCGCGCGGGGTACGACGAATGTTACACCGATTGCATAGCGAGTTGAAACTTCCAATTTACTGCTTGCTGGATAATGACCCTTGGGGATATTACATCTACAGCGTGATCAAACAGGGTTCCATCAATTTGGCGTTTGAATCTCAAAGAATGGCCGTGCCTGCCGCCAAGTTCCTCGGGTTACGAAGTCTCGATTACGATCGTTGCGACCTCAACGAAAGCGTGATCATCAAACTCAGCGACAGCGACAAAAAACGGGCCAAGCAAATCGCGAACTACCCCTGGTTTGAAAAGAAAAAGGCTTGGCAAAAAGAAATCAAGAGAATGCTCGACAACGACTTCAAACTGGAAGTGGAATCGTTGATCAGCAAGGATATCAGCTACGTGACCGAAGAGTATGTGCCGCAAAGACTCAAAGACCGTGACTTCCTGGACTAACCCGAGCGTTCCGCTTCAACATGGAATTGTCGCAGCTACTTAAGGTTCCCAAGCAAAAACAGCTCAAGAACCGAACGATCTTTTACTTGACCATTGCTTTGGTGGTTCAAGTTTTCTTTTGGTACTTTTCGATGCCAGGCCCCCAACTGGCCAAGGATTTTGAAGCCAGTTTTTCGCAAGGAACCACCAGTTGTTTTGTGGCGGCCGGCTGCTTGTTGGTTATCCCACTGGCGTGCATTCTCATCATGCGTGACGATCTGGCCCGTTTCGGCTTGGGATGGGGAGACGTTCGCTATGGGCTGATGGCCGTCCTATTCGTCACTCCGATTTTCGTGATCGCGACTTGCATTGGTTCGGGCGACCAGCAGCTCCAGGAATTTTATCCATTGGCGGGAAATGCCATTGGCAAAGATCTTGAATCGTTTGGAATTTGGATCCTCGCATACGCCTGTTTCTATATTTCCTTTGAGTTCTTCTACCGCGGTTTCCTTTTATTTGGTGCTGACGACCTGGATTTGATTCACGGGTTTCTCTTGCAGCTCGCTTGCTGTGTCCTGATTCACGCTGGCAAACCTTTTGCTGAAACCCTTGCCTCCATTCCGGCCTCGATTCTATTTGCCTGGATCACCATCCGCAGCCGAAGCATCATCTATGCATTCCTGATTCATTTTGCTGTGGGCATCGCAAACGATTTGTCAGCCTTGTGGCAAAAAGGCGAGCTGGAGATTCTGTTTTAAGTTGAAAGACAGAGCGGGAATCGGTTCTGGGCTGGCCGAAATCAGGCGTTCGCGATTCGTGAATCTGGCATGTTAGTTGGCAGTGAGCTGAGATTCGATCCAGCGAATGACGTATTCAACCACTTCCAGCTTGCCGATCTCCTGGTGTAACTCGTGCCGCAATTCAGGCCAAGGCTTGAACTGGCATTCGTCGAAAGCGGATTCGGAAAAACGCTTTGAGGCCTCACAATCGGTGACGGTATCAGACTCGCCATGCATGACCAAAGTCGGCGTATTCAAGCGTTCGGGATTGGTGTTTACCCATGTCGCCAGATCCAGCATCGAGAAAAAGGTTCTCGCGCAGATTCGCCCGTGTCGCAACCGGTCGTTTCGAAATGCCTCCTGCGCGGCCTCGTCACGGGTCAGCTCATCGACCTGAATTCCGGTGGGCAGGTTCATTTTGGGGAACAGTTTACCAAGCGTGCGACCGACAAGCAGTTTCCACGCAGGTGGATCAATCGCCAGACCCAGCGCAGGGCTTGAGGCGATGACGCCGGCAACAGCTGGTTTCTTCCCCTGCATCATTCGATAAAGTGCAAGCAGCCCGCCCAGGCTTTGACCGTAGAGAAACAATGGCGACGAAGATCTCTCTCGCGCCGCGCCAATCATTCGGTCGATTTCATCGCAAACCAGTTCAAATGATTCGACATAACCGCGGGTCCCAGGGCTCTGACCGTTGCCTTGCCAATCGGCACCGATCACTTGATAGCCGGAACGGTTCAGCTGTCGCGCCAGCCATTCAAAGCGGCCGATATGGTCACCCGTCCCGTGGATCAAAACCACGCTCGCAGCGGCCTCATCGTGAGGCCAGAACCGCCCCTCAACCTCTCGGCCATCCGCTGTTTCCCAACGCACGTTCGTCACATTGTCTGCGTTCAATTCCACTTCCTGTTGCGATTTGTTATGCTGTGGTTTTCGTGTTCCGGTTCGCGACCTACCGAGTCCATTGATCGATGGCCATATCCGACGACGAAAATACTAGAACCGAGGACAGCACCCTCAAACCCGGTAACTCAAAATCCGGTCGAATGATTCCGCATGTCGGAATTCGACTTGGTGTTGCCCTCGCTGTTTTGTTGCTGCTTATCGGCATCGCAGTCGTTGTATTTATTTTTGGAATGCTGATGTTCAGCTTCTCTGGCGACGCGGGACACGGCAAGCAGATTCCGCGCTGGCTGGAACTTGGCATGCTACTTGGCTGGCCAGTCAGCCTGTTTCTTGGAGTCGTCATTCCTCCCATTTTGTTGGCATTTTGGCCGCGACTGCGATACCTGGTTCCAGGAATCATTCTTTCGCTGATGTTTCCGATCGTCTGGTTTCTCGTGGGCTGGGTTTCCCTGATTGTGATCGTCAGCGGCAAATAGCACAAAAAAAGCCGACGGAATCGCCGGCTTTCTGACTCTGAGTCTGATCGTAGGCTGGATCCTAGAATCCGAAGCCAAATGTAACTTCGACGGGAACATCGATCGTTTCGATTTTGTCGAAGTAAACCACGTGAAACTTTTTGATCTGATCTTGTTTAAGCTCGAATTCGTAGCTTTGGTCATAGGTTTTCTTGTCGCGGAAACCAAACGATCCCGATCCGGCAGTTCGCCCTGCCACTTTTTTTCCGTCGGCGTCGACCGCGTGGATCTCTTTGATCGCATCGAAGCTGGTCTTCGCTCGAAAAGTTACTCGTGTCGTATTGTCTTTGAAACCCTTCTCCAATCTTTGAATCTTTGATTCGATTCCAGCCAGTTTGAATTCGCCTTCGGTTTTCAGCTCCCCGGTTACGGTTTCTTCCTTCGTGGTGCTACCACAGTTAATCTGAAACTTGCCCTTGAGCGACATCTTTTGCGAATTGGAGGAAGGGACAACTTTTCCTGAGACGGGAACCGTGACAGATTTTTTGTCTTCTGAAATTTGTGCCGCGTACTTCAGGCTCAGGAACCGAGGACTTTTCTCATTCAGTTCTTTTCCGGAACCATCGATGATGACAGGAACTTCTTTTTCGGCAACGGAAACAATCGACAGGTCCTTCATGGTGATTTTCACATAGACTTTCGTTCCGGTTGTGAGACCGACGGCCGCCGAGCCACCGTATTTGCTTTTCTCATCTTTCTTGGCAACCGAAAACCCAACCACTTCCACTTTGGGATCGGCAGATTGGGCGGAAAGATCCGTGTTTGCGAACACCGTTGCGGCCAGGGCGACCACCATGCAACAAACGAGCCAGGTTCGATTTTTCATTTTTTCCTCGTGTGGTTTCAATGTTGATTGAATTTGTCTTAAAGAGAATGCTCGCGCATTTTACAAATATTTGAAGCCTGCGGTGAGAACGGCCTCCGCCGCATAAGACCCCCCAGTTTGTCATCCTGGGCACTCCGCCCAAACGATGAACAAGTCCTATATAGCGCGAATTGGCAAAAGCTTTCACCAAATCACTTGGAAATATGACTTTTTGAAAAAACACGGCCAAGGCCGTGTGTTTCCTGTTTCCACGCAGAGGATTTACGATTCCGCGAGCGAAAAAAGAAAAAAGCGGCAGTCGCTCTGGGGAACCGGATTACGAGTGGCCGAGACGGGGTCGCCCCAATCTTGCGGCCACTTGCGATTGAAACCACGTAGGTCTTAAGCGGCCGAGCCGATCGCTCGGAGCACGGCGTCGCCCATATCGGCTGGCGAAAGCGCCACCTCAATATTTGCATCCCGCAAAGCGGCGATTTTTTCTTCTGCGGTTCCTTTGCCTCCCGAAATAATCGCACCGGCGTGGCCCATGCGTTTTCCCGGAGGGGCCGTTTGACCGGCGATGAAGGCTGCGACGGGCTTCTTGATGTTTTCTTTGACGAAGGCCGCGGCCTCTTCTTCGGCGGATCCACCAATTTCGCCAATCATCAAGATGGCTTCTGTCTCGTCATCTTC
The DNA here is from genome assembly GCA_964434955.1 of uncultured Pirellulaceae bacterium. Lineage (GTDB taxonomy): Bacteria > Planctomycetota > Planctomycetia > Pirellulales > Pirellulaceae > JANQLU01. The sequence goes on from CAYSXI010000078.1 coordinate 12,137, forward strand.
TTCGAACCATTGGAGTACATCGATAAACGAAGTCCCAACAATCGGGTCGCCACCCAGGCCGACGCAAGTCGTTTGCCCCAAGCCCCGATTGGACGTCTGCCAGACGGCTTCGTATGTCAGCGTGCCGCTGCGGCTCATGATGCCAACTTTTCCCTTTTGATGGATGTAGCCGGGCATGATTCCAATTTTGCATTGATCGGCTGTAATCAGACCGGGGCAGTTGGGTCCAATCAGGACACTGTCAATCGCATCAACCGCCTGCTTCACTTTCACCATATCCATGACGGGAATTCCCTCGGTGATCGCCACGATCGTTTGAATCCCGGCATCGACCGCCTCGAGAATGGCGTCACCGGCAAATTTCGGCGGAACGAAGATCATCGTTGCGTCGGCGCCAGTTTTTTCAACTGCTTCAGCGACCGTGTCAAAAACGGGAAGTCCTTCGGCGGTCTGGCCGCCTTTTCCCGGCGTCACTCCACCGACCATATTGGTTCCGTAGTCGATGCAACCGCGTGTGTGAAATGCACCCGCGCTACCCGTGATGCCCTGGCAAATAACTTTGGTATCGGAATTGATCAAAATGCTCATGATTATCTTTATTATCTTTGTGTTTTCTTGTGATGGTTAGAGTTGACTCGAATCCATGGAAGAGGCTCAGCTAACAAGGGCGCCAGCAGCTTCGACAACTTTCTTGGCAGCGTCGGCCAGATCCGTAGCGTTGATCACGTCAATGTCGCTATCTTCAAGGATCTTCCGCCCCTCTTCGACTTTCGTACCTTCCAGTCGTACGACCAACGGTACCGAAAAGCCGACGGATTTCGCGGCCTCAACCACGGCTTCGGCAATGGTGGTGCATTTCATGATGCCACCAAAGATATTCACGAGTACGGCTTTGACATTCTCATCGGAAAGAATAATCCGGAATGCGGTGGTTACCTGTTCGGTGTCCGCGCCTCCACCCACATCGAGAAAGTTGGCTGGTTCCCCGCCATGGAGCTTGATGATATCCATCGTGCTCATCGCCAACCCGGCACCATTCACCAGGCAACCGATGTTTCCGTCCAACTGAACGTAGCTCAAACCGGCTTCATCGGCCTGGACCTCGGTTTCGGCTTCTTCGGTGAGGTCCCGCAATTCGGCCAGTTCGGGGTGCCGGAACATCGCGTTGTCATCAAAGGTGATTTTTGAATCAAGTGCAACGAGCTCACCGGACTTGGTCACGACCAGAGGATTGATCTCGACCAGGCTGCAATCCAAGTCGACGTAAAGTTTGCAAAGGGCCGTCATGAAGGTATTGGCCGAGTCGACAGAAGCACCCTCGATTCCAAGCTTCTCGCAAAGCCGTTCCACCTGCGACCGATCCAGCCCGTTCGCTGGATCAAAGTGTTCCTTAAAGATTTTCTCGGGCGTTTCGGCTGCAACCTTTTCGATTTCAACGCCGCCCTCGTTGCTGCACATCAGGACGGGTAGAAACGCTGCCCGGTCGAGGACGATTCCCAGGTAAAGTTCTCGGTCAATGTCGCATCCCGCTTCAACAAAAACCTGGTTGACCGTTTTCCCTTCGGGGCCCGATTGAATCGTCACCAAGCGATTGCCCAACATTCGTCCCGCCACTTCGCGAGCTTCGTCGGCGGATCGCACCAACTGAACTCCATGTTGTTCCGGTTCTTCGATGAAGGTTCCTTTCCCGCGACCCCCGGCATGAATCTGAGATTTAACAACGGCAATTTCGCCACCCAGTTTTTCGAAGGCAGCAGCCGCTTCGTCGGCGGTCTTTGCAACATGCCCATCAAGCACCGCGACACCGGCTTTTCGGAAAAGCTCTTTGCCCTGGAATTCGTGAATTTTCATAAGTCGATTCGCACCGTGTGAGTTTGTATGACAGACGCTTCCGGCATCAGAATTCAGATGGCCGTTACGAGCATTGAACAGCGAACGGGCCGGCGGGAAGCAGGAAAGGTGATTATAAAATTGGGTTCCCAAGAGCAGAAGTGGGCAGGGCAAAAGAGGGCCGGCCAAACGAGAGCAGGATCGACAGCCAGGCCTTCAACTTCGGAGAAACGGGCACCTTCGGAGAATCGGACACCATCCTAGAAACGGGGTGTACCGACACTCCCGGCGTCCCGATGAGTTACCGGATTTGAAGCAAGGGGTTCACGGGACAGCCTGCCTGCACCGCCATGCTCCGCTGGTCTAGTTGGCTTTTTTCATACGAATTTCACGGGCTCCGCTGGCAAATTTCTCGTCATTCGCGACATAAACCCGAATCACGCAGTCGCCGCGGACTTCTGGAGGAATCTCCAAATCAATCGATGCTTCGCCCGCCTGGTTCAAGTCAATTGTTTTTGAAGCGCGCACCAGCTGATTGGCTTTCTTGTAGGTTACCTGGAGCGCTTTCATCTCCTCATCACTGAACACGCCATAGCGTCGGTGTTTCGGACGGAACGTCAGGCGATCACGACGATAGGCCAATTCGATGGTTGCCTTACCGGCTATGGGAGACTCAAAGCGCACCGAAAGTTTTTCTCCCGACGTTGCTTTTTCGTCGGCAGTTACCTTGATCGCTTCCGGCTTGGCAATTCGCAGCAGCGGGTCGCCGAGCAAATGAATCAATTGAGCATGTTCTTTTCGTTCATCGTTCATCAAATGCGCCGTTGGGCTAAAAACTTTACCCAACGCATCAAGCATCTCTCGAAACTCACCCTTGTGACCATCATCTTTCACCAAGTGAGATTTGGCCAAACGCACCAACTCACCCAAGGTCAGTTGTTTCTGCGAGAAGAAGTCCTTCATCAAATCCAATGACATCACGGACATTCCGTATGGCATCGTGATTCGACTTCCGCCCAGAACCGCGACCGGGCCATTGGGCTGCTTGAGCAGTTCTTCGCCAATGCAGTCACTTGGCTGGTCAAATCCACAAGTGTTGCATGCCAGGAAAATGGCGATTGGCATTCCGGCTCGACTCTTGACCTGGTCCGCTTGATTGACGTCGAAAATTTTGTAACTCTTGCCAGGAAAGTTGACGTAATCCAGGTACTTGTAGTGGCCATGCCCAATGTACACCCAGAACAGGCAACCTTCGTTGAGCCGTTCAATCGTGGTTGTTGAAAACTGCCGGGGGTCGGGGCAATAGGGACTGTTCCAACTCGCGTAAGTCACGGTTGTTTCGAAATCGCTTGGGACCATTTCCGTGATCAGTTTCTTCGTCGCGTTTTCGATTACTTTGTCTTCAACGACGCCAAACCCGCCGACGCCCGCAATGAAGTTGATTTTTCGTCGCCAAAGAGAATTCGGCATCTTCTTTTCGTAAGCGATGACCTTGCGGATTATCTGAGTCAGCTGCTTGGCGGAATCCGCTGGAATCCGCCCCACCGTAAGTTCAGGAGAACCGTCTCCGTCGAGATCCGCGAAAGCGTTGTCCGTGGCGATATCGGGAACCGCACCGTAGCGCACATTTACTTTGGCTTTGACGTAGTCCGTGGGAACCAAGGCTCCGCGGTTTTTCTGATCACGGTCTTCACGGCAATCGCCTACCAGCACAAGGTTTTTGAGATCGCCCTTCTTGGCTTGTTCGGCGATCGCTTTCTTGAGGCCGACCGGAGTGAGTGTCGGCTCAATCACTCGAATTTTGTGGCCCTGTTTTTGGCGATAATCAACCCATTCCTGCAATGCGGCATGAAAGCTCTTGGGGCAAACGACAAGCGTATCGACCTTGCCGTCATCCGATCCTAAAAGGGAATGAATCGGGAACAGAACGTGAATCGCGACAAGCGTAAAAAGAATCGTGATGGCGAAACGAACACTGGCGAAACGTGTCATTGGAATTCCTTCGATGTGATGATTGGCCCGGGCCGTAGGCAAATCGTTCCATCAGTGTAGGAAATCGGCGGCAAGCGAAACAAGTGAGATTTCCAAAGGCAAAATTCAGCTGCCTTTTTTGTCGTTTTGCCTGCCTTTTTCTACGGCCGCTTTCTGCACGCCTTTTTTGTCCGCGTCCGCTCCGGGACCCTTTTCGACGTTTGTGTTATCCTTTTTTCCTTCAGCTTTCTTTCCATCCGCTTTGTCGGCGCCAGCTGCTTTTACGCCACCCTTGTCATCTTTTGCGCCACCCTTGTCATCTTTTGCGCCACCCTTATCCGCCTTAGCATCACCCTTATCCGCCTTGGCATCAACCTTGTCCGCCTTGGCATCACCTTTCTCGGCTGCGGGTTTTTGACCTTCGTCATCCTGGGCCCCATCGGGCTTTTCCTGCTCGACGGGTTTGCCCGCATCGATCAACAAGTAGCCGGCCCAGAAAAACGGATGACTTCCCTTGATCGTTTCTTCCGTCGACCCCGTAATCTTGATTCGAGATTCGGCCTCAAAATCCAATTCCGTATCGGAGACAATTTTGACGGCCCGGTTCCAGGAATCGCGAGCGCCTGACTTTTCCAACTGGGAAGCAAATTCACGCGTCACAACGAGCGAAGTGGTTCCACCGACGCGCCAACGGCTGATCAGAATGGTTTTGGCCCCGGCAGCAAGCAATGCGCAACTCGTCACGTAAAGGTCATCGCCGTAAACGCGCGACCGACCCGCGTTGGAAGCGCCGGAAGAAAAACCGGGCATGACGACCGTCTGTGGCCCTCGCCACGGGAGCGCCATCCAGCTTCCCAGGGTGCTTCCCGGCTTTCCTTTGTCGAATTGCATCAAGGACATTCGGTATCCGGGAGTGTCTTTGTTTTCCGCCCACACGATCAGCATGTCGAACACCGAGGAGAGCAAACTCGATGGCCCGTTAAGTTTTGTGCCCAAAGACTCGGCGCCTGGCACCGCACCTTTCAATCGATCGAATTCTTCCTGCGTTTTCTCGGTCGAATCCTTGGACGATAGTCTCCCAAGAACGACTCCCGTTCGATCGTAGGCAAGAGGAGTCTTGTTTTCTGCGACGGCAAATCCGAGCGTCGGCATGTATCTCAGCGTCACGAGGTCCCCGAGATTTTGCGTTTCGTTTGCCCCGGTCACCTGCAATACTTCGAAGGGTATATACCAAGCCGAATCATCGGGAACGATGATCGCTTCATCGAATTGCTGCCAAAACAAGACGTTTCGTTTCGGCAGAATCGTATCCATCATCTTCTGCGAAGTCTCTTTCCACTTCTCGCCGGTCAACAACTCGATCGGCACGGCGGCACTTCGATCAACGCTACCGATGTCTTTCAACAAGGTCGAAACACCGCCTCGCAGAATGGCCGGTTTGATTGGACCGATGTGCCCGTAGGTATCCTTGCCGATCAAAAAGACATGAAAGTTGAACTGGGTTCCAACGCAATAAACGATGACTTGTTTTTTCTTGAGCGCGCTTTGAGCGGATTTCAGATCCGTTCTCGGCGGAACCGAAAATCGAGAAGGCAGGCGCATCAAAGCGAGGGAACCCAGAATGGTTTCCTGAATGGCCGACGTCGCCCCGAGTTTCTGCATCAACTCTTTCTGTTTCTTGATATCCGCCGTATCGGTTGGCTTGAGTGGCAACATCGCAAGCAGCTTGCGAGTCGCCTCCGAGGACGCCGACAACTTTTGATAAGTGGAAAAGCGCGCCAGAATCTTCTTCCGCAGCTTTTTATCTTCATCGTTCAGATCATCTTCGGGAGCTTCGAGTAAACCCCGAAATGCCATCACGCGACCACCCAGAGGCAATCGAGAGTAAAAGCGATGTCGACGAATCGACTCCGCGATATCGATGGCTTTGTCGACCTTCCGTTGGTCAATTGCAATTTCAAACCACCGCTCCAACTGATTGAGACGCGGTGACGCAAGGAAGGTCATCGTTTCCATCGGCGCCGCTTGCCAATCGACATCCGTCGGGTCACGAAGCAATCGCGAGTAGAGCTGGTCCGCAGCGCGACCGTTGATTCGATTGGAAACAATCAAGGATTCTGCCAAGGCAAGTTGATAGGTCCATTTGGATCCGGCAGCCTGAAACTGTTTCAGGAACCGATTGAAATCGGCAAGGCCGGATTTGCCCTGCCGATACTTGGCCAAGGAAGACACGTACCACATTCGACCGCCCACGGTCGATTTGGAAATGTCATTGCGAGCCATCGGTCGCCGGGCCTGCGAAAGCATCTTCAGCGCATCGGTCGTGTTTCCAACTTCTGCGTAGCTGTGGGCCAACTCGATGGAAAGCGACGCCTGAACAAATCTCGCCCGCTCGCGGGCCGCCCAAGTAATCGCATTGCCCAACGGTTCAAAAATTTGGCCCGGACTCTGCATCGCGTAGGATCGTGTCGCCTGGCGCATCGCGTGCTCGATCAAATCGTACTGCTCAAAAACAGCCGCTGAATGCGAGGCCTCCAGATACAACTTGGTTGCATCCGAATACTTGCCCGCAACAAAGGCAATATTGCCAAGTTCACAAAGTGCGACCGCTGTCAGAGGGTGATCATAAGTCCCGCCAATTCGAAGCGATTGATTGAGAAGTCGCGCCGCTTTAGTGTATTCTTCATTGGAAGCCAACGCGATTCCACCGACGACGCCTTTCCAGGCACCGACCACGTTTGTCGCCGTCATTTGCTGGCTGTTTAACGATCGAGCAAACTGGCTGGTCAGCGGATCGACTTTGCAGGTCGCGCCTTTTAACTCTTTTCTTCGATAAAGCGCAAGCGCACAACACCGCATGGCTTCTGCAATGTCGACTGGCCGCGCCTCCGGATTCTGAATTGCACCACCAGTACCCAAGACCCGTTCGTTGTCCAACCGGCCGAACAAAAACGAATAGTTGCGGGGAAAGGTTCCAATGGCCTTGGTTCGATTGCTCGTGAACCAAGTAACCTTGGCCCGGGCCACTGCCGTTTTGTTGGGTGCGATGGTGGGAGGAATCTGGGTTCTCGGTTCCCAGCGCGATCGATTGATGTAAATCTTGACGGCGGTTTCATAGGAATCGACCGCTTTTGCATAGTCGCCCAGGTGATAGTAGCATTCGCCCATCATCGTCAGGTAACAAACCGAATCGAGAAACGTTCCGTTGACGTCTTTGTAGCCTGACTTGGCCAGCTGTTGGTAATTCTTCAATGCCCGAACATATTCGCCTTGGTAGAAGTCAGGAAAATTTCGGTAGTATTCGACACGCGGGAGTGGATTGGAGCGGGCGCTGGGCTGGCCGATCCGAACTTGAGCGTTCAGGCTGGAGCCGGACTGCGGCAACATTCCTGCGACGATGGCGATCGCCAACAAGCAGCCAGTGACTTTTGAAATCCGGATCGCGCGCGTGGAATTTCCAGTTTGAAGCATGAGATCTCTCAACGCATTTCCAATCGAGTTATCACCAGTCTTCATTGGACCGGCGACGTATATGAAAGCAAGTATGTGGAAGATGACGTGACGGGCGACGAAAGCTAGCAGCTCACGCGAGTTGGGCCTCTTCGACAAATGTTACCGAAGTAAAGCTCAGAATACGAGAAAAATGGGCCTGAAAACGCTATCAAGCCTTGGTTTCTTCGATTTCGTGGATGATTTTTCGATTATTGGATCAAAGTCATCTCGTCGCCGCGCCGATAGAGGTTGTAACGAATGTTCCGATTTTGTCGGCACCCCGCAACATTAGTCACTACGAAACATGGAGTCGTTTGGGCGATGAGTAAAAAAGGAATCCAAAACTTTGCGAAAGTCGCCTTCTGTGGCATCGCTTTGTTTGCTGCAACGGCGTTGACGGGTTGCCAAATGTCGATTGGTGGTCAGACGCTACCAAGTGCGTACTATTTGAAGGATGACGTTCAGTACCATCCGAAGGGCCCTGAGTTCAAGCTCTGGCGCGAAGCAGAAGCCTTGAAGCAAGCTCGCGGAACCGACAACTAGTCGTCCCTGAAAACAACCAGCTCAAAACCCGGTGTTTTCTCAACCGGGTTTTGTCATGCGCCGATGCCAGAATTCAAACTCAGACCAGGCGGACCGGATGCCAAAGACTGGGGTCGGAAGCGATCGGAAAACTCGAACCCGTTGCGAGGGTTTGCTCGCCCAACTCGCGATCTTTGATCAGGTAGTTGAATCCAATCTGGCGGTGTTCCCCTGAGTCCCACCCGGTCAATGCCGCAGCAGCAACGTGAAACTGCATTCGATAGCCGGTCGGCTTTTTCTTGCAGGCCACAAACGATTTGTAGGCCTGAAACGTCTTTGGATCTTCTTTAGATCGGTTGATCTTTAACATCATGCCGCCAGGTTTCTCGCGGTCTCCACCCATGCCAGCCGGCAGGAAAACGAACCAGTGACAAAACCGACTGGCTCGATGAATGGATTGCGTGTTTCGCGTGTCAACGAAAACCATCACGCTGTCGCTTTCAAGGATCTGGGTGGGGCGACACCAGATGGATTGGTTTTTCCCCGAAACGACGACGTCGAAGAATAAACCTTCGGCCGACCAAGCCATCTTGAGTTGGGCGAATTCATTCTGCCCCTCGCTTCGCCCAAAGCTGGTGACTAGATGCGTGTCTTTCAACGCAACGCCAGTGTTGCCCCAGCTCTGTTTGGTCGCCTGACAATTCAAGCGATGTCGAAACAGCAGGTTCGGCGAAACTCGGTCAATGACATTGTCACTCATGCGTTGCTGCAGCACTCCTCTGAAAATCGGATTCCCTGATTTTCGACCTGCGGAGCATTCTACGCAAGGTGCAGCTTGGTTGCGCGGAGACCGGCCCAGAATCCATGGCCAGAATCCATGGCCAGAATCGACGGCCAGAATCGACGGCCAGAATATCAAGCCCGGATTCTCAAGCCCGGATTCTTGCTGCAACAGCCAAAGAACTAGCGATCTTTTTTCTTTTCGCGGATATGCTTTTCCAATTGCTCGCGAAAAATCTGGTCGGCGATATTCCCTTTTTCGCCGCCTTGATTGGTCATTTTTTGAATCTCATTCAGGGTATCCCGGATGCCGCCATTCAAACCCAGTTCATTGCGAAACTTGATCAGTTGATCGACCATCTCATCGTTGTTCGACGATGATTGGGTGGTCGAGTTCACAGAGGCCGTCGGTTTCGGCGAGAGCGATTTGGCGAGATCGAATGTCATCGATTGTTTGGTGATGTCCTGCTGTAAGCCTTCCTTGCGAACAATCGTAAAATCCAACTCACCGGTTTTCTGCGCGGTCAAAAGTGTTTCCGCGTACTCGTTGCGGATCAACAAGGACATCGAATCGTCTTTGAATGCCATTACGGGCACCGTCGACAGGATTCTTTTGACGGGTGCGCGATTCTGACTTCCCACGGGTGCGAAAAAGACATCGATGCATTGGCCGGGCTTGATTTGTGCCGCGATCGGTTGCGATTGAAAAAGTTTCACGACCGCGAGCGAATATCCCTCGGGAATGAATGCCGCGGTGCGGGGCTGGGCACGATCATTCTTGATTTGCCGAAAGCCGTCACGTTCCTGGGGGACAACGGAGCGAACGACTTGTTGGCCGACCGAACGTTGCTGAGCAATCGATCCGTTGATCAACGAAAGAATGGCGAGCGCCGTGACAACCCATCCCGCAAGCTTAATAATCCGTCCCACAACCAACTCCTTCTGGCAATCCGATCAATGTACGACCTGATTTTAGACCCTCCGAATCAAAATCTGAAACATCAATTCCAGCAAAGAGTGTGGTAATTTGCAGCGCTTTGAATTGTCCTTTCATAAATCGACGGGGTATTTGCTGATTTTGACAATCGTCATAACCCCACCAATTCGTTCTCGATCGCCGAACTGGCCAACTAATTTCACTAATTCAAAGTATTCGCGGGCTTCTGGGAACGAGGAAATTGACACCCCCCAAAGCCGATAGGTATTCTTTAATTAGATAAAAACTTGCTGTTTATGCGGTCGAATTGCGCATTTTTTCGATTGAGTAAAAATATGGAAACCGTTGCGATGAAATCTTTCGCCACTCGAATCATCTTTTCGATCATGGCTGTTGCTTTGGCGGCACCTTCCTTTGTGAATGCCCAGGAAGCACCGAAGAAGTTCACCAAAGAAAAAATTGATTCCGGCCTCGAGTTGCTACCACTCAAAAGCTACAAAACGAAGGCGGAATATGACACCAAGAAACGAAGTGTCCAGGCCGACCTGACATCGTTGGAATCCTTGACGAAGAAGGTACTGAAGGGTGATAGCGAGTTTGGTCCGAACCGGGATTCGCT
>CAYSXI010000079.1:0-22253 GCA_964434955.1 uncultured Pirellulaceae bacterium
TGGACCCTATAATAGTTGAGTGGAATGGAACTCCTCTCCGACTCCTTTTCGCCTCAATGGATTCGGTTCTCCATTACTTCTCACCGCTTCCTTTGGTTTGAATTCTTAACCTTGGAGCCACATCATGGCATCGTCTGCAACTCGGATCTTCCTGGCATCAGTCTTTGTATTTGCCCTCACGTTTGGTGGATCCTTGGGTTCTTCCTACGCTCAAACGCTTACTCGCTCGCAACGAATCGAGATGCGTGCCATCAAACGCTCCATCGACAAGGCCGAAAAGGCTTTCGTGGGCGGGGAATTTGATGACTCGGGCAAAAGCATCAAAGATGCGATGACCAAGCTTCAAAAAATGATGGGCGAGTTGAACAAGGCGGATAACGCCGATCTCAAGAAGCAATTCTCAAGAATCAAGAAAGCGCACGAGCTACTCACTGCGAAAGGCCAGTCGCTGCCGGCCATGTTTGAACTGAAGCCAGGCAAATCAGCGGCCGAGCCGGACACGCCCGAAACCGATGGAATCAGTTTCGTTAAGCAGGTTGCCCCCATTCTCAATTCCAAATGCGGGCGCTGCCACGTCGGCAGAACGTCCGGTGGTTTTTCGTTGGCCAACTACGAAACGTTGATGCGGGGACCAACCGCCGGCAAAGTCATTTTTGAGAAAAAGCCAGACGACAGCCGCCTGATCGAAGTCATTGAAGAAGGCGACATGCCCCGTGGTGGGCTGACGGTTAGTGAAGCCGAATTGAAAACACTTAAGACCTGGATTGCCGAGGGCGCAAAATTTGACGGTGACAATCCAACTCAGAATTTGGCCAGGCTTGTAGGAGGCAATGATGCCCCGCGGCGTGAACGCATTGAAGTCAAAATCGCAGACAAGAAATCCAAGGTGAGCTTCAGTTCGGAAATCGCTCCAATGATTAGCGAACGATGTAGTGGCTGCCACTTGAATACGCAGCGGGTTCGCGGCGGACTCAACCTGGCAAATTTTCGCGGCCTTCTGCGTGGTGGCGACAGTGGCAACATCATTAAACCCGGTGACGGGAAAGGGAGCTTGCTGGTTCAACGCCTGAAAGGCGAAGGGGGAGGGCAGAGGATGCCCGCCGGATCGCCGCCGATCGACAAAGAGTTGATTGACAAGATTATTACCTGGATTGATGAAGGCGCCCCATACGACGGGGGCGATACCGAAGCGGCTGTCGGTCGGTTGGCGGCTTTGGCCAAGGCCAGAAACTCCACGCATGATGAGTTGGCAGCCGAAAGGAAAAAGATCGCCGAACGAAACTGGAAAATGGTGATGTCTGGCAGCGACTTTGAGTCGGTCGAGACAGACAACTTCTTGCTGCTGGGCGAATTCGACAAAGAAACGCTTACCGAATTCGGAAAATTGGCGGAAGATCACGCGAAAAAAATCACGCCCATTCTCAAGATGGACCGAGGCGATCAATTCATCAAAGGCCGAATGACCGTTTTCCTGTTCAAACGTCGTTATGACTACAGCGAGTTTGGAAAAATGGTTGAACGTCGTGAACTTCCTCGCGGTTTCAAAGGTCACTGGGGCTACACCACGATCGACGGATATGCCGCGATCCTGGTAGGCCGAAATGATTCATCGGAAACCGTCAGTCCGACTTTGGCTCAACAGATTGCCGCCGTCGCAATGGCGAGCGCCGGTACGGATGTTCCCAAGTGGTTTTCTGATGGCGTCGGTTTCTGGGCCTCCGCCAAGATTCATGCGCGTGACGAGGTCGTGAAGGAATGGCGAACCGACTCCGTCAAATATGCGGAGTCGATGCAGCGAACCGACGATTTTATTCGCGGAGTCCTTCCCGATGACCAGGCTGCCTTGGTGAGCTTCTATTTTGTTGACTTGCTCAACAAGAGCGCTTCCCGCATTGGCAAGTTGATGAGCGGACTCAAGAAAGGCGAAGCGTTTGAAACGGCGTTCGAACAGGCATGGGGCCGAAAGCCATCTGACATGTTGAACCAGGCAGCCGGACGCGGGAATCAAGGCAACGGCAAGCGCAAAAACCGGCGAAAAAAATAGGCCAACCGCGTTGCCGTTTTCGAAGACGATTGAAAGCGATCTGGTTGTGGCCAGGTCGCTTTTCCTTTTCGTACCGTACACACTGGAGTCTGGCGGCGTTGATGTCCAATCCTGGGCTACGAATCAGGACCTCGTCCTAGTTGTTTGGCTTGGCCTCTCCGGCTTTCGCTCTCGCATGCAATTCGGCAAGCCTCATGGGAGTCGTTTCCGAAAGATCAAACTCATTGGGCGGCTCGAGAAGTCGATTGTCGACCGAATCGGATGTCATCTCGACCCGAAGCGTCAAAGCGCCGATCTGAAATTGATCCCCGGCCATCAAACGCGTTTGCTGGATCTTCTGATCGTTGAAATAAGTTCCGTTCATCGAGTTCAAATCACGAACGACCAATGAGCCTTCGCCGTCCAAGGATAAACGACAATGCGTCCGACTGACGGAATCATGATTGATAATGATTCCGTGATCCGGGTTTCTTCCAATCGTGGTTGGCAAGTTCAAAGTCCAGCGTGATCGATCGTGACCGAGATCCGTATCGATGAGAACCAGTTGATAAAACATGATTCGGGCCCTCAAGTTTGACGCGATGGCCGCGAGTAGGGTTGCGGCCGAGGTGGGTACGTCAATTTTAGCGGTTCCTATCTGGAATCAAGCTTTTTTGTACCCAGATTGCCTCAATGTGCGATTTGAATTTGCCTGCGAACCGTGGAAATCGGGTAAGAAACCGGTTGCGAGCCATCGGGGGATCGAGCCAAAAAGTGGGAGGGCGATTCGAGTCGCAAGCCGTGCAGCCTTGTGGCGGCAAACGAATCGTCGCGACAAGCGGGGGCGATCACTACGCCGCACGGCTTTGTCTTCGTTGAAGCTTCTTGAGGCGACGTCGTTCAGACTTGGAAAGTGTTTTGCCTTCGAGTGACTCGATCTCCGCATCCAACTCCGCATCCTGACTTGAGTCCATTGCTTGAGTCTGGATTGCCGGCTCTGCGACCGTTTGTTTTTTTGTCTTTCTCGAAACGCGCGGCGACTTTTCCTCTGGCTGGCCGTCCACTTCGCTCTTTTTGGGCGATTTCCTGGCAGCTACTTTGCTTGGCTTGACGTCAACTTCGCTCTCATCCTGTTCGACGTCTCGCTTCTTTTTGCTCGTTTCGGCTCGCCGCTTGCTCGACGCTTTGGATTTCTTCGTCGTCCGACGCTGCTTTGATTCCGGCTGAACCATCTTGATCAAACCGTGAGCTTCCAAATAGATAAAGCGAGAGTAGACCAGGACAACGGTGAAGACTGCAATTTGCCCTAGCAGAATGAGGTTGCCAAAACTGACTTGATATTGATTCGCGAATTGAGAAACGGTGGAACTCGATTCGATAACCAAAGCCCCACAGTAAGCGGCCATGATCAACGAACAGCCAATCAACGCCCCGCGGGAGACTCGCATTTCGTAGCCGAAACGACCGACAAGCGCTGCCAATACTCCGAACTTGACGATCCCCCATCCCCATCCTGCGCTGTATTCGGACGACTCAATCAAATGCCCTAGCGCTGTCTTTGCGATGCTTGCAACACCCACGACGTTGTTCAAACTTGCGAGGAGCAGGATTCCTGCCATCCAAAGCCACCACCGGTAGACGCCCCGATAGTCGTCACGGCGATGTTGTCGCAGTAAGAAGACTTGGAGGCATGCGATGGCGGTAAGGATCAGGATAAATGCGGAAAACCAAACCGAAAGACTCGCCCGCCCACCGATCGTCAAGGCTTCGACGCCATCCGAACCGATCACTGCTTCCCAAGACGGAGCATGGATGTCCAACAAAACGATTCCCAACCACGCCGACAACAGGACGCAAATGATGGCGGCCAGTGTGAAGGCTCGCTTTGGGATCAGGTCGGTGGTCCGCAACTGAAATCGACGTCTCGCTCTTGGCGAATAAACATTATCGTCGGGCGTATCATTTTCGGGCGCTGGCGCCGGCTTGGCAGGAGCAGGCACCACACATTCACTTTGGACGACTTCGTCAAGAACGACCCTTCGTCGTCTTCCACGGTTGATACTTACCGGCATCTTGATCCTGGTGCCTTAACTTTGGTTCACGGAATCCATTCCGTTGAATTGACTCGAGGTCAAATCCGCAGAAATATGGGTTGTGACGCAATACGATGGGCGTCACGGGTTGGCCAGATAAAATTTAGTTCGGCAAGTCGATTTCCGAATCTTGATTCGCCTCTTGTGGAAGCGTTCGAAATCCTGCTAGCACCGAACTGAATTTCGCAATAATCCGATTTTGTCGATTTCCACCTCAAGTTGGTCACCGGGTTTCAAGAACACTTGAGGATTGCGCGCCGCCCCAACACCAGCCGGCGTACCCGTGAAAATCAAGTCGCCCGGCTGCAGGGTTGAAAATTTTGACAGGTGGGAAACCAGGTACTCAATCGAGAAAATCAATTGGCCAATTTTAGCGTCTTGCACGAGCTCACCATTTAATCGTTGCCGAATGGCCAGATCGCCTACGTCTCCGACTTCGTCATTCGTAACGATCCAGGGCCCGATCGGGGCGAAGGTATCAAAGGTCTTGCCGAGCAACCATTGACCGCCTGGTTTGCCTTTCTGCCAATCGCGAGCAGAAATGTCATTTCCACAACAAAAGCCAAACACGTGATCGGACGCTGATTCGATCGGAATATTTTTCCCGCTCTTTCCGATGACAACGACCAACTCGGCTTCATAGTCAACTTGCTCACTGATTGGCGGTAGCTGGATCTCATCCAGGGGTCCGATGATCGCACTCGAGAATTTGCTAAACACCACAGGGGTCTCACCAGCAGCGGAGCCCATTTCCGCTGCGTGATCGTGGTAGTTTCTCCCAATGCAATAAATCTTTTCGGGAGCGGCGATTGGAGCCAACAGCATTTCATCTGAAACAGGAAACGTGATCGAGTCATCACACTGCTGCAAAGCCGCATGAACTTGCGACGCCAGGTTTTCCCAGTCCCAGATCGAATCGATCAATTCTCCATTGGCGTCCGGAACCAAGTGTCTCATCAACGCGGCACGGCGAGGTTCACCTGGCAGCAACACCGCCGCTTCCGCCGATTCTTCGAACTGGATCGTGGCTAGTCTCATATCTGCGGGCCTCATTACTCGAAAGGGCTCAATTTTGAGTCGGCAAAAGCAGAATTGCCGTTAAAACTGGAACGATTCGCAACTTCTCTCGTGAAGGAAGGTTCTCGAATTTATGAGATTCCAATCATTTTGACCATCAGCCGCATCCGAACTAGGATTCCTTAGGAGCCGAGTCCCTTTCGGGACATTTTCTTTTTTCTGGATCCTGTTGGCCTATGAACTCAAAATCCACTTCGGCCGATTTGATCAATCGCTATTTTGTCAAATCGTTGTTGAATCGATTGAATCAGGGAGTCGGATTCGTCGACCCAAAAGGGACCGTCCTGATCTGGAACCCCGGTGCGGAAAAGATAACGGGTGTTCCAGCTTCGACAATGATCGGCAACGCATGGTCCGGGCAAAGAGTCCCATTCTTTTCGAATGATGGCGATTTGGAAAACCGCTGCCCGGTCGACGCTTGTCTTGAGTTTGGCAAGGAAATTGAATCGCGAATCACCTTCGAACGGCAAGAAGATGAATACGTTTCGGCGAAAATAAACGTTAGCCCGTTGAAAACCGAACACGGCCAACTGCTGGGCGCCCTTTTGATTATTGAAGACCAGTCTTCCGAGAAACGGCTACAAAAACAAGTCGTTCAGCTCAACCGCCAAATGTCATTGGATCCCCTGACCAAGGTTCCGAACCGAGTTGAATTCGACCGCGCAATCGATGACTGCCTGGTGTCCTATGAGCAGGAGACGCTCATCAGCAGCTTGATCATCTGCGACATCGACTTTTTCAAACGAATCAACGACGACTACGGTCATGAAAAGGGAGACCGGGCATTGGTTGCGTTTGCAGCCCACCTGCAAAAATATGTTCGCGGAGAAGATCTGGTTGCTCGTTACGGTGGCGAAGAATTCGTCATCGTTTGCCGCGACTGCGACCTGGAGTTAGCGGCGGAAAGGGCCGAAGTCATTCGCCGTGACTTGGAGCAACTTCCTCAAAACGAACTCAATGGAAAATGCCTGACGGCCAGTTTCGGTGTTGCCACAATTGAGCGGGGCGACGACGAAAAATCCTGGTTTGTTCGGGCCGATCACGCCTTGCTCAATGCCAAGGAAACGGGACGCAATCGTGTCATCCAGTCCAAGCTAAACGATTACCGAGCCCCGGATCCCAAGCGAGATACGGAAGCTGAAAATCAGACTTCCTGGCGGGAAATCAAAGGAGAGCCTCTCGTTCAGGAACAGTATGAGACTCCGACGCCTCCCGACGTTCTCCTGACAAAAATCCGAGGATTCATTGAGGAACAAAACGCAAAAATCAAAAACATTGATCAAAACTTCATGACTCTCGATTTCGGTGGAAACATGTCACTGTTC
Organism: uncultured Pirellulaceae bacterium; assembly: GCA_964434955.1. Taxonomy (GTDB): domain Bacteria; phylum Planctomycetota; class Planctomycetia; order Pirellulales; family Pirellulaceae; genus JANQLU01. The sequence goes on from CAYSXI010000079.1 coordinate 6,519, forward strand.
CGTCGAGGCGGCGATCACGCACTGGGATTGATCGTTGACATCGAAATGAAACAGGAAGAGCTTGAATCAGACGAAAACCCGCGTCGCGGCAATCAGACCATCATGCGGTGCACGGTACGCCCACGCCGAAAGCGCGATCGACGCGTGAAAGAAATTCGAGAAGCCGCAACCCACCTTCTTCAGACGCTTCGCGGTTACTTGATGATTTCTCCGCCACCCAGCTTGCCCGAACGAGCTGCAACACGACCTGGCGACGGTCGCACCTAGATCCTCAATCGCTCGCCTGAAACACGATTGCTGCCTAGCGGACCACCGCTAACGTCATGTTGGTTGTGTGAACGACTTCTAGCTCCGCTCATTGTGAAAAACCGTGGTTCACGGTATCTTTGGTGGTCGAATTGAACATCGAAACATAAAGGAAACATCATGGCTTATGAGCTTCCCGAACTCCCGTATTCTCATGATGCGTTGGAGCCCCATATCGACGCACGAACCATGGAAATTCATCATGGCAAACATCACGCAGGCTACGTTGCCAAAGTGAATGCTGCGATCGAAGGTACGGAATTTGAAAACAAATCTGTCGAAGACTTGGTCTCGGACTTGGACGCTTTGCCAGAAAACATTCGAGGCGCAGTCCGAAACAACGGCGGCGGTCACGCAAACCACTCCCTGTTTTGGACCGTATTGAGCGGCAGCGGTGGAGGCGCTCCATCGGGCGACTTGGCGGCAGCGATCGATTCTGCCTTCGGATCTTTCGACGCCTTCAAGGAACAGTTCGCGAACGCAGCGGCGACACGCTTCGGTAGCGGATGGGCTTGGCTCAGCGTCGACAACGGGAACCTGGTTGTCGAGAACACGCCGAACCAGGACAGTCCCTTGATGGATGGCCGCACCCCTATTCTCGGTTTGGATGTTTGGGAGCACGCCTATTACCTGAACTATCAAAATCGCCGTCCCGACTACATCAACGCGTTCTTCAACGTGGTTGATTGGAACGCGGTCTCGGAACGGTTTGCAGCCGCTACTGCATAACCCCCGACATCATCGAATCAACAAAGCCCGGCTTGCCGGGCTTTTTTTGTAAAGTGAGCCATCCCCGTCCAATTGGCTATGTGAAATGAAATCTGAATTTTTTTTGAATCAAACGGACCAAACCTCCTTTCTATTGCGTCACAATTAAACGTGTCGCAATGCGGGAATTCGATCCTGCGTTCACCTTTGTTGGCCATTCACCGAACTGAGTCGATTGCTGGAGTCAAAACGAAAATGAAACTGTACCGCACCGCCAAAACCATCGTCTGCACGACCCTTTTACTGATTCTGGCAGTTTCAACGAACCCGGCAAACGCGCAAGAAGAGGATGCGTTTGTCCATGTTCAGATCAAAGGCAAGATGGAAACGGGAATCATGGCGATCGGCGGAGAAACGACCGGCACCGTGATCTCCGCCGGCAACATCAATTGGGAGCTGGACTGTAGCAAAAACAAAGACGCCCAAGCTGCCTTGGAAAAGCTCAATGGGAAAGTCGTGTATGTCTCGGGAAAACTTGAATTGAAGGGCGGAGTTGAAATTCGCCAGCGCTGGATTGTTCACGTGAAAGCGATTTCTGACAAAAACATTTTCAAGTTGAAGAAGAAAAAACAGGACGTCGACGACCAGAAAAAGGAACCGTTGAGCGAAGAATTGACTATCACGAAAGCGCAAGGCGGTTTCGCAGGTTTTTCCGGCCATAAGTACACCCTGTCGACCGACGGAAGCTGGAAACGACAGCCGTTTTTGAACCGAGACTATCGAGAGGTCGATAGCAAGGGAAAGTTGAATGCCGAGTCTTTGGAGAAAGTCGCCGAGATGATCGCGGCTTGCAAATTAACCAAGCTTCCCGAATCGTTGGGAGCACAGATTGGTGCAAACCCACTGGTCTACACGGTCACTTACGGCAAGTTTCAAACCGTGATGACCCTGCCACCAGGTGCGACGGACACGAGCGGCCTGAAAGGTGACGCAAAAAACGAAAAAGCGCTCCTTGAGTTCATCGATGGGATGATTGACCAAATGAAATGATCCAGCACGGGTAATTTCGTGCCGGTCAATGAATGAGAATTTGGGAAGGTCACAAAGGCGGGAAAGTCACAAAGGCGGGAAAGTCACAAAGGGCGGGAAAGTCACAGAGGGTTGGCGAATTCAGACGACGGGTGAACGTCACAAAAAAAGCCCGGTTTGCACCGGGCTATTTTTGTTTTGTTGCGTTGATCGTTCAAATTGAATTACCAACCCATGACCATATTGGATTCGATCACTTTTCTGGCTTTTTCCAGATCCGTTCCGGTCTCGTGCATATAGAGTCGAATCGCATGGACTTTGTCGCCCGAAGCCTTGGACAGGCAATCGCGTGCGACATTGCATGGATCAGATTTTTCGTCCGTGATTCCGAGAACCCCTTTTGATATCACCCAGCTATCTCTTGGACGTTTTGTCATCCGAACGATACTTTCGTTTGGATAGCATTCCAGGGCGACGTCGTTTGCAGAGGATTCGTCGTCCGCCCAGGTGATAATTATATGGGCTTCGGTTTCAACTTCGAACAAAGGCATAAAGAACTCCCGAATTCGGTCAACTCAATTGTCAGATTTAGATAGGGAGGAAACTGGTTTATTGGCCGTTGAATCATTTCGCCCCGTCGATTCGGCAAACATTCGATTTCGGCAATCACCCCGATTCATCACGGGGTTCTGTATCTCCAATCCTGTACCAATTGTTACAATTTTCGGACGAACTGCCTAGCTAACATTTCCTTCATTTTATGTTTCCGGAAACTTGCGGGCCCAAATCAACGTGAAAACCGCAGGGGATGTCAACCAATCCCATCGTGTTTGGTGATGTTTGCCGAGTGGAACGTGCTGATTTCGCCGCCAGAATCAATTCTTGCCGCGCCCGATTCATCCAAACCCACGAACCTGCCAAGTCGTTTCTTTCCCTCAGATTCGACCAGGACATTTTGGTCTTTCAGCCAGTTCCGTTCGTCGATTTCGCTCATTAGCTGGCCGCGATTCCCGCTTCGTATTTGCGCAGGCAGGTCGACAATCTCTTGAACCAGGCCGGTCAGGACTTCCGTCAAGTCAAATGGCTTTTCAAAAACTTGCGCCAGGCTAACGGGCTCGAGTTTGCTCGTGCTTGGATTTGGCAGCCAGGGATTTTGATTGACGTTGATTCCGATCCCGATGACGAGCGTTTCGTTCAATCTCGAAGTTGTTTCAATAAGGATGCCACCCAGTTTTCGATCCTTCAATACCAAATCATTAGGCCACTTGAATTGATAGGAGCCGTCTTCGGTCAGCTTGGACAGGAATCGGCAACAGGCGACAGCGACGGCCGGGGCGATGATACCGCGACTCTCGATCGCAATGTCCTCAAAACTCAATGCCAACGAAAACGTCAGGGAGCCACCAGACGAATGCCATTCATTGCCGCGTTGCCCTCGACCAGCGGTCTGGTTCGCGGTCACAACGAGCGAGGGGACCTGATGGGCCTCGAGATTTTCAAGCGCCCAGGTATTCGTGGATTCAAGTTCGTCAAAATAAATCGTGTTGACCATCTGCGGTTCGATGGAATTTTTCAAACGGTCAACGTCTAACTGAAGGGATTCATTCACGGCGGATTGGCTGGATTTGTTCTTGCTTCAAACTTGATAAACTGTCGCCAAGATATCGTTTTCAAGAAATTGGTTGCAGGGGTTTTCGATGAGTTTTTCCTTGGATGGCAAAGTCGCGATCGTCACTGGAAATAGCACGGGGTTAGGCAAAGCGATTGGAAAAATTTTAGGCAAAGCCGGGGCCAAGGTCCCGGTGAACTTTGCGAACAATGCTTCGCGAGGTGAATCGGCGATTGAGGAGTATCAGTCCGCGGGTATCAATACGGCTTTGGTTCAAGCCGATGTCACTTCTGAAGAGGGCGTTGCCAAGCTTTTTGAAGAAACGCGAAGTCAATTGGGCGAAGTCGATATCGTGGTTGCGAACGCCACGTGCGAACAACCTTTGAAACCCATCGAAGAATACGATTGGGAGTTCTATCAGGCCATGATCGACTTTTTCATTAAAAGTCCCTACCTCCTTGCCCGGCAGGCCCTGCCACACATGAAGTCCAAACGCTGGGGGCGAATCATCAACATTACCAGCGAAGTTTTCCACGCATCCGCGTCACCATTTAGCGCCTATGTTGCTGCGAAGGGAGGCCAAATTGGTTGGTCCCGTTCGATGGCCCGTGAATTGGCTGCAGATCAAATCACGGTCAATTGCGTGGCTCCAGGCTGGATTCCGGTGGAGCGGCATGAAAACGATCCGCAGGAAGCAAAAGACGAGTACTTGGCCTCAGTTCCCGCCGGTCGCTGGGGAGTTCCCGACGATGTCGGAAACGCGGTGCTCTACCTTTCAAGCAATGAATCGGCTTTCGTCACCGGACAGACCATCTGCGTCAATGGAGGCGTTACGCCTTGGTAACGCCTTTCCGGTCGTTTCGTTGCCTGTGACGCTGCCGGTTGATCGATCGTTTATTTCTGACCACCAAATTGACCGCCTCCGAATTGCCCGTTGGTTGGGCTGGAAGCCGGTGGAAGTGTTTGATTGGGAAGCTGGTTTGGCAATTCGTTTGGCAGGTCGTTGACAGTTCCCGGCAGCGGCGTTTCTGGAAGTTGCATGTTCGGCGAAAGTCCACCGCCAGGTTGTCCACCACTGGTTTGTCCAGTGCTGCCCGGAGCGTAACCCGTGCTGCCAGACTGGAGCGCTTTTGGAAGCTCCGCGGTGCGAACCTGGGTCGATCCGCCCAAGGATTCGTTGCCGCCCACCTTTTGAATGCTTTTCATTTCATTCTGCATGTTCATTTTGTCTGCAAAATGCGGGTTCTCGATTTTTGCCTGCCCGGTTGCTGACGGCAGTTTGAACTGCGGCATCTTTTTGTCTGCAACGGCGGGTGGCGTTTGGGAGCTATCAAAGTCCTTGAATCCGCTTGTTGACGGATAACCGTTTTCTTGGCTTGCATTCATTGAATCGGAGGGAGCCGATTTCGAAGACGTATATGGGTTCTTTAGCAAAACGCCTTTCCCGTTGTTTTGATTTCCGTTGTTTTGATTTGTGTTGTTTTGATAGCCGTTGTCAAACTGCCCCGGTAGATAGTTACCTGTTTGGCCGCCGTTTGAACTTGAATTTGAATCAAACGAGCTTCCGGAGTTCATGGAATTGCTTCCGCCGTTCGCATAGGGATTGGAAACATTGGTTTGCCCGCCGGTCGCCGGTGGAAACTCGCTGCCGCCAAATTGATTTTGCGAATTGGATTTGGGCTGAATGTAGGATTGACTCGAATCCTGGCCCATCATGTTGTCTTCGATTTTCGGAGAAGTGTAGGGCTGACGCTGCGGGATACGATCGGTTGGCAAATCGTTGCGGGCCATTCGATCTTGCGGTTGCCCGCGACCAACGTCCGATGGATGCAGATTGTCGCCAGGGGGCGAGATCTGATCGTTGGGTTGCGAATCGATGCGATTGTCTTTCTTCCAAAACGCAAGATTCGGCGCCTTCATTTTTGGAAGGCTAATCTTTGGCATATTCCACTTGCCCGTTTGACATCCGGTGGTTGCCGCGAGAAAAACCGCGCATGAAACCAGTCCAAATAACTGCCGACCTTTTTGCCAACCGCGACTCATGATTCGCCTCGTATCGTCCCTGATTTTCTTCAACGGAAGAATAAATACTCGCCGCAATTTAAGCACGACGAACCCACGGACATCCTTGCCCGAAGATGATTGCGGCGGAAAGTAGATGGGCACCCGCCACCTGTCAACGTCAATTCCAGGGCGTTTCGATAAAGTGAAAGCACCGGCGGGTGCTGCTTGCGACTGGCAGGATTCGCTTGAATCTGTGTTCGTCGGAACGGGTTTCACCAATGCTCACATCCAGATCTTGATGCAAGCAAAATACCCCTGGAAGATCACTCGACGGAAAAGTTGCGGCAACGGGTTCGCCAAAACGGGCGAAGTTTACTTTTTGTCTTTGGCTTTGTCTTGAGTAACTTTCTTGTACTTGGCCAAGAGAAATCCATTTTCTTCGGTCGATTCGAATTTCTCAGGAAACTTGTCGCCGAATGAATAGCAGAGAATCAACTCACCCTTTTCGATCTTGTAAATTGCCAACAATGTTTTCGATTCGCCCGCGGATTTGGATTCAATTTTCATTTGTCCGGGAGTCACGCCGGCATTCAATTCAAGCTTTCCCTTTTCGCTTCCATAAAGCGTTTCTGCAACATACTCGCCTTTGGTCATGCTCAACTTGGTCTTGTCGGTCACTTGTTTGGGAATGTCTTGCCCACCGAGTTTCGCGGATTGGCATTGCCACTTGCCGAGCAACGGCTTCCAGCCATCTTCTTTCCGGGATGAACTTGCCTGTGATTTCTGTTCCGTCTGGGCGCTCAGCTCCAGGCAAAAACTGACGCTGAAAACGGCGGCCAAAATCAAGACTGATTTGAGTGGGTTCATCGCAATTCCTCCAAAAGGGTGTTCCACGATCCTAATCTCTCGCAAATCAAACGACAATCTGGATTGATTCGCACCGATTCGGGTGGGGGGATCGTAGAAATTCAGTCAGCCCCACGTTTTTTGGTAAATTCCGCCAAGAAACGCGTTCGGCAGCCGAACACATCGGTTTGACCCAAGACAAATTTCGTTGGGAGCCTTGAATCTTTTCGAGGTTGTTCCATCATGGCTAAAAACCAGCCGCCTGATTGTGCCCTATGACGCCACTGATCCAACTGCAAGACATCGTAAAAAACTACGGTTCGATCGAAGCGTTGCGCGGGGTCGGATTCGAGATTCATCAGGGAGTAACGGGACTCCTGGGGCCCAACGGCGCGGGCAAGTCAACGCTGATCAAAGTTTTGCTCGGATTGGTCAAAGTCACTTCAGGGAGCGGAAACGTCCTCGGCTTCCAGCTGGGCACCGACGGACGACGAATTCGTGAACAAGTCGGCTACATGCCGGAAGACGACTGCTACATTCCCGGTTTAAGCGGTGTCGAAGTTGTTCGCTTTTCAGCGACACTCGCGGGTATCCCCAAAGTCGAGGCGTTGCGGCGGGCGCACGAAATCCTCGATTTCTGCGGCATGCAACAGGAGCGTTATCGAAACGTTGAAACGTATTCGACGGGCATGCGACAAAAAATCAAGTTTGCATGCGCCATCGTTCATGATCCCGAGTTGTTAATTTTGGACGAACCAACTTCGGGTTTGGATCCGGAGGAACGTGAAGCACTTCTCAATCGAATCCGCGTTCTGGCACGCGAGTTCAAGAAAACTGTGATTCTATCGACCCATATCTTGCCGGACGTCCAATCGACATGCGACCAAGTCGTGATCATTTCGAAAGGTCGCCTTCAAGTTAACGATACATTGGAAAACCTGAATCGTCCTTCTTCTCCAGTCATCACCATTCAGGTGGTTGAAAATGGTGAAGCGTTGGTTGGGACGTTGAGCCAAATTGGACTGGAGGCCAGCATGGTTCAAGATAAGGAAATTGCCGTCGAGGGAGATCTCGACAAAATCGCTCCGTCGATCTGGCAAGCGGCAAACTCAGCAGGATGTGCAATTCGAGCCATGAACCCAGCACGAAATTCTTTGGAAGCCATTTTCATCAATGCGATCCGGGAGGCGGACCATGCCTCTGCATGACGTTGGTTACCGAAAATGGAAAGGCGAATTGACCTCGAGTACGTCTCGTTGGTGGATGATTGCGACCACAGGAATTGCGATCTCTTTTCGCAGCCAATGGGTAAAACGAATGATGTTGGCCGCCTGGTTGCCGGTCATCGTATTCGGCGTCTTCGTTTACATCGTCGAAGACCGTTTCATTGGCCCGCGGGAAGAGAGCCTGGAACGAGTCCGCAAGCTTGCGGAAAAAGCGGATATCGACATCGACAACCGCAAGGAGGTCGACATCTTGCTCGCCGGCTTCAAACCGGTCGATCCGAGAAATGTCGCTGGGACCGGTGTGACCCAATTGATCGTCGACGACCTCGCCAGACGAGGCATCACCGAAAACGATCCCGAACTGGCCGGCTTTTTTGAGTTGATGCGAAACCCGACCAAAGCCGCCAGGATCGATCAACATGACCTTCAGATCCTGATGGCGGATTTGGTTGTTGCCAAAAACAAAGACGAAATCAAGGAAATCATCCAGGAATTTATCGAAGACGAAGTCGATCCGGAATTACTTGACGGGATCCGTGGCAACGCCGAAAAAGCAAAGCAAAAAGCGCTCGAGATTGAGGCAAAAGTAAAGGACCTCGACTCAAAGCTCTCGAAGTTGACCAAGGAGGAGCGTGAAGTTTTCATACGCAGCACGGCGATGCTGATGGGGCGAGAACAATACATTCGGAACATGCCCAACGTGCCGTTTCGCGACAAGTTAATTGAGGCGCTGACTTCACCCAACAATGAATCAGCGCGGCGCATGAGTTGGTCCTTCTTCATGCTGACGTTTCTGGGTAAGTCCCAAGGTATCGCGACGGTGATTTTGATCGCGCTGATTGTGCCGCCATTGATATCAAGGGACCTGCGTTCTCGTGCCTACTTCATTTACTTTGCCAAGCCGATAGGTCGATTTGAGTACCTGGTCGGAAAGTTTGCGATCCCGGCCGCATTTTTGATCTTCATCACGACGCTTCCGGCGATCGGATTGTTCGTATTCGGCGTGGCCATGTCCCCGGACTTTTCCGTCCTCTGGGACACGTGGCATTTGCCGCTTCGCGTCTTGCTGGCGTCGGCCGCCATGATTATCCCGACGGTCTCCCTGGCATTGATGTTGTCATCGTTGACCCAGGAAAGCCGCTTTGCAACCTTCAGCTGGTTTGCGATCTGGGTTCTTTCAACGGGGGCCTATCTCGTCATGATGATCACTGTTGGGGTCAACGACAATCGGCAATTGGGATCCAATTGGCAGTTGATTTCACTCTATGAAACCATCGGAAATGTTCAGGGCTGGATACTTGGTTTGGTCGATCTGGACTCTTCTGTTATCGGCGGCATGTGTCTTTTGGCTGGACTGACGTTGTTCAGTTGGTACGTCCTTTACCAAAGGGTTTCGGCCCCCATTCGAGTATAAGCGCGACCCGTGATTGAGTTTTCAAAAGTTACGAAACTGTACGGTACCGTCATCGGCGTGAACGATGTTTCGATCACGTTGACAACAGGCGCCTACGGTCTGCTCGGGCCCAACGGCTCCGGAAAAACGACGTTCATTAATCTGGTGACGGGCCAGTTGAAACCCACGATCGGTGAAGTCCGGGTTTTCGGAAAAGACCCGACTTCGGACGATTCATTTCTTTCCAAAGTCGGTTTGTGTCCGGCCGTGGAACCGGTTTACCCTTCGTTGTCAGGTCACGAATGGGTGACTTATCTGACCCGCCTGCACGGATTCAAGAAGAAGGAAGCAAAAGAGTTGGCTTCCGAAGCCTTGGCCCAAGTTGGCATGACCGAAAAGATGCACGCTCCTATGACGAGCTATTCGCTTGGAATGCGACAGCGCTGCAAACTCGCTCAGGCAATCGCGCACCGTCCCGAAATCCTGATCCTGGATGAGCCGTTCAACGGCCTGGATCCGGTTGGCCGAATCGAGATGACGGACTATTTAAGAACCTGGATTGACGAGGGCAAGAGCCTGATCCTGGCCAGCCACGTACTTCATGAAGTCGAAGCCGTTCGCCCATCGTTTCTTTTGATTTCGGGCGGGCGATTGTTGGCTTCCGGGTCGCCGGACGAAGTTCGCGAATTGATGGTCTCCGATTACCCGAATGTGTATCGCGTCGTCTGTGACCAGCCCGAGCATCTCGCGGAGTTGATTCTGCAAAAAACAAAGGTCGACAAAATTGAATTCGATCACGAGTTGGAGACGGTAACGGTTTCGACAAAGAAAACAAACGAATTCGCCAACACGCTCGCAGAGATCGCCAACAACGGTGTCGTGATCAAACAGGTTTCCTCGACAGACGAGTCATTCCAGGATTTGTTTACCAACTTGTTGAAAATCCACCGCGGTGAACTATGAACTTACTCCAGATCATTGCGGCAACCGCTTCGTTTGAGACGCTTCAAAGTATCACCGTCCGGCGATTGATGGTGGCATCGATTCTCGCCCTGTTTCCACCGGTCATGTTGTTTCTGGTCTTGCTGGTCAGCCAAGGAACCCTGTTTCCTGTCAGCATGATCATATGCATTTTCGTCTTCATTGTTGGGCAGTTGTCTTTCCTGTTGTGGGCGACGCCAAACGTGTATTCGGAATTGGAAAGTCGCGGATGGATTTACTTGACGGCCAGACCCTATGGTCGCGTTGGCCTGCTATTCGGCAAGTACATCGCGGCGGTCGCAAATGGTTGGACCGTTTGCGTCATCTCGATGACCATGTGCCTGATGATCGGTGAGTCGATGGCGGGTTTTGAAGTCTCACCTGCCCGACTCTGGATTGGATTCGTTGGCCTGATTTCGATGGCATCGATTTCTTACGCGGCCGTGTATTCCCTGATTGGCGTGATTTTCCAGAAGCGAGCGATGGTGATTGCCGTTGTGTATGCATTTGCCACCGATATGATCATTGCGAATGTTCCGGCCCTGATCAGCAAGATTACTTTGCGTTATTACGTTCACGGACTGGCGGTTTCCTGGCTGGGAATCAAGTTCGATCGCAAACTGGATCCCGACGCGGCCACTTACCTTCTGTTTCCCGCCGAGACTCCGGGCTGGGCATTGGTGCTCTCGATGTTCGTGATGACGGGGTTGGCCCTGGGCGCCGCCACCTACATCATTCGATATCGTGAATACGTGACGTCCGATGAGTCGTGATTCGAATTGGTCCTTCCGGGCTTAATCGCACCTCGATTGCGCCTTCGATTTCAGTTTTGAACAGCGGAACGTCAAAACGCGACCATTCACGGCTCGACACACGTCGCTCGCGTCCGCTGACCACGACCACACGAGGTCGAGCCCAAGTCATGAACCGCGTCGGGTGACTGTGCACGCTGCCGTGATGAGGAGCCATCAACACATCTTGCCGGACAGATTCTTTCTCGAGCAGGCTTTCCAATCCGGGCCCTTCGACATCGCCCGGCAACAAGATTCTCCTTTGGAAACTCTCGATCGAAACGATCAGGCTCTGAGAGTTATCGGACCCATGGGCAAGTCCGGCTTGGGGCCCAATCACCTTCAATTGGGCGGATCCGCAGTTCAGTTGGTCTCCAAAGTGCAACTGACGAATTTCGATACCTCGTGACGTCAATTGCCGAATGCATTCGATTGCCGCGGGGTCCTGACTTCGTTTCATGGAATCCGAGATATAAACGACACCGATGGAAATCTGCGTCGCCAAGTATGGCAGACAATTGAAGTGATCCAAATCGGCATGAGAAATCAACACCGCATCGAGATGGGAAACCTTCTTGTCGCGCAAAACGGAAATGATCTTGTCGCCACCGCGTTCGGGCACCCCGAGGCTGCCACAATCGTAAAGACAATTTTGTCCATTTGGCAATTCAATCAAGACGCTGGTGCCATGAGCCACATCGATAAAGGTAACGACTGTTTGTTCATTTGGGCTTTGTGACTGAATCCAATTGGGAAGGAGCCAGGCGAATGCGATCCAGCTCAAATAGATCGCTGCAAGTCTCTTTGCCGTCAACCTGAATGGGCGCAGCCCCAAAAGGATTGCAAAGGTGATGTAGAAAATGATGACCGAAACCTGGCTCGGGCCCGAATGCCAAAAATGGCCACCCGGAACTTGTCGCCCGAATTCGATCAGGCATTCCAAAAACTCAAGGGTCGATTCACAACCCATTCCCGCGATTGCTCCAACCGGTGAAAAAAAGCCGCCCAGAATCATGGTGGCGAAACCTGAAAACAACCCGAATGCCAAGGGAATCATCATGGCTGGATTGAGAACGATTCCGATCGGCGCAATCAAGTGAAAACGAAAAGCGACCAAGGGCATGGCCGCCAGCCAAATCACCAAGCTCACCTTGAAGGCTTGGAACGCTGTTTCCCGGAACCGGATCGCCTGTCGAATCGGGTAGGGTCTCGTTTGCAGAATCAATCGCTGAAGTGAATCCGTCGACTCATGCTTGGCGAGCCAGTTCTTTGAAAGACACAAAGCGCCGACCGCCAAAAACGACAATTGGGTGCCAGCAGAAAATAAATTGTAAGGGTTGAATGCCAGAACAAGAATCGCCGCAATCGCCAGCGTGTTGACCGAAAATCCTTCACGACCCTGCAAGCGCCCCAAGCAAAAAATTGAAACCAATACGGCGGCACGGAGAACAGGGGGACGGAATTCGACTAACCAGGCATAGGAAACGACGAGCAATATCGTCATCCAGTACGTGATGGATCGCGGCCACCACTCCAGCTTGCCGAGAAACAAAATCCCGGCCGCCAGAATTCCGACATGCAATCCTGATATTGCCAGAACATGAATCGTTCCCGTCAGGAAAAATGCCCGCTCACGCTCGTCAGGCAACGAAGATCGGTCACCCAGTAAGATTGCCGAAGCAAAGGGCAACTGGTCGGGTGAAATGTTATCGGCCAAAGCTTGATGAAATCGACGCCGAAGGGCGTAACGACCAAATCGCAGACGAAGCGATCGTTCCGGGTTGAGGATTTTGATCGCTTGCGGGCTACCTACGGAAACCAAACACAAACTTGCTTGTCCGCGGTTGTAAGCGTAAAAGTCAAACTCACCGGGGTTGGATGGCTTGCAGGATCGTGCAAGGCGTCCAACAACTTCGATTTGATGCCCGGGCAACAACTCGGGACACTGGCCAACTATTAAGAGTTTCGCGTTTCCATTTGCCGGCATCCAATGTTCGCCGTCCCGAATCTCAATGGCCTGGATGGCAACCTTCCAACGCTCGCCAACCGGAAAGCTGGACAAGGGACTGAGCTCTACCGCCGGCAGGCGGCGCGGAACTTCCACAACCTTGGCCCGAATGGAAACTGGCTCAAACGATTCACTGGCGAAAAGTGACAATTCGTTTTCGGCAAACCAGTTCCATCGGAGATGATGCCATATTCCACCCAGGGTCACGCAGGCAAACAAGAGAAGCAGGGTCGAATACCAGGACGCTGAGTACTTGCTTATTGAGATCGCTAATGCCCGGTCTTTTAAACTCCAGGGCATGCGACCGTTGAAACGGAAAACCGCCGCGGCCAAAACCAGGGTTAAGGCAAACGTCAAAACCCAAACAGCGAAAGGGATGTCCCAAAACCGATCCGCCAAAATTCCGCCACAGACGGCGAACGCGACAAACGTCATCGGGGTTTTAAAATCGCTCTTTGTCATGGTCCAATCGGCGAATGAGAATCGATTCGCCAATTGGAAGTGTTTGTCTTGTCAGGACAAGTGAGCAATCCCCGGCCTTCCCCAAAAGGGAAACCAAAGCGGGATTCGATCAAGTTGGGGAAAACAAAACAAAGGGAACTTGAGCTCGTTCAAACCGTCCAATATCGGTAAACACGTGACTCAAATTTGTCGGAGAAAGACTGATGATTTCAATTTTACCCCGAATCGCCAGGCATCCCTTTTCGAGGCCAATTGCGATTGGGTTCTCCGTATTCCTTTTCACGGCCTTGTGCTCAGGCAAAACCAACGCGGATGAAAAATGGAAGTGGTCCGATGACCGGGCGTCCATCCTTCACTACTTCATGGGCGCCTCCACGAATTTCGAAGTCAAACTCGTTAGACGTTCGATGGCAAGTTGGCGGGAAGTCACCGTCGAGGTGGGCAACGGAAGCGAGGTTCTTCACAAGATCTCAACCCATGCAGAGGGCAATTTTGTCATCGCGGGCTCGCTCGTCATCTACACAAAGCACAGCATGATTGGATCTGGTTGTGAGTTGCTGGCCTTTGACTTGGACAAGCAAAAATATGCCTGGCGCACGCAACTGAAAGGGATTGGTCCGGTCGATCATTCCAAGTATCGAAATCGAGTCAACTTGGAAGTTCGTAAGAATTCCGTTGCGGTTTACGGATTCGAATCCGCCGGACAATACGTTGAAGTCGTTGATCTCAAAACGGGCGATACCCTTTCCAACACCGTCGGCAGCGGCCAATACAAACGATTCAAAGAATCCAAAAAGTAAAGGCGGAAACCCGGCGCGACAGGAACGCCGCCTTGTTCCCGGAGTGAGCAACATAGGGATCCACTTTCGTCTATCTTCGTTTTGAAATCTGCTCGAAGAATCAATGCGGCACGTTGCTTCCTTGAGGGAACGTGCGCGATTGCGATTCGAATGGCCGAGTTCGCGGCAGTGAATTCGGAAAGCGCAAAAAAAAAGTCATAGCACGCCGCTCCGTCGCCATGCTATGACCGCTATCCTGAAACGGGACTTCCAGTGTCCCGCCCTCCCGGTTGCTTTAACTTTATCGACCAGTTGGCTCACGTTTCTCTAGTCAACTCAACACAAAAATCTTGACAGGTGAAAAAACGTTAAAGGCGGAAAACTTGAGGGCGGTTGTGGGCTCAACTTTTACCTAGCCCTGTTTTTCGCCTGTAATTCTGTCAGCTTCGCTAGCAGGAACGGCGGAATACCGGGACATTTCGTATGAAAATCCACAACATGTTGCCATCTACTTGAATTCAGCTGGTGAATCAAAAAAATTGGTACCAGCGGCAAATTGTGGAGTCGCATCGTTAACGGAGTTGGGAGGGATCCCGTGTCGTTGGAGTCGCAACGACCATTCAAGGAGTTTGGCCCGTCTTTCTTGCCGGCAAATGCGCAGGGCGAACGAAAGCGGATGGAGATTCCGCGCGATCGACTCGAGGCCAGAAAACAACTTCGGGAAACCTGCCCGGCCTTGCCAGGTGTTTACGGTTGGTTGGATCCAAACGGACAGCTGGGCTACGTCGGCAAATCGAAATCGCTTCGCAAACGACTTCTTTCCTATTTCTCGAAAACGGTGCCCGATGAAAAGATGCATCGCATTCGGCGAAACAGTCATACGATCATCTGGGAACCAGTTTCCCATGAACTTCTAGCGCTATTGAGAGAGCAGGAACTGATCAATCGTTGGCGTCCAAGCTACAACAGCCAAGGTCAACCCACGCGTCGCAAGCCGGCTTTTGTTTGCATCAGTAACCACAGCGCCCCGAATGCAATCATGCAAAGGCGAGTTAATGAAAAGTCCACGCATCGTTATGGACCGATCATGGGAACGGCACAGCTTCGTGAAGCGATCGATAATCTGAATAACGTTTTCAAACTTCGTGATTGCCCGGAAAAAACCACGATGGAATTCAGCGATCAGCTGGAACTGTTTTCCCGGGACCAACCTGCCAAGTGCATTCGGCATGAACTGGGCACTTGCCCCGCTCCCTGTGCCGCCGGTTGTTCTAAATCGAACTATCGGTCAACTGTTGACGACGCGATTGCATTTTTGTCGGGGTTCGACCGCAGTGTTTTGGAAAGCCTGGAGTCGCGGATGAATCGTGCGGCAGGGATGAAGGCATTCGAAACCGCCGCCGTGTTTCGCGACCGGCTTGAAAGCCTGGCCTGGCTCGACCGACGACTTGAGTCGCTTCGCCGTGCTCAACACGAACTCAACTGCATTTATCAAGTCAGTGGGTTTGACGAGTCGCAAGTTTGGTTGATGCTCGATTGTGGCCTACCGATTGCTTGCGAAGCCAAACCGAAAAATGAAGCGATGATTGATAG
>CAYSXI010000080.1:0-22096 GCA_964434955.1 uncultured Pirellulaceae bacterium
AAAATCGAGGAGCCGGTCAAACGCAAACGCCGATTCCCGTATCGCAAGCTTGTCGACATCGAAGCCGATATCACCGATCACGAGATCAAAATTTCCGAGCTGCATGAGGATCTCTCGGATCCGGCGTTTTTGCGTGATGGCGACAATGTCAAAAACGCGCAGGAAGAATTGGAAGACCTGAACGACAAGCTTCAGGATCTTTACGAGCACTGGGAAGAAGCTTCGGAGATGAATTGAGCCTTCCCGGCTCCAAATTCAAACACAAAAAAAGCCGGCAACCCATCGATCGCCGGCCGTGATTCTAATGATCATGATTCGTTAGAAGCGAATCCGAACGCCAAGGTTATTCCCCTGGTAATAGAATCCGCTGCGTGCTCCACCATAGTATCGACCATGCGTATGTGGATAGAATCCGCCGCGGTGTCCGTAGACTGGTTGGTAGGATCGGTAGACACGGGTCCCGGGGTGGCCATACACGTTGTAGGAATTGAAGGATCGATAGTGGACGGCATTGGGGTGACGGTAAAATGAGCTTCCGTAGACGACCCCGCCTGTGTTGAATCCGGGGCTTCGGAAGCACTGAGCTTTCGATTCCGAAGCAAAAAATGCAACGGCGCCGAGGACGACAAGGATTGCTAAAACCTGTTTCATGATTTCTCCATTCGTTAAACCGGTAGGAAGGGACACAAAAGCCTGCGCCTCGGGGATCGGCGCAGGTTTTGTGAGTTTCGTGACGCTGGAACGCGAAAGCTTCAGCGGCGAGTCTCTCGCGCAGGGGGCCGCGTCACGAGTTTGGTACATTGGACAAATATGCAGAATCCGTGCCGCACACACAGAAAAATTAAAGATGGGCGAAAGTCACCAAGAATCAACGAGTTTTCACGTTTCGGCTCTCGACGAAGTTTCGGCAAAGAAAAAAAATTGTTGTCGAAGTGAGCACAAGATGACATCAAAAGGATTCAGGAGTTCATGGTAAACGATCAAGAATCAGGAAGGGGCAAAGGTCCCGGTGATAACAGGCTTCCACCCGGGCAGCATTTGGTAAGTGCTTCGAAGTGGCCAACGATTGGTGAAAAGCTACCGGAGGAATCGAGTCGACCATGGACGTTGACCGTCGCAGGGCTGGTCGAACATGAAATCACTTATTCACTGGAGCAATTGATTGAACTTTCGCAGACCGAAATCGTAACGGACATTCATTGCGTGACGCGATGGAGCAAATACGACGTTTCGTTTTCGGGTGTGCGGCTTGCGGACTTGCTGGAGGTGAGCCGGGTCCAGGACAAAGCGAAATATATATCCTTCATTTCTCGAAGCGAACGGCGGCACGCATCCTCTTTGGTTTTGAACGATGCAATCGATTTGGGAGTATTGATCGCAACCCAGACGGATGGCAAACCATTGCCGATCGAGAAAGGTGGCCCGATCCGCTCCATTGTTCCCCGCCGTTACTTTTACAAAAGTGTGAAATGGGTTGAGCGGATTGAACTTATCGAAAAGGACCAGCTCGGTTTTTGGGAAAGCGACTCGGGCTATCACAACCAAGCCGATCCCTGGCAAGAACAACGATTCATTTCACAAAGCGTCGACAAAAAACAGGCTCGGATTCTGATCGAGTCACGCGATTTCTCGGGGCGAGATTTGCTTTCGATTGTGGTCCGTGATCATGATTTGCAAAACCTTGATGCGCGGGAAGCTTTATTGCGGAATGCGGATTTCGCCAATTGCAATTTGGAGCAAGCCGATTTCAGCGGGGCGAATCTGTCGAACGCGAGTTTTGTTGGTGCCAACTTGAGTCAGGCGAAATTTGTCGGCGCTGATTTGGAGGGGGCGAACCTGGCCGGTGCCGATATTCGAGGTGCCTTGTTTGAGGGTTGCTCACTTTTTGGCTCGACATTTTGCGACCAAACCGAACAAGACCCACCAAGTATTTCGAACGGTGCCCGTTTTGATGGTAGCACCGTGATTCCCGAATCGGCAACGGAGGCGCTAACGCCGGTTCAGTTGGAATACGTTCGAACACAAATCGAACAATTTCGTTAAACTAATCAGAGCCGAACCCGCCGCGTTGATTCGTCGACGTATTGCTGCCACTTCAACAAGGAGTTTCCAATGGCCACCGTGGTATCGCCGCCAATCGATGGAATGAAAAAGCTTTCGCCCAAGCGAAATTCGACTCAAGCCACCAACCTGCAAGAGCTGGTCGGTGAACAGCTGGAACACTTTGGGATCGATGAGGAATCTGAATTTGGCCAGGCGCTGGGCAACATTGTCAGCAACCTTTACCAGACCCAGCACGACATCGAAACGCTTTGGAAATTGACGCTGCAATCCATTAGCGAACTTCCTTACGAGGACCGGATTCGTCGCTTTAACGCCAAAAAATTCTTGTCGTTTCAGTTGGCGAAATTGCTGGATACCCTGCAAAACCCTTTCCGTCGCAGTTATCAGTCGCTGGATTACAACCATATGACGGTAACGGCGAAGGGGCCGTATCCGGTTTTTGATAATGTCACCGCGATCTTTTCAGCGACACCGGCGATCACGCGAACGGCGACCTACATCTATGCCTGCGCTGAGTGGATTGAAGATGCGTTTCGTGGCAAAGAGTTGATGCTTGAGATTTACTCGCGCCTGCTGAATCCAACGAGTATCTGTCTGGCCAATCACATTGTTGATGTTGAAGCGGGGCCGTATGCCGATCAGTACTTGGCATGGAATTTCAACAGTGGAATGGCTGCGATTGATGCAACGCTCTCCCATATTCTCGGGCGCGATGATGTCTTGATCAAAAGCAGGAACATTTATGGCGGTGCCCACCAATTGATCCATGACTGGTACGCCAAAAATGGAAACCTGGAAATTGCCGTCGAGACCTTTGATGGTTACGGTGCTGATGATTTCGCAAAAGTCCTGGAGGAATGCAGGACTAAGTATGCCGATCGCATTGCCCAGGGACGTCGAATTTACTTGTATCTTGAATCTCCCTGCAATCCTCACGGATATGTCATGGATTTGCCTGCGATCTGCCGGAAGGCCCATGAGCATGGCATCGACGTTGTTTTGGATGCCACGGTCGGGACTCCGTTCTTGATTCGGCCTCTTCAACGAGACGACGTCAATGAGCGACCTGATTACGTCATTCATTCGTACACGAAAGACATCTCGGGAACGGGTGGTGCGATTGCCGGATGCGTGATTGGCAAGAATGAAAACATGTTCATTCCCAAAGGAGAGACAGTCGCCGGGGTCAACTGGGCCGACACGATGTTCTGGAACGTCTATTACGTTAAAGGGGCGTTTCTGAATGCGGATGCGGCCTTTGAAGTCATGCAGGGGATGCGAACGCTTCCGATTCGAATGTTGCGAAAGTGTATCAGCACACTGGTTCTGGCCAAGTATTTGAATTCGCATCCGCAAATCAACGTTCATTGCAACGCGCTGGAGAACGACTCGAACAGTGATTTGCGAAAAGAGTATTTGTTTCTCGGATTGCCGGCACCGCTATTCACCATCGATATGGGAGAGATTCCGCACAAAGCATTCCATCGTTTCTTCGATTCGCTTTCGCCAACCTTTGGACACATGATCAGTTTGGGGCAATCCAATACGATCGTCAGTTGCCCATCGTTGACGACCCATAGTGAATTGGACGAATCGGCGCTTGCGGCGGCCGGTTTGACGCCGACGACAATCCGTTTTGCCGTTGGCGATGAAGCCCCAATGGACCTGATTCGACATCTGATCCATGCGGCCAAGTCGACGATTGACCGGGAAGTCGAAGGCTTCTCCGAGCAATTCATGCCATTGGATGATGCCAAACGGATGATCGAACTAAACTATATCGATGTTCACAGTCGTTTTATTCGAGCGCAATTGAGCGAAATGTCGACCTCGTGAAAAGGTAAAGCGACTTCGTTTCGAGCGACTTGTTTTGCTGAAAGTTTCCTGGCCAAACATCGAGTTCCGCCGTGTTGGATACCGGTCGAATCATTTTTGATATTGAACAGCGGATCGGCAAAGAACCGCGAACGATTGACTGGGCTCACTATGGCTCCATCATCGATTGCCAATTGCCAACCTGGGATTGGGAAAACGATTCCATTCGTCCGATTTTCGACAACTGGCGTCGCGTATTTGAGCATGGTTTCGTGACGATGGCGCACATCGTTCAGGCCAACTCGCTGTTGTTTGAATTCGGTGAAGACAATTGTCCGGGCGCCACGACGGTTTGGTACGACCAGCGGTCTCACCCCGATTTGATTTTGATGCGCAACGCATCTCGGGCCATGTTTGATTTGAAATCGGCTCCGCACCTGGGGCAAGACGAGTGGGAACGCAACCTGGGGCATCACTTGGCAGACGAACATCAAAGCGCTTTTGGCTGGGCGGTTCCTCAGCGTTTTCGAGGTCATTATGACGTGCGGTTTTCAAGCGTTTATTTTGATCGACGGCACATTCCCGGCGGAAAGCTGATACGCTCGTGGTTTCCCTGCGTGGCTTTGCGGGATCAACCAAACGTTGTCGCCATGGTCCCTCGCGATTTCTGGCCGCCAGAACTTGCGGCCCACTGGATGCGCCCTCGGATGCGCTAGTTGATCGCTCCGGTCGGTACGGGCTTTTGCCAGGTCGTATCGGTTTTGGCATTGGCGCAAAAGACGCTTGCCGCTTTTTTCCCGTCCTCGAAACCGAGTCGATGCGCAAGCCGTGGATTCGGGCGCCGACTCTGAATTCGCCCAACAATCCTGCTAAAGTAGTGAATGTGGAATTCCATCTTTGCCAAAAGTGATCAAACAATGACTCCAGCCATGAACCCAATTCAATTCATCGGATTTAGTCTGCTGCTAATCTTTTCTGGAAGCGTGGCAGCCCAGAATACGCCTTCCGAATCGGCTTCGCCCAATGAGAAAACTGCCGGCAAGCAAGAAAAAGAAAATGCCGTCAAGACGATCGAAGAGAAGACAAAAGGCATGAAGCGAGTCGACGGTTTTGTGCCATTTTATTGGGATGAAAAGTCCGGAAAGGTTTTCCTGGAAATTGGCGACTTTGAATCGGAATTGCTTTATGTCAATTCGCTGGCAACCGGGCTCGGCTCCAACCCCGTCGGGTTGGATCGGGGGAAGCTTGGAGGTCAACGCGTGATTCAGTTTCGTCGGGTCGGCCCGAAGATATTGATGCTGCAAAGAAATCTACGGTTCCGGGCAAACACCAAGAATCGCGCGGAGCAACGAGCCGTCGAGCAGTCATTTGCCCAGAGTGTCATTTGGGGCGGCAAAGTGGAAGCGGAAACGGAGGGCAAAGTCCTTGTCGACTTTACGAACCAATTGATGACCGACGTCCAGGGAGTTGCGGGCACGTTGGCGCGAACAGGGCAGGGCGACTTTTCGGTCGACAAAGAGCGAAGTGCGGTTTACCTCCCTCGCTGCAAGGGCTTTCCAGAGAACACCGAATTGGAAGCGACGCTTACCTTTAAAGGCCGAAAGCCTGGCAGCCACGTACGACAAACGGCTCCGACTGCCAATTCGGTTACGCTGCGACAGCATCATTCCTTCGTGAAACTTCCCGATTTGAATTATCGACCTCGTGAATTCGATGCGCGTTGCCCAAGTATGGCGATTAGGTTTTCGGATTATGCCACCGCTTTGGATGCGCCCTTGGAAAAACGATGGATCCTTCGTCATCGTTTGGTCAAGAAGAACCCAGAGGCTGCCGTCAGCGAACCCGTCGAACCAATTGTTTATTACGTGGATTCGGGAGCGCCGCCGTTGATCAAGGAAGCGTTATTGGAAGGTGCCAGTTGGTGGAACCAGGCGTTTGAAGCGGCCGGCTTCAAGGACGCGTTTGTCGTGAAGGTCCTCCCGGAAGACGCGGATCCACTCGATGTTCGATACAACGTGATTCAATGGGTCCACCGCAGTACCCGTGGCTGGAGTTACGGGGGTAGCGTTTCGGATCCTCGGACCGGCGAGATAATCAAAGGGCACGTGACGCTTGGTTCATTGCGAGTCCGCCAGGATCGGATGATTTTTGAATCGATGAATCAAAAAATCACGAGCGCGGAAAGTCCTTCGTTGAAAAATTGTGGAATCGCGGGCGTTGAGTCTGAGAATGCGCTCGTCCATTTTTCGAAGAATGATCCCGTCGAAGTTGCGTTGGCTCGCATTCGCCAACTGTCGGCTCATGAGGTGGGGCACACCCTTGGATTCGTTCATAACTTTGCCGCGAGCACCTACGACGATCGCGCAAGCGTCATGGACTACCCGGCCCCGCGCGTGAAAATCACGGCCGATCAGAAATTGGATTTTTCTGACGCTTACGCGGTTGGGATCGGCAGTTGGGACAAGATTTCGGTTCGCTACGCGTACACGCAATTCCCTGCTGGCGCCGACGAGCAGGCGGAACTGGAGAAGATCTTAGGCGAAGCCGAGACCAAAAAGATGTTGTTCATATCGGATTCGGATTCGAGGCCGGGCAGTGCTTCCCATCCAAAGGCCAACCTTTGGGACAATGGCGAAAATCCAACGGGCGAGCTTGAGCACCTCCTCAAGGTCCGTCAAATTGCGCTATCGCAGTTTGATCCTTCCAAATTACCGAGTCGAACGACGACGTCAGACATCGAGCAGTATTACGTACCGCTCTATCTTCAACACCGTTATCAAATCAATGCCGTTGGTAAAGTGCTTGGGGGATACGAATACCGATACGGGTATACCGATCTGATTACCAAGCGAAAACCGGTTGCCCCAGAGGAACAAGCCAAAGCGATCGCATTGCTGATTCGCTGTCTGGATTCCCAGCAGTTGCGTGTCGCACCAGAAATCGCAAGCTCAATTTCACCTTCGACTCAGAGTACCATTCGCTCGACAGAATTTTTCGACGGGCAAACCGGACGAGATTTCGACGAATTCGAACCACCCCGTGTCTTGATTGGTCTTGTGCTTGACGAGCTGTTGAATGTAGAGCGGCTCAACCGGCTTGGCGGCAACGACCATCAAACGGCAGAGCAGTTCCTGGGTGACTTGACCGAGAAGCTTTGCCGATCCCGGTCAGACGGTGCTGTCGGGATCAAGGACGCCAGCAAGTTCAGCGCGATCGATTTGCGTAATGGACGACTTAAACGACAGCTCTTCGTTGAGCGACTGATGAAAATTGTTGATGCGCCAAACGCGTCGGTCGATTCATCAAGTGCGGCGTTGAAAGCGCTTAAGACGGTTCAGCAAATGTTGTCGCCCAAACGGGGGCCTTCAGCCACATTGGTTCAGACTCAAGCCAGTCGGGAGGAGCAGGCATTTCGCGGCTTGATCGATCGCAAGATTCAACGATTCCTGAACCGACCTTATGAAGTTGCCCCCCAGCCAAACAAGACGACCGTGCCACCCGGAAGTCCGATCGGAAACGGGGGGTAGGATTCGCGAGCGCAATGTCGTGAGTTTTGTGAAACGTTTGACGCGAATTCAGGGTAGGGCTTAAGTACCACTTTCTGTCGTCGGGGATCCAAGTGAACGAAACGAATGAACAGGCGGGAGCGCCCAATCCGGGGAATCAGTCGGAGGCCGCGCTTTCACAAAGCCAAGGTGCGATGGGCGAATCGAAAGCCGGAAACGGTGAAAAGGTGGGAGCCCAACCGCCGCTGGATCCATTGACTCCCGTTCAGAGATCTGAACGCTTTGAGATGCTGGATGTGTTGCGAGGATTTGCAATCCTGGGCATCCTGATGCCAAACATCCAGACGTTTTCAATGATCTCGGTTGCCTACAGCAATCCCCTCGCTTACGGAAACTTCGAAGGTGCCAATTTTTTTGTTTGGTTAGCAACGCAAATGCTATTCGAGCAAAAGTTCATGACCTTGTTCTCGATGATGTTCGGGGCGGGGATCCTTCTGATGAGCCAACGCGCCGAACAGAAAGGTCAAACGGGATTGTGGAAAGTCCACTATCGCCGAATGGCCTGGATGCTGCTTTTCGGACTGCTGCATGCACATATCTTCTGGTACGGCGACATTTTGTTTACCTACGCGGTCGGCGGCTGCGTTGTCTATTGGTTGAGACGCCTGCCCCCGGTTTGGCTCACGGCGATCGGGATCGTGATGAATGCGGTGGGTTCGTTGGCAATCGTCGGAATTGGATTGTTGGTGATCAACCTGGTTCCCGAAGACGCACTTGAAGAAATGCGCAAAGCATGGCTGCCTCCGCAAGAGCTGGTTCAGCAAGAAGTCGACGCCTATCGCGGTGGTTGGCTCTCTCAGGCCGCCTATCGTTCACTTTTGTCGTTGCAGATTCAATTGATGATGGTTCCGATGATGTTGTTCTGGCGTACCGCTGGACTGATGTTGATCGGGATGGCCCTGTTCAAATGGGGCTTCATTACCGGGCAGGCAAAAACTCGCAACTACTTGATTGCCATCGCGGTCGCGATCATGGTTGCCTGGCCAGCGATTGGAGCGGAACTCGCGCACAGCTATTCAACCCAGTGGGAATTTCCAAACTCTCAGTTCTTTGGAACCCAAGTGAACTACTGGGTCGCACCCCTGGTGAGCCTTGCTTACATGTCGATCATTGCGTTGATCTGCCGGTTTGGGGTTTTGGGGATTTTGGCAAATGCCTTGAAGTCCGTTGGGCAAATGGCGTTTACCAATTACCTGATGCAAACGGTGATTTGCACGACCATTTTTTATGGGCATGGTTTCGGTTGGTACGGCCACCTTGAAAGAATCGAGCAGTTTGGTGTGGTTCTGGCTGTCTGGGCTTTCCAGCTTGTCGTTTCGCCGATCTGGATGAGTCAGTTCCGTTATGGTCCGGCGGAGTGGGTGTGGCGTAGTTTGACTTATTGGAAGCGCCAGCCTTTTTTGCGTGATTGATTCAAGCCTCGGGTAGCGCGGTCGAACCACTCGCTTGCGCTTCGTGCTCGTATGGTGCGGAGGGCGATTGATTCACTCGCTTGCGCTTCGTGCTTGTATGGTGTGGAGGGTGCGGAAGGTGTTCGACTCACATGTTTGCGTTTCGTTCTTGTGGGCGTTTGCAACAAGTGCGAAATGAAAAGACGCAAGGATCACGATGAATCGCCAGGAAATAAAAAACTCGGCACCTTTGGATGCCGAGTAGATCTGACGTCGGAGGACGTGAACGGTCTATTTGCCGAATGGACCTAGGCGTTGCTGCCGCTGATTTCAATCTTTCGTGGCAACGCCTTGGCGGATTTTGGCACAGAAATATTCAGGACACCGTTTTCGAAACGGGCTTCAACATTTTCCAGGTCGACCGGTTTGGAGAATTCGATGGTCCGTTTAAAGCTTCCTGATTTTCGTTCGGCGCGCGACCATCGAATGGCGTCAACTTGCTCGATGGTTTTGTCACCGGAAATCTCAAGCCGATTTTCCTGAACCTCCAAGCTAATTTGATCGATCGTCAGACCGGGCAATTCGAGTTGGATGACGTATCCGGTTTCACTTTCACCGATGTTACCACGGGGTGAAAAATCTCCCGACGCTTCTTCCTGAAACACATTATGAAGAATGTCCTCCAGGTCCATTGAAAATGACCCGATCGGGCTGAAAACGCGATTGTAGCCACATGTGCCTTTGGTGGATTTCATGACTTTCGCTCCATTGATTTGTTAATTGAAAAGGAAGTGGTTTCTCGGTTCGTTCTGCCAGGTTGGCAGGTGTTCATTTCGAACAGGAGATAATAACGCAAGCCCCGTGCCAATTAACAAAAGCGCAAAGTCCGCTGCGAATTCGAGCGGGATTTTTCCGATTATTTCGATGAACTGCTGGCGTTGTCTTCCTTTTTCCATTGCTTCTGAAGCCATGGAACCGAACCCTTGAGCGCATCGACATAAAGTCGCGCATCGTGGTGGGGAACGCCGTCAAGTTCGACGAATTCGACATCCGCGCCGGCTTTTTTGATCTCCTCGGCGTAAGTTTTCGTCGGTCCGATTGCAACGGTTTTGTCGCCGTTGGAATGAATGATTCGAAGCGGGATTTTCCAAGTGAGTTCTTTGTCCAATCGCGCTCGACCGGCGATCGGGATGGCAGCTTTGAATCGTTCTTGATTTCGCGAAGCCATGTAGAAGGTGCCGTGACCTCCCATGCTGAACCCGGTGACGATGACCTTTTCTTTGTCGATGTTGTAGACATTTTCGATTTGAGCCATCAAAGCCAGCAAGCGTTTTTCGTTTTCCTCGGTGCCCCAACCTCGTCTCCCAAGAACGTCGGGAGCCACAATGATCGGATCGATATCTTTGAATGCGGGTTGGACCAAACCCTCAAGGATTCCCCGGCTATAGAATAGGCCGCTGCCGCCGAAGTGAAGCGCAACAATGAGTGGAGCCGGTTTCTTGCCGTCATAACCTTTGGGAACCGAGATCACGAATGAGCTTCGCGAGTCATCTTCTTCCAGGATGATTTGTTGATGGATTCCGGCCACGTAAGGTTTCAGGTCCTCAAGCTTGCACGGACCGGTAGGTACCGTCGTCTTGGGAAGATTCTTGTTGTCTCCGTCCGAGCCTTCCTGTGGCTCATTGCAGCCAAGCGTGAGGGTCGCCAGCAAAATTGCGGCGACCGGCAATCGAGTTCGTTTCATGATCGGCTCATATTTGGGAATTGAACGGCGTCTTTTGATGTGGATTGATTGTCTACGAGGGGGATTCTAACAAAGTTTGATCGGAGGGCGCGGATGAGTGTCCATGGAAGGGCAGGGCGGGCGAAAATGCGGCTCGAAGGTGTGTGGTGCGATACAAACGGACTTCAATGGCGATGGAATCTGTCTCGAGTTGCCGTGATCATTTCTCTCAGTCATTTGCCTCCCAAAGCATTTACGGGTGAAAAGAGTCGAACCCGATTCAAGATTCACTCGCTCGCGCTTCGTGCTTGTATGACCCCGCGTGCTCGAAGGTTATGGCGAGCTTGAAGGTTATGGCTCTTGAAGGTTATGGCGCTTGAAGGTTATGGCGCTCATGTCGTTCACGGTTGGCGTCAGGTTCGCCAAAGACCAGTCGTTCCAACTCGCGCATGAAAAAAGCCCGGTCGAAAACCGGGCCTTGTGATTTTCCGTCTCGGTAACACACTGCGTTACCGGTTTGACTAGGTTTCTTCGTCGACCGTTTCGTCTTCACCCCCGTCGCTCTCGCCGGCACCGACGCCAACTGGCTCTTCGGGGTCATCCGACGCGGGTGGCTCGACGTAGTCGCCGTCAAACTTGAGATGTTTGACTTTCCCATCATCGTCCCGAGCGACATCGACCAAGATCTGGTTCTTACCTTCGAAGGTGCCTTGAAGAAGTTCTTCACTGAGCGGATCTTCGACAAAGTTTTCAAGGGCTCGACGAAGTGGGCGAGCACCCATGTCGAGATTGGTGCCTTTCTTGATGATGTACTCTTTGGCATCGTTTGAAAGTTCGATTTCGAAGCCCCGCTCTCGCAGCCGATTGCGGATTTTTGCAAGTTCGAGATCGATAACTTCCTTGAGATCTTTCTTTTCCAAGTGGCGGAAAATGACAGGCTCTTCCGAAAGACGGTTGAGGAATTCAGGACGGAATCCTTTATTAATTTCGTCGTAAACCCGCTCTTTCATGCTTTCGAAAGTCGCATCGTCACCCGCACCTGGTAGACCAAATGCCGATTCGTTCTTGATCGCGTGAGCACCCACATTCGTGGTCATGATCAGTATCACGTTTCGGAAATCGACATTACGACCGAAGCTGTCGGTCAGGCGACCTTCTTCCATTACTTGCAGAAGCATGTTGAAGATGTCTGGATGCGCTTTCTCGATCTCATCGAGCAGGACAACCGCATAGGGTCGACGACGAATCTTCTCGGTCAGCTGACCGCCTTCTTCGTAACCGACGTAGCCCGGAGGGGCACCGATCAATCGGCTGAGGTTGTGCTTTTCCATGTACTCGGACATGTCGATGGTCACGAGGGCTTCTTCGTCACCAAACATGAACTCGGCCAAGGCTTTGGCAAGCAATGTCTTACCAACCCCGGTGGGACCGGCAAACATGAAGCATCCGATCGGTCGCTTGGGGTCTTTGAGACCACTTCGACTTCGGCGGACCGCCTTCGAGATCGCCTTGATTGCCGCATCCTGGCTGATGACCTTCTTGTGAAGTTCGTCTTCCATTTTCATCAAGCGGAGACTGTCTTCGGTCGAAAGTCGCGTCAGGGGAATCCCAGTCATCTTGGAGATGACTTCCGCGATCACTTCTTCATCGACGACACCATCGGTCTGTTGAGACTTTTCACGCCACTCTCGCTTGATCTGCTCTTTCTTCTTGCGAAGTTTGTCAGCCTGATCACGCAAAGAAGCCGCCTTTTCAAAGTCCTGATTGGCAACCGCGTCCTCCTTGTCCTTGTTCAATTGTTCGATGTCTTCATCGATTTCCTTGAGATCGGGTGGACGAGTCATGGTTCGTAGCCGCACGCGAGCACCCGCTTCGTCAATCACGTCGATCGCTTTATCCGGGAGACAACGGCCGGTGATGTAGCGACCGGAAAGATCGACCGCCGATTCAATTGCGTCGTCGGTAATCTGAACACGGTGATGTTCTTCGTACTGACCGCGAAGGCCTTTCAGAATCTGAACGGTTTCATCGGTGGACGTTGGATCCACGATGATTTCCTGGAATCGTCGCGCCAGGGCGTTATCTTTTTCAATGTATTTTCGATACTCATCAAGCGTTGTGGCACCAATGCATTGGATTTCACCACGAGAAAGTGCCGGCTTAAGTACATTGGCCGCGTCGATGGCGCCTTCCGCTCCACCAGCCCCAACCAATGTATGGAGTTCGTCGATGAACAGGATCGTGTTTTTGGCACGACGCACTTCGTTCATGACGGCTTTGATTCGTTCTTCGAATTGACCACGGTATTTTGTTCCCGCGACCATCATCGCGAGGTCGAGAACGACAATTCGTTTATCGGAGAGAATTTCGGGGACGTCACCTGCGATCACTCGCTGGGCGAAACCTTCGACGATCGCTGTTTTACCGACCCCCGCTTCCCCCAACAGAACCGGGTTGTTTTTTGTACGCCGGCAAAGGATTTGAATCGCTCGTTCGATTTCTCTTTGACGGCCGATGACTGGATCCAGTTTTTGTTGCCGGGCCAGTTCGGTTAAGTCGCGACCAAAGCTGTCCAGCGCAGGAGTTTTCGACTTACCACTTTTTGCGGTTGCCGCTTCGCCTCCGCCTGCGCCCATTTCGCGCCCGCCACGTTCGCTGCCCTCGGCGCCTTCAAGGCCCGAACCCAGCAGGTTAAGAACTTCTTCGCGAACGTCTTCGAGTTTGATGTCCAGGTTCAACAGCACTTGGGCCGCAACCCCTTCTTGTTCCCGAAGCAAACCAAGCAACAAGTGCTCCGTGCCGACGAAGCTGTGATTCAAATTGCGAGCCTCTTCCATCGAAAACTCGATGACCTTTTTGGCTCGTGGAGTTTGAGGCAGCTTGCCCATCGTGATCATCTCCGGACCACTTTGAACCAACTTTTCAACCTCCAGTCGAATCTTGCGTAAATCGACATCGAGGTTTTTCAAAACGTTGGCGGCAACGCCCGTTCCCTCTTTGACCAGGCCGAGAAGCATATGCTCCGTGCCAATGTATTCATGATTGAAGCGTTGGGCCTCCTGGTTGGCCAACTGCATCACTTTTCGCGCGCGATCGGTAAATCGTTCGTACATTCGCTACCTCTTAAAGTTGCAGGTGCGGGGGGTATATGGTTTGTGTTCGCCTGATCAGGCGACACTCTTTTGTTCAAGATCCGATTCGTCGTCATCAGGTTCGGTTGATAACTCCAGGATCACTTCGGACTCGCCACTTTCCGAGTCACCAGCCTCATTCGGTTGTGATTCGTCCAATGGTTCGTCCTTTGTCGCATCCAGACGAAGTTTGATTTGATTCAACTCGAAACGCCAACGGTTGGAGGCATCGAATTTTTCAATCGTCTCAACTTCTGACCTCGCGTCATCGAAGTGATCGTTTTGAAGGTGCATGGAGACCAACAGCAAACGAGCTTCAATGTCTTTTGGCCTGGAACGAAGCTGACGCACAATCAGTGCCTCGGCTTCGTGCCAGTTCCCTCTTAAGTATTCCGTTTGAGCCGCGATAAACAAGGCGTCTGCCCGTTCATCGGGAGCCGGTTGAGCGTCAATGGGGGAAAGGACGGTCCTTGATGAGATCCACCAGGATCCGACCCAAACAACGATCAAAATTGACCAGGCAACAATCGGGAAATGGAAACCCAACCACTGGGGCCAAACGAATGTGGACAGTAGCGCCAAATTCAAAAGAATGGAAAACCCGGTAGCCAGCATTAGTGAAGAAAACTCACCATAAAGCCACAGGCGCAAAAGACCGGGCCAAAAGCACAGCCACTGCGGAGGCGACTGATTTCGGCTGGTCGTACTTCCTGTGACCATCAAAGAGTTCTCCAATCACTCTTGTTTCGTCGAAAAGATACCACTTCATAGCGCAAAAAAGGGTGGAAGGATTCTAGCCATGCTGCCAAACTACAGCAAGGCAAGTATTGATGTCACTTGAACTTAGGGAAATTCACGGCAAACTTTTCCCCGTCAATTTTTTTGATCGCTTCCAGCCACGATTGTTCTAATCGGTAAACTCTCTCGACCACAAACTGGTCTACTTGTCCGAACCTCTGCAAAGGAAAAAACTTAACCATCGCGAATAGGCTCGCTGTTCCAGACAATGCACACGCGATGCCAATTCGTTCGAATTTGTCCGAAACCTATAACCAATAACGACTTGTGCCAATTCGTAAGCACACAGTCCCCGCCAGCTTCGAATTTAGTTCTGTCAGAATGTCAGCATCAAATGAATCGAGTTCAGGAATTGCGAGAGCAATTGACGCCAACCTGAATCGCGCCGCCGAGGCGCTAAGAGTGCTCGAAGACGTTACCCGATTCAGTTGGAACGATTCCTCCCTCACGGAACAACTCAAAAAAATTCGACATTCGCTAGCTCAAGCCAAAGTCATCGCCACCGAAAGCTTTTCGTTAATCTTGGCCCGAGAAAGTCAAAATGACGTTGGGCGAACGCAATCCACTTCAACGGAATATGAGCGATCCGACATTCGTTCCATCATTCAGGCGAACTGGAATCGCGTGCAGCAATCCTTGCGCTCTCTTGAAGAGCACGCCAAAATGTCCAACCCGGATTTGGCCAAAGCATTCGAAACGCTGCGTTACCGGTGTTATCACGTCCACAAAACCTTTGAGCTGAATCGGGTTAGCCGTGCAATACTCGAGTCGACCCGTGTCTGTGTGTTGCTTAGTTGTCGAGCGGATCGCGATATCTTCGCTTCGCTCGTAAAAAATATCGCCAACGCAAACGAAGCGGTGATGTTTCAGCTGCGCGACAAGACCGCCGAAGACGAAAAATTGGTCGATCGTGGACACTTGTTGGATGAATTGTTGCGAGACACGAAACATTGTTGGGCGATGAACGACCGAGTGGACCTGGCCATGTTATGTCAACCTCATGGCGTGCAGCTTGGACAGGAAGATTTGTCGATCCACCATGCCCGCGAACTACTTGGACCAGATCGCTTGATCGGAAAATCGACGCACGACATCGGCCAGGTCTATGAAGCGATCGAAAACGGAGCAAACTATCTTGGGATAGGTCCCATGTTTCCCTCGCAGACAAAGTGCTTCAATGAATTCCCGGGTGTTGCATTTGCCGAACAGGTTTGCCAAAGCACGACGTTACCTGCATTTGCGATTGGCGGAATCACACTTGAAAATATAGACGAGTTGGTGTCGGTCGGTGTAAAACGCGTCGCCGTTTCCGGCGCCGTGTCAAAAGCGGACGACCCCGGGACGGTCGTCAAGCAAATTCACGAGCGATTGAGCGAAGCGTAGTCTTGCGTCTGCAAAACTCGACGCGTCGGGCCCGGCCACCGAGTGGTTCCGCTACGGCATTCACTGCCGATCTTGTTTCTGCTTCTTCAATTGGTCGAATTCTTTGTACCAGGCGTTCATCGCGCGGGGGATCACTGCCGGCGAGAAGATATACCAGTCTTCAAATTTCTTATCGAGTTTGAATTCCTTGGCTGCCTTCTCTTTCGTGATTCCGGCGTCAAAAAAACCTTTTGCTTTATTCTCAACGGACGTGAGGAACTCTCGATAAAAAGCAAAGTCCTTATTATTTGCGACCGGACCGTGGCCGGGTACGTAAATCGTCTCTTTGTCGGACTTCATTGAGTCGACGACTTTGTTCAAGGTTGCTGGAATCGCGTCTCCGTAATTGGGAACCATTCGATTGAAAAACAGATCACCACAATAGATGACGTTGGGTTCTGACAATTCAATGGAAACATCGCTGGTCGTGTGGCCCGATCGAGGAACAATCTTCAACTTGCGGCCGCCAAGGTCAATCTCGGTCGCTTCTTTGTGAGACAGCTCTTTGGTTGGCGGATATTTCTGGCGTTTGTCTTTGGGAAGTTTTGCGTTTGAGGTTTTCAGCGTCCGCTGGATATTACTGCCGGTCGGCTCGGTAACCCACAAATTTGGTTTTTCGCCATCCGCAAAATAGGCGGAAGCGCCCGACGAATGGTCGCCGTGAAAATGCGTAACGACAATGTCGGTTGGCCATTTGCCGGTCAGTTTTTTGGCCTGTGCGGCAACCCAACCGGCGCCTTTGGGATTCATGTACGATTCAATCGCAACGACCCGGTCTTTTCCGCGAATGATCCCACCATTGCAAACGGTCGTGAAATCCTTGTGATCGAAAGGCGTCGATATCACGGCCCAGGTGTCATCGGCGATCGTTTCAATTCGCCCCCATTTTTCCTTGGCGACAACTTTGTCTTCTTCCTGAACCGCGAACACCTTTCGTGTCATGGCGGGAGCCAGCGAGGCGAGTCCCGCCACATAGGCACCACAGGAAGTAGCAGAGAGGAATGACCTTCGGGAAATTCGTGACATGATCTTATGGGGTAAGACAAAAGTTCGTTTGGTCCAACTTTGGTCGATCATGAGCGAAAGATCAAGTCTCGGCGGGCGAAGCTTCGGCGTTTTCGGATTCGTTTTCATTGTCCATCTGTGTCAATTCTCGCTGAAGGATCTTGAGAAGTGTTTGCAGGAATACCACGATCATGGGCCCGACAAGAATTCCGATCGGTCCCAAAGCGGTCACTCCACCCAGGACACTCAGAAGCGCCAGCAAAGGATGGAGGTTGGATTGACCATGCAGAACAAATGGTTTGATGACGTTATCCGCGGTCGAAACAATGGCGGCTCCGTAGATAAACAGAATGATCGCGGCCCCAGGACGGCCATCAACAAAGTACAACCATAAGCTGGCAGGAAACCAAACGGCAGCGGCACCCACAAAAGGAACCAATGCCAGGATCGTCGTGAGCAGCATCAGCAGGAATACCGATCCAACTCCGCAGAAGTAATAGCCGAGACCGGCGAGAATTCCCTGGACCACCGCGGATAAGAGCGTGGCCACCACGACGGCCCGGCTGACTTTTTGAAATTCGTCCAGCAGCTCCTGTTCGTGCGCGTCATCCATCGGCGACAAAAATTTTAAGGTTTCGATCATCTTCGGGCCGTCGAGCAAAAAGAAGTACATCGAGATCACCATGATGCAAATGCCGACGACGAGTCGCCCCAGGAAAGAAGTCGTTGCGCCTCCCAACGAAAGCAGCCAATCTGTCGACAACTGCGTGACTTGCTTGCTGTAGTTTTGGGCGTCCTCCGGAGTCGGATTCGCCAGTTCTTTCGCGGCTGCCCAGAATCGCCCGCCAAGCAAATCCGTTTTCATTAGTTGGAATTGGTCGTTGGTATTGGTCAACGCCGACCGATAGTTGGATTCAAATTCAAGTTCCTTTTGCGTGTCGTTTTCGCTGGTCAGGTTTTCGACTTCTTGCAGACAGGTGTCGATGGCTTGAATGTAGGAATCAAAAAGTTGCTTCGCCGTATCGTCCGTGGAGGTAAACCGCTCTTTGATTCTTTCGTCGGAATGCGACTGCCAGTGATCGGCAAAGGTCTGGCTGGCTTTTTTGAGTTGAAGAAGCTGCAGATTTTTTTCGTGCCAATCTTGAGACTTGATGTCGCTTCGCAATTCGCCGAGCGCGGATTCGATTTGTTCGAAGTCTTTTTTGAAGGGGAGATTCAAGTCCAGGCTTTCTCGAACTTTCTCAGCTTTTTCCTTCATCGAATTTGCGTCGAGCCGCGCGATGATTTCACGACTTTCGAGAATCGCGAACGTAACGACGAGCGCCCCCGGAACCAGTACCGCCAACACGACGCTCGAGGTGGTTAGCGCCGCAGCGACCTTTTGTCGATTCCGGCATTTCTTGCGCATCCATTGATGGAGTGGCCCAAACATGACACAGAGAATGGACGCCAGAAACATTGGCACCAGAAACGTGGCCATGACTTTGAAGAAGACGATCACCAAAACAAAGATGACGCCAAGGAGAACCCAAAAGGAAACTAATCGAGACATAATTCGTTAAAAAACGGTTTGTTTGACGGGAAGGACCCGTAGAATTGGGAAACGTCCCTCCATTTTGGCTTAACGAGTGTGATCTTCCAGCCATGACAGGAAACAGGCCGCTGTTTCATTCGCTGGATATTGGAATTGCTTGGCTGCTTTCTTGATAGCGGGTGATGGAAATGCAAAACGCGACTTCAACAACGCCGCTATTTCCACTTCCGGATTTGATGCTGTTTCCTGGTCAAATCTTGCCCCTTCATATCTTCGAACCCCGATATCGAACCATGATCAATGATCTTCTGGATGGCCGCGGGGAAATGGTGATCGGAACCGTGCTGGGCGAAGATAAAAAAAATCTCGGCGCGGTTGCACAAGTTCAAGCCATCGCGGGTCTCGGGCGGCTTGAGAAATACCAGGAAATGGGTGATGGGCGATTCATGATCGTTCTGTTGGGGCAACGACGAGTGCGAGTCGAAGCCTACGAATCGGAGCGGCCTTATCCGACGGCCCGTGTTTTCGATCTCGACGATCAAGGCCACCCGGTGGAAATGGAGACGCGAAAACGTTTGCGCGAGGCGCTCATCAAGTTCCGGGTTGCAGAAAAAGTGCCCGATCACGCGTCGGACGTTCAGCTGGCAGATATCCTGCTGATGGGCGCCCAGGTCAGTGAAGAAGAACGCTACGAGGTCTTTTCGACTTTTCCTGTTAACCAACGCATTCATCGCGTGCTGGAATTGATGGAACGTTCCTCCCCGGATTAAATCTCTCTGAATTCGGATTTTGTTCAAACCCTTGTCAATGGCCGTAGGATGGAATTCGCTGCGAGTTTAAACTCGGAACATGGGTTCTGGCGTCGACGACAATCCGAAAAGCGGAAGGACCATTCCGGCTGGCATCGCCGGTGCATCTGAGTCAACGCCATTGCGCGGTCCTGGCGAATCCTATTCCGGAAACGCCGCGCATGAATCTGGTAAACAGCAAGCTGCTGAAGTTCGAGATGGATCGGCGAATTTTCTCACGATCTGCCTCTATCAAATCGTGATGCGAACCGGCTGGATCTCAAAACGGAAAGTATCATCATGCCGGCCGTTTTAGATGCCCTGGGCGGGCCAGCCTGGTTACGGGGATGCCTGCCCATGCTGAATCGCTTCGGTCAAAGCGTTCCACCTCTTCTTTCTTCTTCATTCGTAACACAATCGCGATTCAAAAAGTGGATTCTCGCGTTTTGTTCCGCGTTGATGGGGCTTTCGTTTATCGCACTTGCGATTTGCTTGTTTTGTTTTGTAGGAACGGGAACTCGCTGGTTGCCCGGTGTGTTTCTTTTGTTGTACGCGGTTTTCTTTTGCAGCACGGGAATCAATCAGCTTTCGTTGAGTACTTTGATCGGCAAACTGGTACCTATTCGACGGCGCGGATTGCTGATGCTTTGTGGAACGACGATTGGTTCGGCGACGGCCGTACTTTGCGCCTGGTACTTGCTGCGAATGTGGCTAACCCCTGAAACAGGAAACTTCGGCGCCATTTTTCTTTTCGCCGGTGTCTCATTTGTGATTGGTGCGGTCGTTGTATCGTTTCTGAGAGAAGAGCCCGACGAATCGGAACAACCGCCGATCGGTTTTCGGGAAATCATGCGCTCCGCCCTGACGACATTGAAAACCAATCGCAACTTTCGAACTTTGGCTTTCGTGGCCGCGATGTTCGGCATGTCGATGACACTGTTTCCCCATTACCAAGCCCTGGGTCGGGAGCGCTTGGGAATTTCATTGGATCGCCTGATGGTTTTTGTCGTCGCTCAGAATATTGGGATGGCTTTGTTCAGCATTCCGGCGGGGCGAATGGCTGACTGGTTTGGCAATCGAATCGTCCTTCGCGTGGTCATCCTCGCAATCTGCGCGGCCCCAATTCTCGCGCTGACTTTGTCCCGGATGGGTACGTTTGGTAGCCGCTGGTT
Source organism: uncultured Pirellulaceae bacterium (assembly GCA_964434955.1). Taxonomy (GTDB): domain Bacteria; phylum Planctomycetota; class Planctomycetia; order Pirellulales; family Pirellulaceae; genus JANQLU01. The sequence continues at coordinate 20,410 of CAYSXI010000080.1, forward strand.
CTTTTTCGTCTTTGTGATTGTCGGACTCACTCCGGTGACCATGCGGATATTCGCCAATTTCGCGTTGGAACTGGGGGATCGTTCCGAACAACCGCGTTTGCTGGGCGTATTAAGTCTTTGTATGGCCGGACCTGCGGTTTTTAGCTCCACACTTTTAGGTTTGTTGCTCGACTACGCGGGTTTCGAAATCGTATTTACGATTGTGATTGTCTGCCTGGTTGTTGGGTGGCTGGTTACTTTTCTTCTTGAGGAACCACGGGCCAGCCAGTGAGGGCCAGCCAGTGAGGGCCAGCCAGTGAGGGCCAGCCAGTGAGGGCCAGCCGGTGAGGGTCAGCCATGAAGTCCGGGATGGAAGCTTGTAAATTGGGGGCATGAAAGATCTTGCCTGATGCAATTATTTGCCGGGTACAAAGATCTGCAGATATTGGGAAAGGCCGTCAGAATTTGGGCCCCAGCTTGTGAACGAAAGCTTCGTTTGTACGGTATTTCTCAGATAATCCCGTTAACCTTTGATTTATGCCACCAAAATGGCCGGGAAACTTGAAGACTTTGTGCGGTCGTGGGATAATCTTGGGGCCGAATTAAATCAAATCCAATTTTAGAGAATTGATCGGAGATAAGAATGATCAAGTTTGTAGTAGGTGCAGTGATCGCAGTTGGTTTGGTCGCATTCAATCAAGAAAGCAAAACCGACGACGACAAAAAAGTTGACCTCAAAGGCATCAAGTGCGTTGTAAATTCCAAGGGCGCTGCGAAAGCCGAGAAAGTTGTCGAATTGAAAGACGGCTCAAAGTTGTACATGTGCTGTGGCAATTGCGTCAAAGCTTACAACAAGGATCCAGAGAAATTCGCAACGAAAGCAAATCACCAGCGCGTCGCGACTGGCCAATTCGTTCAAAAAGCATGCCCATTCTCGGGTGGCAAGTTGAATGACAGCGCAACCGTCAAAGTTGGCGCCATCGAATTGAAGATGTGCTGTGGCAACTGTGCGAAAAAAGTTAACTCGCAAGAAACCGAAGCGGCAAAAGCCGAATTGGTTTTCAGCGCTAAAGCATTCAAAAAAGGCTTCGAAAAGAAAGCCGCTGAAGAGAAAAAGTAAGCTATTCAGATATTGATTCAAAAAAGGCGGTCGGGATTTCGGCCGCCTTTTTTTATGCGCCGAATGGGGCGTGAGCGAATGGGGCATGCCGAGCTCACGTGAATCACCGATCCGGAGCCCAAAACTGCTTGCAACATTGATCTTTGAACAATTCAACGGCTCTGAAATAATTGAACACGGCAATCAAGGTAGGTGCCGAGTCGAATCATGCTTATGAAATTTCACGGATGAAAGTCTTCTTTTCAGTTGGCGAGCCCAGTGGCGATTTGCACGGTGCGAATCTCATTCGGGAACTTCAAAACCAAATCCCCGATTGTGAATGCGTCGGATTCGGTGGTCCTCGAATGCGCCAAGCCGGATGCAAGATTCACTTTGATTTGACGACCTTGGCCGTCATGTTTCTGACGGAGGTTTTCACCAAACTTCCAAAGTTCTTTGCTTTGAAAAAACAAGCCAAGGAGTTTTTTGAAACGGAACGGCCCGATGCGGTCGTCCTGATTGACTTTCCCGGGTTCAATTGGCATATCGCCAAGGTCGCAAAGCAAAACGGAATTCCTGTCTTCTATTACGGCGCGCCACAAATGTGGG
>CAYSXI010000081.1:0-21812 GCA_964434955.1 uncultured Pirellulaceae bacterium
TGATCAAGAGCTGGGATTGTTAGAAGTGGGGCAAGGGTTCTGGATTAGGGTCGGTTTCGCCCCAGGGGTGTTGGCCTGCCGTCAAAATCTGAAATGCGGTGATGCCGAAAGAAAAAATGTCGACGCGATGATCGGCCGGTTTGCGTCGTACGATTTCGGGGGCCATGTAATGCGGCGTTCCCGATCGGCTCACACGGGTCCGATACTGAGGCTGATTTGGCAAAGCCAAATGAAAGTCGATGAGCTTTAACGATTTCAAGTCGCGGCTGCAAATCACGTTTCGAGGGCAGATGTCGCGATGAACATAGCCTGATTCATGAACGTGGTGAATGGCCTTCGCCAACTGGATTACCATTCGCAAACGATACTTCAACGGCAATTCGGTTTCCCGACTAAAAAGTATGTCGAGACGGGGGCCGCTCAAATGCTCCATCAAAATATATTCATTGTTGTCAGTCGTTCGCCCATGCTCGTAGGTTTCGACGACGAATTCGTGTTTGATGGACTCGGCAATCAAACCCTCGAGAGGAAGCTTCAAGTCCTTATATCGGCTTCGTTGGGACTCGGTTTTTTTGGGGTCGATCAATTTCAGTCCAAAAACGTTTCCCGTCGCGATTTCTTTTGCGGAATAGTATTTCGAAACGGTCCCCGTGACCGAATTGTGATCAAGCTGGAAACGCTGACGAACATTCAATCGTTTCGCCAATTTCTTGCCAAATACTCGACTGAGAAGACTCATATCCTACCAGTGCATGACGAGCGCCAATTCGTTTCTCAAAATCATGAAGGCCACCGTCCATTTGCCGGAATATTACATTCTCGAGAAATGAAGAGCATGGACGAGCGACTTTGGGCGCACGCCGCATTCGGGACCCGCGATCTTGCAACGAGGGGTGCAAAAGTCCGCGATCTTGAGCCTTGAAAATGAGGTTAGTTGAAGTTTGTGTAGAAAAGCCGACGATGCGTGTGAATGATTTCCTGAAAACTCTTTAAGATAAGTTGAAGAGACGGCAGGTTCCGTTCGGGCTTGCGTAAAAAACCCGTTAGCGACCAACCTATCTGAGGAAATATTCGCCTTTGAGATGGATTGGGAGGGCGAATCGTTCAAGGTTGCGATTCTTTGTGCGAATAGATACTTAATGAATACTCGATCAAAATCGAACCAGGACCAGGCGACAGGTTGTTCCCGAATTTTCCCCGTGGTATTTGGGATCTTCTTTTTCTCAGGGGGAGCGTTCTTTTTCTGGATGATCACGATCAATCCGGTACTTCGTTGGCAAGCCGCCAAGTCTTGGGAGTCGACGGATTGCCGGATCTTGTCCAGCAAAGTGGATGTCAGCCATGACGATGAGGGCGGAACGAGTTACAACGCCCGAATCACATACGAATACACCGTCGACAAGCAAAGATATGAAGGCGACAAAATACGATTTGGAATCGTCACCTCATCGCGAAAGAATGCCAACAAGGACGTCGGGCAATATCCGAAGAATGCCAAAGCGACTTGCTTTTACAATCCCAAAAAACCTTCGGATTCCGTGCTGCAACGTGGTTCGCCGTTCACGTTCTGGATGTTCTTTCCTTTGCCATTCATGTTGATTGGTCTGGGTGTTTTGTATTGGGGTTTGTTCGGTAAAGTGGAACGGAGCAAAGTTCGACGACGTCGAGCGAGCGAAATGTCCGGGCAGATGGCCAAACACGCTTCATCGAGCGATGGCTCAGACATCTACATTTACGAAGCCGATGAAGAAGACGAAGAGTGGAGCAAGCCGCAAAAGTTGAAGCCGTCGGCAACACGGTTGCAGACGCTGCTGATCGCGGGAGCCATTAGTCTTTTCTGGAATGGAATTGTCAGTATCTTCGTTTACAACTTATTGGATGGGGGATTTGCCGGTCAGAACATTTGCGTAGGGCTTTTCCTGGTCCCGTTTGTTCTCGTTGGGATTGGCATGATTGTGTTCTTTTTTCACTCGCTGCTCGCCATGTTCAATCCCAAAGTCGAGATTGCCATGAGTTCCGGAGCGGTCGCACTTGGCCAAAGCGTGGATTTAGCTTGGGAATTTAGTGGGAATGTTCGACGTTTCCGAAATCTGAAAATTGAACTCGCAGGAACCGAGTCGGCGACGTATCGAAGAGGGACTTCGACACATACCGATAAAAGCGTTTTTAGAACGATTCCCATTATCGACACAACGAACCATTCGGAGATGGATTTTGGAAACCAGACCGTGAACATTCCCGCTTCGACGATGCACACCTTTGAAGCTGATAACAATAGCGTCGTTTGGACCGTCGAAGTCCATGGAGATATCGCCCTTTGGCCTGACGTGAAATTCTCATTTCCTTTTCGAGTCAAGCCACAGGGATAAGCAATATGTTCGAAATCAAGATCGACAAGGAAACTCGAGGATTCCAACCTGGCGAAGTCATTCGTGGGCAGATTGATTGTGGCGGTGAAACCAATGCGACGAGCGTGGAAATTCGCCTTCTGTGGACGACCTCCGGAAAAGGTACACGGGACACCATGATCGTTGAGGAATTGGTGAAGTCGGTGGAGCCCGGTACTCGACGCATCGCATTCGAATTGGTCGCTCCTCGCAGGCCCTATAGTTTTTCCGGCAAGCTGGTAACGCTGGATTGGGAAATCGAGGCGACGTTGCTGCCGAGCCGAAACACAAGCTCGGTCCAAGTGATGATCGGTCCCGACGCCCACGAAGTCCGTCTTCAATATGCGAAGGATTCGTAGTTGTGAATTCGTCTTTGGGAGATTCGTCGTTGAGCCCCAGCCAGAAAGCATGAATTGGACGCGAGCATGAATTCGATAAGGGCTTTGAAATCCCGACGTGCCGGCGACAATCCGTTTGCCGTGCATCGGACGGAAGCGATCTCCTACCGATTCGAGAACGGAGACTGGGATTCATTTGTCGCGACTCTCGATTCAAGCGGAAATCGGGGCGCGATGGTTGGTCGACAGGGAAGCGGCAAAACCACACTCATGCTGGAACTCAATGAACGGCTTTTGAAAGAGGGCCGGTCAACTCAATATTGGTTTGTTCCGCGCGAACCGGAAGAGATTCGGCACGAGTGGAAATTGAAATTGGCGTCGGCGGAAGCGAATGCCGTTTTCCTGGTTGATGGAATCGAACGAATGAGCCTGTTGGGCCGGGAGCACTTGTTTTGGAAAACGAAACGCTTTGGCGGTTTGGTCGTTACGGTCCATCGGCCCTGTCGCCTAAGAACGCTTATCCGTTGCCGTACTTCGCCATTGCTTCTCAGGCAGATCCTGGAAACGCTTGACTATGAAGGTCCCGAATTCGATGCGTTGGCGGTTGAACTTTGGCGCCAACATCAAGGCAACATTCGCGATGCATTGCGGCAACTCTATGACGATTGGGCCGTCGGAAAGATCGGCTGAGCCTTCACCCAATTTCGAAAGCATGTCAGGCACGTTTGGGGCACGCCATCATTCCAATGGGGTAACGGTTCCAAGCTAATTGGATGATTGAGACCAGTCCAAGCCAATATCAAAGTTCGTCGCCGAATGGGTCAAAGCACCAATGCTGATTCGGTCGACGCCGGTTTGCGCAATGGCCGCGACCGTTTCCAGGTTAACTCCGCCCGAGGCTTCCAGCAGAATTTGGGGTGCACGTTCATTTCGCATTCGAACGGCTTCTTCCAAGCGGTCTGGGCCCATGTTGTCCAGGAGCACAATGTCGACATCACCGTCGAGCGATTCCTCAAATTGCTCCAACGAATCCACTTCCAATTGAATAATGGTTTCAAGTCCTTTCGGAAGTTGCTCCGCGTTCGCCTTCTTCCACTCGTTGGCAATCTTCAATATCTCGCGAATACCTCGTTTGTTGTCGCCGCTTAATTCTCCGCACATCGCCAAGTGGTTGTCCTTGATCAGGATCGCATCGAAAAGCCCCATACGGTGATTGGCGCCTCCGCCCGATTGCACGGCGAATTTTTCAAGTCTTCGCCAGCCGGGTGTCGTCTTGCGTGTATCAAGGATTTTCGCGTTGGTGCCCTTGGTCTTGTCGACGAAGCGTCGGGTCAGTGTTGCAATTCCAGACAGGCGTCCGAGGAAGTTTAGGCAGGTACGTTCCAGCGTGAGTAGCCGTCTCGTTGTTCCCGAGATCGTTGCCAAAGTTTGCCCTGGTTCAACTTGATCGCCGTCATGAACATGAGCTTGGAATTGAATCGACGGGCCGTGATTCTCGATGATCAACTGGCAAATGGCGATTCCGCAGACGATCCCTTTTTCTCTTGCCACGAAATTGGCGGAGCCCGAGACGGATTCAGGAATCGTGGCCCAACTCGTGATGTCGATTCCACCTTCGACATCCTCATTCAACGCCATCTGGATGAGCTGTTTGGCATCTTCGATGGTCTCGGTATCGAGCTCAATTTGATTCATGGAGGTGGTCCAGATTGGAAAAAAATGAAGCAGCGGGTTGCCGCGGTCCAGGTAGATTGAATTGTTTTTCGCGGGCACCCGTGTAATTATCGGTCAATCGCGAGATCGTCCGCTTGTGCCGGATTTTCAACGCCCTCGATTACCCAAGGTAAGATTGGATTTTCGTTTGGATATCATCACGGACCTGGCGAAATACGACCATTTTTTCCTCATCCGTGCCTTCCGCATCGGCAGGATCGGGGAATGGCCAATGCAACGTTTCTTTGGCGCCGGGATAGGCGGGGCATGTTTCTTTGGCGTGATCGCAAACTGTCACAACCAGGTCGATTTCTTTGTCGGCAAACAGGTCGGCGTGTTTGCTTTCCAAACCGTCGACCGGGAAATCCAGTTCCTTGATGGCTTCGATGGCCAGTGGATGAACATAACCTGACGGATTTGAGCCCGCAGAAAATGCCTCCCAATTTTCAGATGCCTGGTTCCAGATCACTTCGGCCATTTGAGAGCGGCACGAATTGCCTGTACAAAGAACTAAAACTGTCTTTTTCATTTCACACCGATTGTTTTTTCGACATTGTAGGGATCAAGTTGTCGATTGCAGAGACAGGACGAAGCGCGTAGCTGCTTTTTTTTGGAAACGGCCGAAATGCATTTGTCTTTCCAGTTTTTCGGCCGATATACTCGTTCTAAACGCAAGACAACTTTCAGGATAGAACCATGAAACAACTCTGGATTCCAAACCGACGAGAAGTCCTTCACAAAATGGCTCTAGGTTCAGCAGCGGTTGCTGGTGCCGCTTACTTTACGACGCCCGGTCTGTTTGCCGAAGATTTGATCGAGACGCCAACCATGACCGAAGGGCCTTTTTATCCTGACAAGCTTCCGCTGGATACCGACAACGACCTTCTAATTATCAACGACTCCATTACGCCTGCCGTCGGTGAGATCACGCATCTGACAGGAAAAGTCACGGATGTCAAAGGGAACCCGATTCGTAACGCCTTTGTTGAAATTTGGCAAGTTTGCAACAACGGGGCTTACTTGCATAAGGGTTCGGACAATCGTGAGAATTACGACAAGAACTTCCAGGGATACGGACGGTTTTTGACGGACGTGAAAGGCAACTACTATTTCCGCACCATCAAGCCCGTTAAATATCCCGGGCGAACGCCCCACATTCACGTGGCCGTTAGTCGCAATGGCAAGCGAGTGTTTACTTCGCAAATCCTGATCAAAGGCGAGAAGCTGAATGAACGCGATGGTGTTTTTCGTCAGATTCGCGATGCCAAACTTCGCGACGCCATTGTTGCGGACTTCAAACAAGTCAAAGGTTCAAAAATTGGGGAGTTGCAAGCCAACTTCGATATCGTGCTGGGGGTAACCCCTGAGGAAGATGGAAACGGAAAAATCAAAGGTGGAATCGGCAAACGCCAATGGCGTTAGGCGGCAAACTGACCACCTATTGAGTTTCATCGAACCGCCTTCGGGCGGTTTTTTTGTGCGCGGCCCGAAAATTAGTCTCAATAAAAACTGGGACCGAATTCTAAGCACCGAGGCACAGAGAACTCGGAATTTAAGGACACTCCAACCAACGACTCCGTGTACTTCGTGTCTCTGCCCCTAGTGGTCTGCCGAGGTGATCTGCGTGATCCGCCGAGGTGACCTACCGAGCGAATTCACACGCTTGCGCTTCGTGCTTGTATTTGATTAGGGCTCGTAACGCATGTGTAATTAGCGCTCGTAACGCATGATTGTGCAGGGCGCATAAAAAAACCGGTCGAGTTGTTGGGGTAATGGTGAACTCGACCGGAAAAATGGTGTGCGGGGGATCAACCGCTGCACCATTGGAATTGTACGCAAGTGAAGCCAATCGGCAATCACTTTTGTGGTGACAAAAACGTCTGTGATATCAATCACAATGTTTTCGCCCACCATTTGATTTCATTTTTCCCTCTGAATCCACCAAAGGGAACCAATTTTGCGCCAACGCGCGAATCAATTTGCATCCACAAGCTTGAACGGGGAGTGACGCACGCCAATTGGTCGCGCGTCGAAACCGTTACAACCTGAATTACCAAGCCGGGCAAATCGTTCTCAACCGGCAAGCCTTCGCGCTCATCCGGCAAGGCATCGCGACTTAAATGTCATAGTAGAGGCAAAACTCGTAGGGATGAGGTCGGAGGCGAAGCGCGTCGACTTCGTTTTCCCGTTTGTAGCTCAACCAGGTGTCGACAACGTCTTTGGTAAAGACGTCGCCACGCATCAGAAACTCGTGGTCACCTTCCAGTGCATCGAGGGCTTCCGCAAGCGAGCCAGGAGTCTTCGGGACATTGGCGGCTTCTTCTGGTGGCAAGTCATAGATGTCCTTGTCGAGAGCTTCGCCGGGATCCAGTTTGTTTTGAATCCCGTCAATGGCCGCCATCAGCAGAGCGCTGAAGGCCAAGTAGGGATTGCAGCTTGGATCCGGGCAGCGGAATTCAACTCGTTTCGCTTTTGGCGATTGGCTGTACATCGGAATCCGGCATGCGGCCGAGCGATTTCGCTGCGAATACGCCAAGTTAACGGGCGCTTCGTAACCGGGTACCAACCGTTTGTAGCTGTTGGTGGTCGGATTGGTAAACGCGAGAATTGCCGGAGCGTGCTTCAGGATACCGCCAATCGCATGCAGGGCCGATTCACTGAGTCCGGCATAGCCGTCACCAGCAAACAGTGGTTCCCCTGCCTTCCACAAAGAAAGGTGGACATGCATCCCGGAACCGTTGTCGCCGTAAATCGGCTTGGGCATGAAGGTGGCCGTTTTTCCGCGACGGAAGGCAACATTCTTCACGATGTATTTGTAGGTCATCAGTTGGTCCGCCATCCGAACCATTTCCTGGAACTTGAGGTCGATTTCAGCTTGACCGGCCGTTCCCACTTCATGGTGTTGGCATTCGACGTCCAAACCACAGTCAATCATGGTTTGCATCATCTCATTCCGGATGTCCATGGTTTGATCCATGGGGGGACATGGGAAGTAGCCTTCCTTGTGTCGGATCTTGTAACCCAGATTGGGGCCTTCATCCCGACCGCGATTCCATTCGGCCTCGACACTATCCACATGGAAGTACCCTTCCGATGGATTCTGATCAAAACGAACGTCGTCAAAAATAAAGAACTCTGCTTCCGGGCCGAAATAGGCCGTATCCGCGATCCCCGTCGAATTCAAATAGTTGACCGCTTTTCTAGCTACATTTCGCGGGTCACGCGAATAGTCTTCCAGCGTGATCGGATCCTTAATGTCACAAATCACGTTCAAGGTAGGCAGTTCGGTGAACGGATCAAGGAAAGCCGTGTCGGCTTGCGGCATGATCAGCATGTCACTTTCGTTAATTTCCTGCCAACCGCGAATACTGGATCCGTCGAATCCCAGTCCATCTTCAAATGTATCTTCGGAAAGTTGTGTGACCGGAATGGTCGTGTGTTGCCAAAGCCCTGGAAAATCCATGAATCGAAAATCAACGGCTTTGACGTCTTTTTCCTTGCACAAGGCGAGAATCTCTTTTGGTGTCACCCCAATAAACTCCTGACCATAAAGGTTTCAAAATAAGTTCCCCAAGAGTCGCATTCGCGACTGATCAAGCCGCCAACGAAAGGCAAAAAGCGCGCCATCAGCGAGTGAATTTTTCGAATCGATTCCGGTTATTAATGGAAGTCCTTTTTACTTAGAGACTTACGCGGACACTTTTTTGGCGGTCTAATTTTTCTTCGATTTGGCTTGCTCCCCATTCGTGCAACTTGACGTTGTCAATGTTCGTTCAGCGCGCAATGGACCGAAACCTACTGTTGAAATGAAGCTCGCTCGGCTACTTTGAGTGCATGAATACATCTTTGAAAGAGCGGCGAGTCGACGTGGACCGCGACTGGGAAGATCTTGGCCAACAATGGGAGGTAAGGTCCGGAACCACCTACTTAAATCATGGTTCGTTTGGGCTTCCGCCAAAGCCAGTCCGCGATTCCCGTTCAGAATGGATCCAAAAGCTAAACGAACAGCCGATGGATTTCTTTGTGCGACAGTTGGAGACGCACGTGGATCGAGTGCTCACCCGTTTGGGTGAATTTCTGGGCACGGAGAGATCCAATCTCGTCTTCGCGGATAACGCAACCTATGCAATGAATGTGGTTGCCGACGGTTTCCCATTGAAGGCCGGCGACGAAGTCCTACTAAATGACCACGAATACGGGGCGGTGCATCGGATTTGGGCAAGGCGGTGCCAACGGACCGATGCTGCTGTTGTTACCGCAACGCTTCCGGCTGTTTTTGAGTCAAGCCAGCAAGTTCTCGATTGTCTTTTCGAGCACGTCAATCAAAAAACCAAACTGATGGTTGTCAGCCACATCACGTCGCCAACGGCAGTAATCCTACCGGTTGAGGAAATTTGTCGCGAAGCTCAGGCTCGTGGAATTGCCGTATGTATTGACGGACCACATGCGTTGGCCCAGGTCGATGTCAATTTGAATGAATTGGGATGCGACTTCTACACGGCCAGCTGCCACAAGTGGCTTTGCGCTACCCTCGGTTCGGGTTTTTTATATGCTTCGCCGAAGTGGCATGAATTCATGGAACCGATCAACAAAAGTTGGGGGCGTTTGCTCCCGGCGCTGCCAGAACACTGGACCGAAGAATTCACTTGGTCGGGAACGCGGGATGTGAGTGCTTTCCTGAGTATTGAAACAGCGATCGAATTTATGGAGTCGATCGGCATCCAGAGCTTTCAGAATCGCTCAAGGTATCTTACCCGTTACGTTCGAGGCCAACTCGAAGCGAAGCTGGGAACCGAGGCGATTGTGCCAGACGATCACGCTTGGTATGGATCGATGGCACAGGTTCCACTGCCGGACGCGGCAAACGGATATCCGGAGTTGCAACATCGACTTTGGGAAAAACACCAAATTGAGGTGCCGATCATCGAACTGAATGATCGTTGGTATGTTCGGGTTTCGGCCCATCTTTACAATTCACAAAATCAAATGGACCGGTTGATTGAGAGTCTGGAGGACTGTCTTTCCGAGTGCGGGAGCGTAAACTAATTCTATGTGGCCTGAACTAGAGAAAACGACTGAACTTCTGGATCGTGCTCGTGACGGCGATGATATGGCCGTCAATGACTTGATGGAAAAGCATCGCGAGTCACTGAGGCACTTGGTTCGGATGCGTTTGGATCAGAAAATTCGAACACGAATCGACGTGAGTGACGTGGTTCAAGACGTCCTCGTTGAAGCCAATCGTCGAATTCAAAATTACCTCGAAAATCCCGTGATGACGTTCCATCTCTGGCTTCGTCAAATCGCCAAGGATCGTATCATCGACGCGCACCGGCGGCACCGGGTTTCAGCGCGTCGCAGTGTCGACCGCGAACAGGAGATGGCCGTTCCCAAGGGCTACGACCAATCATCGATTTTGTTGGCGAATCAGCTTGGCGACAACGAACTCACTCCAGCAGCAGCGGCACTTCAAAAGGAAATGGCAGCTCGGGTAGAACAGGCCATTTCGGAAATGGATGATTCGGATAGTGAGATCATCATCATGCGCCACTACGAGAACCTGTCCAACCAGGAAGTTGCCGAGGCGCTTGAGTTGACGGAGCCGGCGGCAAGCATGCGTTATCTGCGAGCGATTCGCCGGTTGCGGAGCCTGATGGACGAAAAGGAATCTGGTAACAAGTAACCGAGTGATTGCTCAAGAGTTGAATAAATATGAACCAGGGGCCCCAAGAAGCTGAAGCCCGTGAGCAGGTTCTGGCTCAAATCGTTTCGGACCTGGCCGATCGCATGCAGGGCGGGGACGAAATCTCACTGGAGCAAGCCGCGAAAGAATACCCGGACTTCGAAGCCGATCTCTCGGAAGTCTGGGGGATGATCGCGATCACCCAGGCGGTTGGCCGCCACAAAAGTACCCATGCCAGTGACTCCGGTGACTCGTTTACGCCTTTAATTGAGTTGCCGTTTCGGTTTGGCGACTACATGCTCGAGGAAGAAATCGGTCGTGGCGGAATGGGGGTCGTCTACCGTGCGCGGCAGATTAGCCTGGATCGCACCGTCGCGCTGAAAATGATTTTGAAAGGCGAGCTGGCTTCGGAAAAGGAACGAAGGCGATTCCAGGCGGAAGCCGAATCCGTCGCGATGCTCACCCACCCGAACATTGTCGGGATCCACGAAGTGGGTCAGGAGAATGGGCGGCCCTACATCTCGATGCGGTTCATTACCGGAAAAGACTTGTCGAGCAAGCTGGCGGGGCGGCCAATGGATCCTCGTGAAGCGAGTCGAATGATGATTTCGATTTGCCGCGCGATTCAATTTGCTCACGATCAGGGCGTGCTGCACCGAGACTTGAAGCCTTCCAATATCTTGATTGGCAAATCAGGTTTGCCCTATGTGGCGGACTTTGGGCTTGCCAAGAAATCGGATGGAAATTCGATTACCGGTTCGGGCGAATTGCTTGGCACGCCGGCATACATGTCGCCGGAGCAGGCCAGCGAGCGCGGAACCGTTGGTGTCGCGAGCGACATTTATAGCTTGGGCGCGATTCTCTATCACATGATCACCGGACGCCCGCCTTTTCAGGCGGCTTCAGCGGTGGATACGGTTTTGATGGTGTTGGAGCAGGACGTGATTGCTCCGCGACTGTTGAATCGCCGTGTGAGCCGGGACCTTGAAATGATCGTGATGAGGTGTCTGCAAAAGCCACAGGATCTGCGATATCAAAGCGCCGATGAGTTAGCGAACGATCTTGAAGCGTTCTTGAATGATGAACCGATTTCGGCGCGTCAGGGGCAGCTTGGCCAAGTCATCGCGAGTTGGTTTCGCGAAACCCACCATGCCAACGTCCTGGAAAACTGGGGGCTATTATGGATTTGGCATAGCCTCGTTTTGTTGGTCGCCTGCGTGCTAACCAATGTGCTGGAGTATTACCTGACTCGCAACGAGTCATCCGGCCATCCTTACTGGCCCTATCTTTTGCTGTGGACGGCCGGTTTTGGAACCTGGGCCGCTGTCTTCTGGTGGATGCGCCGAAGGATGGGACCGGTTACATTTGTGGAACGACAGATCGCTCATGCATGGGCATCGGGATTGATTTGCATCATCCTGCTTTTCCCGCTGGAAAAAGTGCTTGGATTGGAGCCCTTAGCGCTGGCGCCCGTCCTGCCCTTGATCGCCGGGATGACCTTCATTGTGAAGGCCGGAATTCTCTCAGGCGTATTTTATTTTCCGGCGGCCGCTATGGTCGTGACCGCGTTTTTGATGGCGACAACCTGGTTCGATGGGTTTGATCAAACGGTTTTCGGGTTGGTCAGCTTTTGCAGCTTCTTCTTTATCGGCCTGAAATACTATCGCCGAAGCCAGCTCGAGCACCCGGAATGCTACTAGCAGCTACTCCCAATGGGGGTGGCATGATTGTCGTGGATTCTTGCATTTTCGAAGATATTGGCAGGATCTAGCCCGTTGACCCGGCCGAACTCGTTGTTTAACTTTAACAGCTTGTTTATTTTACCGGTTTTCAAGACGGCTTTAACCCAAGGAGATTTTGATATGAACCGGGTACTCGTCGCTTTGGCCTTTTCGTTGTTTGCATTCCCAGCACTTGCTAACGCTGATTGCAACAGTGGTTGTGGCCAAGTAACTAACTGCTGCCAGCCACGTTGCTTGAAAGTACGTTGCTGCCAGCCACAACGTCAATGTTGTCAACCACAGTGCTGCACAACGACTTGCCAAACTTGCTACAAAACCAAAACGCGTCTTCGATTGGTTCGTACTTGCGAACAGCGAAACTACACAGACCGTTGCGGTTGCTGCCGAACTCGTACCGTTCGACGTTTGCGATTGGTTCGCGAATGCGTTCAAGTACCAGTTTGCCGCTGTCAGCGAACTTGTGCACCCGCCTGCCAACCATCTTGTGGTTGCGGTGGCTAGTCACCCAAGCGATAGCTTGAAAAACATGTGAGAAAACGCCTCGGGAATTCGGAGGCGTTTTTTTTTGCGCGCCGACCAAAGAGGGCAGCAGGTGCCGAAAACTCGTTCCAGCGTTCGGCATTGGAAAAGGAAGCCTGCAACCCAGTTCCAAATCATCTACTTGCGATTTGTGCCAGCACGAATGGGTTGAATGAATGGTGTGTTGAATGAATGGTGATGACGCAGGGTGCTCGGTGGCACATGCCTTAGTCGGGTATCGTGATCGCTTGGCAATCGGGCTTTTTCGCAGCCTTGGGTGAAGCAGCGTTTCCAACTTCGGATGAGCTTCGAGAGGCCAGTCGACCGAGGCTTGTTAACTTGAATTAAGCGCGAAAGTTTAGAACGATTGTTCTTCGCTCGGGAATCGGCCTTCGCGGACGTCGCTATCCCACTGTCGGACGGCGTTTTGAATTTGATTGCCAACATCCGCGAGCGGTTTGACGAAACTTGGAACGTATCCGGTGGTCAGTCCAATCAAATCGTGAATGACGAGAACTTGTCCATCGCAATGGGGGCCTGCGCCGATGCCAATGGTGGGAATCTCAAGACGTTCTGAGATGGACTTTCCGATTGAGGCAGGAATGCATTCCAGCACGATACCGAACGCTCCCGCCTCTTGCGCGGCCAGGGCATCGGCCATCAAACTGTCTTCCTCGCGTTGGACCTTGTATCCGCCCATGGCATGAACATTCTGCGGTCGAAGGCCTGAGTGGGCCAACACGGGGATTCCTGCAGAAACCAAAGCCGCAATGACATCCGCTTGATCCTTGCCGCCTTCGAGTTTCACAGCGGTGCAGCCTGTTTCTTTAAGGATTCTGCCGGCGCTGGCGATCGTGGCTTCCACTCCAAGATGGTTGGTTGGAAACGGCAGGTCGACGATCACCATCGTGTCGGGCGCGCCTCGGGTCACCATTTTTGCGTGATAGATCATCTCGTCGAGCGTCACAGGCAGCGTCGTTTCGTGGCCCTGCACCACCATCGCCATGGAGTCGCCAACCAGGATCGAATCGACACCCGCTTGATTCAGGAGGACGGCCATCGTGTAGTCGTAGGCGGTGAGCATGGTCAGCTTCGAACCGTCTTGCTTTCGACTGACGAACTTGGGAACCGTCAGCTTTTTTCTGGCCTTTGCCATTTGCCTTTTTCTCCATTCGGCCGGATTGAGGCCGAAGATTCATCTAGTTATTTGGATTGTCCAAAGCCGGGAATGGAAAGAGCTTGCTGTTGGTGTGCGAGTCTTTCATTGCCTTCTTGATTTTTTCAATGACTTCCGGATTCTCAGCGGCGACGTCCTTGGTTTCACCGATATCCGATTCCAAATCAAAAAGCTGAATGGGGCTATCGGGTTTCTTGATCAGGTTTCGACGAATCGCTTTCCATTTTCCCATTCGAACCGCCTGCTGGCCGCCGTAACTGGAAAACTCCCAGTAAAGATATTCGTGTTTCGGTGCCTGTTTGCCGAGCAGGGGATTCAGGAAGCTAATGCCGTCTGTGCGAGGAATGTCTTTCGCTTGAGCGACTTCGCTGAGCGTTGGGAAAACGTCCCAAAATGCGCTGATTCGATCCGTCTTGCTTCCCGGTTTGATTTTGCCTTTCCAACTGGCCACCATCGGAACTCGAATTCCGCCTTCCCAAAGTGAGCCTTTGCGTCCTTTGAAGGGACCGGCCGACTTGAAAAACACGGAGTCACTTCCGCCCAGCCGATTGTAAGTCGGTCCGTTGTCGGAGGTGAAAATTACCAGCGTATCTTCTTCGAGGCCGAGTTCTTTGACCAGTTTGAGAATTTTGCCGATGTCGCGATCCATATGGCTGATCATTGCCGCATAGCCGGCGTGAGGAAAAGGATGCTCGAGATAGCCTTTGTGTTTGTAGTCATGCTCCGGAATCTTGCCTTTGTATTCATTCAGGGAATCTTCCGTCACCTGGATTGATAGATGGGGGATGGCGAAAGGCATATAGAGGAAGAAAGGTTCGTCCTTGTTTTCGCGAATGAATTCAAGCGCGACATCGGTAAAACGGTCTTGTGAAAACGTTTCACCATTCAGGGTCCGGTCATTTCCTTTCAGGATTTCTTTCTTCCCGTTGCGCCAAAGGAATCGCGGATAATGATTGTGAGCATGAACTTGGCATAGGAATCCATAAAACAGGTCGAATCCCTGTTTGTTCGGATCTCCGGTTGAACCTTCGTAACCCAAGCCCCATTTTCCGATAGCGGCCGTCGCGTATCCCTGTTTCTTCAGGACTTCGGCGATGGTAAGCGTTTCGTCCGGGATCGGATGCTGCCCAGGGAAATAGAGATCGACTGGCTTGCCTTTTCCGCGTCGATGTTTCGGGTTTCCGTTTCCTCGAATGTATGAATGTCCCTGGTGGTAACCCGTCATCAGTGAACAGCGTGCAGGAGCACAAACGGCTTGAGCCGAATAAAACTGGGTGAACTTGATGCCGTTCCTGGCAATCGAGTCAATGTTTGGCGTCTTGATCCATTCCTGTCCGTAACATCCGAGTTCCGCATATCCAAGATCATCGGCGAGCAGGAAAATGATATTGGGCTTGCGGGCTTTTGCAGTTTTTTGCGGCTTGTCGTCAACGCCAAAAGCGTGAGTCGAAACGACGAACCCAAACAACAAGAAAAACAAACCGAGGGTGGAGATTCGCATCATGTTCACCAAGAAAGACTGATAGGCAATCCAGTCATTTTATCAGAATTCGATTTTCAGTTTGAGTAGAACCAAAACGATGAATCCGGATGGAAACACGGAATCCCCTTTTGCTTCCAAAGATTGAGCGTTAAACTCCAGCGAAAATCGGGTGAACCCGAATTGTTTGGCGAATGTCATGTCGACATGATTTTGCCAGGAAAAGAACCATGCTCGACAATGCACCATCCAAGAAAATTCGCCACCGCGATTTGACGATCGAGGGATATTCGCGGGCGGCGGTGCAGACCTATTGGCGAGTGCCGGAATTGAACATGGGGTTTGACCTTGGCGCGCATCCCTGGGATTTCATGGGGACGTCGACCTGGCTCATTTCCCACACCCACCTGGATCACATCGCGGCATTACCGTCCTATATCGCTCGACGGCGTTTGATGAAGATGGAGCCGCCGACCATCTACCTGCCCGAATACGCGATCCCCGCGGTTGAGCAGATCTTATCTGGGTTCAGTCGATTGGATCGAGGGCGATTGCCTTGCGACTTGGTGGGTGTTGTACCGGGTGACGAAATCGAGTTTTCTCGGGAGTTGGTAATCGATGTCGTGAAGACTTGGCATACCGTACCCAGCGTTGGCTACGTGATTCATGAGCGTCGAAACAAATTAAAGGAGGAGTATCGCGACTGTTCCGGTGAGGAAATTCGCGACCTTCGAGAAAGCGGCGTGGAAGTGACGGCCGAACATCGGTTGCCCATTTTGGGATATCTTGGCGACAGTTCTCCGAAAGGCTTGGATGACAATCCCATCTTTTATCAGGTCCAAGTTTTGATCACGGAGTTAACGTTTGTTGCTCCGGGGCATCGCAAGGAGTTAATCCACAAAAATGGTCACATGCATATCGACGACTATTTGAAACGGAAAGATCGATTCGAGAACGAGTTGATTGTCGCCGGTCACTTGAGCACACGATATAGTCCGAAGCAGGCTCGCAGCCTGGTCGAAAAAGTGATGCCGGACATGATGGACGGCCGCTTTCATTTGTGGATTTAGAATTCTCGGATGGTGAGGTGCGTCATGAATTGGGAATTGAATTCAGGTCGCATCGAACCGCCGCGAGGAATCTATGTTCACATCCCGTTTTGCTCACAAAGATGCGGGTATTGTAATTTTGCCCTCGTCGCGAATCGCGACTATCTGATTGACGATTTTTTGAAGTGCCTCGAGACCGAAATTGAGCTGGTGTCGGATAAGTGGAACCGCGAAGGTTTCGATCTTTCCTCGTTTCCACTTGAATCGCTTTTTTTGGGGGGCGGTACTCCCAGTCATCTTACACCGACCCAATTCAATCAAATCATCGAGGTTTTGCGCTGCCGATTCGATTTTGCTCCGGAGCTTGAGTTTACGATTGAGGCGAATCCCAATGACGTGAACCCGGCAAGGTGCGCCGGTTGGGAGGCGGCAGGCGTGAATCGATTTAGTCTTGGCGCCCAAAGCTTTGACCGGGAAAAACTCGAGTTTCTCGAACGAACCCATCGCGGAAAGGATATCGAGCACGCTGTGGAGCTTTGTTGTGCGGTCAGTCGCAATCTTTCGTTGGATTTGATTTTTGGTTCCGCTCGAGAAGAGTTGGAAAGCTGGAAAGCCGACCTCGAGTCGGCGATGCGGCTGGGCATCAAGCATCTCTCGACCTACGGGCTAACCATTGAGAAGGGAACCCGCTTTGGAAGTCGTGCCGCCAAAGGCGAGTCCCTTGACGTCGACGACGAAGCAAGTGCGCGACTCTACGAAGCAGCTCAGGAGTCCGCACGCGACCATGGAATGGCCCAATATGAGATTTCCAGTTTCGCGATCCCGGGTTACGAATGCCGGCATAATCGAATGTATTGGAATCTGGACTCGTACCTGGCTTTTGGACCGGGAGCGGCAAGTTTTGATGGCCAAACCCGAGTTCGGAATCACGAAAGCGTTTCTACTTATTTGAAGAAGTTGAGTGACAAGCAGTTTCCAATTCAGGTCGTCGACACATTGGACGCACAACTTCTTGCGAAAGAAAGATTGATTTTTGGAATGCGTCAAATCGCGGGCGTGAATCGACATGAATTCGAGGAAAAAGTTGGCGTGAAGCCTGAATCGCTAATTCCGCCATCTCTTTTGGATTCGCTGTTGGAAAATCAACTCATTCAAATCGATGAGAACCTTCGGCTCACGGCGAGGGGTGTCTTGGTTAGCGATGCCATCTGGGTCCAAGTCCTCGCCGACTAAAAATGCGGACTTGCGAATTTTTTATATCGGGCCGACAATTTCTGGTTCAACGAAAGGAATGAACATGCCGAAATACTTGATCGAACGTGAAATCCCGGGCGCAAGCAAACTGGGCGCCGGGGAATTGCAATCCATTTCTCAACAGTCTTGCGCGGTGTTGAACGAGATGGGCCCACAGATTCAATGGGTCCAGAGTTACGTTGCCGCGGATAAAGTCTATTGTGTTTATATTGCTCCGGACGAGGATGCCGTTCGAGAGCACGCCGAAAAGGGCGGGTTCCCAGCGAACTCAATTAGCCAGATTACTTCGATCATCGACCCAACAACGGCCGAGTAGTTCGTCAAGAATCCAGCTTGCGCAATTCCGCGCGAACCCGTTCCATGGCCCAACGCAAGTCGGAGTCTTCCGAGTACTTCTTGATAATCGAATTGAGAATGGTTCTCGCTTCAGCGAACTCATTCTTGGTAATTGCCATTCGAGCATCGCGAATCAAGTCGTCAATGATGAGCGTTTTTGATTCGATTTCATCAACGCGCATTTCGAGGCGATCCATTCGAGCGATGGCTTCCTCGTGGATCGCTTGATCGGAACCCTTGCCTTGGGTCAGTTGAATCAGCCTTCGGTAACGCACCAGGGCCTTTTCGTATTCGCCTTCTTTTTCGGCCTGATAAGCGTTGTAGAACGCTCGCGTGGTGCTTGGATCACGAATCGAGCCGCCAAATTCCGCCTTGTGAAGCAGGAGTTTTCTCTGCGTCTCGATCATGCGTTTTTCCGATCTCGCCACCAGATCGGAATCGTCATCCGCGGAAATGACGGTTTGGTAATTTTCAATTGCCTTTTGCAGGCAATCGGTCCCGCCAACTTCCACCAGTCGGGTGGCTTCGTCAAAGAGCTCGTCCGACGAGGGTGGTAGACTGGCCACAATACCACCGACGATCATGGCCGCCAGTAAAACCACCAAACCACCGCCCAATACCAGCGTGTTTTGAAACCAGGGTTTTTCGCTTCGCAGGAACGAGGCGAACAGATTACCACGGGATTCCACCACGCCGCTCTCCAATTCCTCCTCGGGCACGGGTTCGCTATCCCGCCATTGGAAGGATTCGAAAAACGTCGATTGTTTCTTTTTGTCGAATGCTTTGATTTCTTCCAGGGCCACGACGATTTCGCTTCCATCCGCGGGCCGCTTTTTGGCGTTCGGATCCAGAAGTGACATGACGACTTGTTGAAGCCAAATCGGACAATTGATCGCACGCTCGCTGATTGGTGTGACCGTGCCATTTTTCTTGAGGCGAATCATTCGATTCAAAGTGTCCGGTTCGAAGGGCAGTTCGCCGGTGAGCATTTCGTACATCAAAACCCCCAGCGAATAGAAATCTGACTGACGTGTCGCCCCTTTTCCGACCAGGACTTCGGGTGCCATGTAGGCGGCGATTTCCATTTGGTGCCTTCTGGGTGCGTCCCATCGACGCTTCCTTGCCCGATTCAGGCGAACGTCAATCAACCGAACCAGGCCCCGCCGCTCGATCAAGACTTTGTCAGGTGTCAATTTTGAATGAATCAGGCCCTTGCTGTGAATGTAGCTCAAGCAGGAGGCGATTTGCTTGGCGAAGTCGATCACCAGGTCCGCGGTCAGTCGCGATCGACGGCTCAGCAGCGTTGCCAGCGACTCTCCCTTGATCAAGCGTGAGGCAAAAAAGATTTGATTGTCTTCAAGTCCGGCGCCGTAAAACTTCACCAGGTTCGGGTGGTTTAGATCCTTGAGCTGGTCGCTTTCGATTTGAATTTTTTTGAGCGCATCTTCCAGTGGGACATTGGGAGGAAGCTTGATGAATTTGAGCGCCACGTCACGCTGTTGCTCAGTTTGGATCGCGTGATAGACCTGGTGCCGCCGGTGCGAACCAAGTTTTTCCTGGACCTGGAAAGGTCCAATCGTTTGATTTTCCACGGGGAGCCTCATGGGTGGGAAAGGTGAGGTGTGGGCAAGAAAAGAAAAGCCCCGTAATGTGATTATTGTATCTAACTCGCATTCAACCGCAAACTTTAATTTTTGAACGCAAGCGCAAAGATCAGGCAAGAATCGCCGTAGAAGGAACCTGGATGCCCAGAACTCCTCGATCTACCCGCGAGGGAACTGGCGACAATACTCGTAAAGCAACATGGAGGTTGCGGTTGCTACGTTGTAGCTGAAGGGTTTGCCAAAAACGGGAATCTCGACCACGTGGTCGAGAAGTGCCAACGTGCTTTCGGGGATCCCGTTTCGCTCATGGCCGATGACGAGAACGGTGTTCCGTTCAAATTGAAAATCGTAAAGCGACCGGGAATGGGTTGTTTGCTCAAGTCCAACCAGCGTCTTGCCTTGCTCCTTGAGCTTTTTGAGCGATGGATCAAGCGAACGCCTCACCACAATTTCAACGACCTCCAGGCCGTCGCGGGCAATCGTGGGATCGGCCTTTCCTGTTCCACTGGTGATGACTTCCCGAACTCCGCAGCAGCCGGCGAGTCGAACGATTCGCGAAAAGTTGACGTTCGACTTTAGCGAAGGACAGGCGAGGATCAGGTCGCGCGGGCGTTCCAATTCGCTTGGTGGCTTATGACGTTGGTGGACAAAACGGTTGTGTGTCATCTCGAAACCGCAATTCGCTTAGCGCCCCAGGCGAGTTTTGAGGTAATCGACTATCTCATTGCAATCCTCGGAGTGAGGCACTTCCAGCTGCTCCCCGCTTTCCAGCCACTTGATTTGCACGACGCCTTTTTCGAATTCGTTGGAACCCGCGACAAGTGTCGCAGCAAATCCTTTTCGATCCGCGTATTTGAATTGTTGCCCCATTTTTTTCGCATCCGGATAGATTTCCACACCAATTCCATTCGCACGCAAGGCATTGGCAATCGCTACGTATTCGTTAAGCCGATCTCGGTCAAACAAAACAATCAGCAAATCCGCGCCGGTTTTGGTTTGCGGCAACATTCCCAGTTGGTCCATCGCTGCCAGCAAACGGTCCAGGCCCAGGGATGCACCAATGCCAGGGAGAAGCTGCTTGGTGTAAACGCTGGCAAGATTGTCGTATCTCCCGCCGGAACAGACACTTCCGATTTCGGGAAGGTCGCCGAGGAAGGTTTCAAGAACGGTACCGGTGTAATAGTCGAGTCCCCGTGCAACGCTAATACTCACCTTGAGGTTGGATTCTGTGATACCTGCTGAATTGGCGGCATCGACGATTTGCCGCAATTGATGGAGCCCTTCGCTGGCCGTCTCGTTGCCACCTAGCTGTTTTTCAGCTTCCGTCAAAATCTCGTGATTGTTTCCGTCAATGGATGCGAATTTCAATATCGCGTCGACTTGTTGCTGGTTTGCGTCCGTGGTCGACATCATTTCTTCGGAAACTTTTTGCGAACCAATTTTGGCAATCTTGTCGAGCGCCCGCAGCACCTCCGTTGAATAGGACTGCAACTCCAATTTCTCGAGTAGTCCGGTCAACACTTTGCGGTTGTTGAGTTGAATCGTGAATTTTTCAAAACCAATTGCTCGGATCAGATCGTGAATGATCAAGGCGGTTTCGATGTCGGAGACGATTGAAGTCGTGCCAATTGTGTCAAAATCGCATTGCATGAATTCACGATAGCGGCCGGCTTGTGGCGCTTCACCTCGCCATACTTTGCCGATGTGGTACCGTTTGAATGGCGTACCAAGGTCGTTGATGTGTTGGGCAACAAAACGGGCAAGTGGTACCGTGAGATCGAATCGCATGCCCACCTTGCGACCGCCGTTGTCTTCGAAGGAATACATCTGGCGGTCGGTTTCTTCCGAGCCTTTGCCGGTCAAGATTTCAAGGTATTCCAGAACCGGCGTATCGATCGGTACAAAGCCATACGAACGATAGACTCTTCGAGCCGTGGTGATGACCATCTCGCGGGGCATCATCGTTTCGGGAAGAAAGTCGCGGAACCCACGAAGTGTTCTCGGTTGGATAAGTGCTTTTTTGTTCACGGAGTGTATTCGAATGAAGGTGCGAATTTACAGGATTGGGAAAGGCTCAGGTTTCTTGGTCCGAAAACCAGGATCACCAGGATCAAAAAAACGGGCCTCGCAATATTCGAAAACCTGTTCGGGCAACTCGAAATAGTGATCGTAGGTGAAGTTGTCTTCGTACTCGCAATCGTCCGTAGAATACTCTCGACAGATTCTTGGTCGCGTTTCGTAAGCACCGCATCGATGGTCATCCTGCAAATGTTTGCAAGTCGTATGCACCAGGATGTACCAGGTGCCATCCTCGACAAAAACGGATGCCCGGTCGTGTAACAGGTACCAACGAATGAACTCGAAATCATCGAAGGTTTCCGGTTCATCAATGGGCAAGGCAAAATAGCGACAACATTTGGCGGTGCAGTAATCGCAAAGAACCTCACCCGGCTTCAATTCAGTATGTTTTGGTTTCATGTGGCTCGGATGAAAGCAAAATTTGCGAATCTCGCCAATTTGCCCGCACGAA
>CAYSXI010000082.1:0-21676 GCA_964434955.1 uncultured Pirellulaceae bacterium
CAACTCTTTCCGTTTCCGTCGTCCAGGCCCGCGAATGATAAATCCGATGAACATCGCCGTACTTGGATGCACGGGTAGCATCGGCAAAAACACGCTCGAGGTCGTCACGAAACAGCCCGAACGTTTTAACCTGGTTGGGTTGTCTGCCCATCGAAAAGTCGATGAGCTTTTCGAATTGGGTCGCAAGTTCGATGTTGACTGGGTGGCCTGTACGGATCCTGAAAGTGCCAATGGGATCGGCGTCTCAAGCGAATCATTCGCGGTTCACGTTGGGCATGAGCCCTTGAGCGAGTTGGTGGCGGCTGACAATATCGACTGTGTGGTGGCAGCCATGGTTGGTAGCGCCGGGCTGGGAAGCACCCTGGCGGCGGTGAAGGCCGGAAAAAGGGTCGCCCTGGCAAATAAAGAAACGCTGGTCGTTGCGGGCGGAATTGTAACCAAGTTCGCAAAGGAATCGGGAGCAGAGATTCTCCCAGTTGACAGTGAACACAGCGCCGTTTTTCAGGCACTTCAGGCCGGAAAGTCGCATGAAGTGTCCAAGGTAATCCTGACGGCCAGCGGTGGTCCTTTTCGCGACTGGCCCAAAGAACGAATTGCCGAGGCAACACTTGACCAGGCTTTGGCCCATCCAACGTGGAAAATGGGGCCGAAAGTGACGATCGATTCAGCCACCCTGATGAATAAATCGCTTGAAATCATCGAGGCTCGCTGGCTTTTCGACCTGGATGTGGACCGGCTGGATGTCATGGTCCACCCTCAATCTTTGATTCATTCAATGGTAGAATTCACCGACGGTTCGGTCGTTGCTCAAATGAGTCCGCCGGACATGAAGATGCCCATTCAATACGCTTTGACTTATCCAGACCGCCTGGATGGTCCAGCCCGTCGTATGAATTGGTCTGAAATGGCGACGTTGGAACTGATTCCGCCTGACCGCGAAAAGTTTCCGTCGCTGGAATTAGGATTTGAAGTTGTTGAGCGAGGCGGTACAACAGGCGTTGTGCTCAATGCGGCAAATGAAGCGGCTGTCGAGGCTTTTGTCGACGGTCGTATCAGTTTCAATGATATCGTCAGCGCGACTCGCGACGTTTTAAACCAGCATGAGTTTGATCCCGATCCGGATTTGGAGACTTTAGGTCGCCTGGATCGTTGGGCTCGTCAGGAGATTAGTAAGTGGATTTTGGCGTAAACTTTCCTTTGTTGATGGCTGAGTTTTCCTGGTTGGACCCCTACTCGTGGTGGGCGATTGGAAAAGTCATTCTCGGCTTGGGCATGGTCATTTTTGTGCATGAGCTGGGGCACTTTTTGCTCGCGAAAGCTTGTGGTGTCAAATGCGAGAAATTTTATGTCGGCTTTGATGTTGCCGACATCAAGATCGGTGATCGGGTGATCATTCCCCGTGCCCTGATCAAATTCAAATGGGGTGAGACCGAATACGGGATTGGGATTCTTCCCTTGGGCGGCTACGTCAAAATGCTCGGCCAGGAAGACAATCCGTCCAAAATTGAGGGGCAACGCGCCGAGCGAGAAGATGGCGCGGACGCTGAGTCCGAATCAACTTCGACTTCGACTGAAAAAGCCAAACAAGGGTACGATCCGATCGGCGCGGGTCCGATTGATCGATCCGAGATGGACCCGAGGAACTATCAAGCCAAAACCGTACTCCAGCGGATGGCGATTATTTCGGCGGGAGTTGTTTTCAACCTGATCTTTGCCGTGATCTTTGCGACGATTGCGTTTTGGATGGGCGTTACCTACACCCCAACCAAAATTGGCGGAGTCTTGCCAGGTGGCCCCGGTTATGAAAATGACTTGGCGGGTACTCACATTACCGAGGTCAACGGCGTCGATACCAGAACGACCTATTTTCCTTTTCGTGATCTTGTCGAATCGACGGTGATGCAAGGCGAAACGGAAATGTCTTTGATGGTGATTCGCGACGGTGAATCGCAGGCAAACCCCTTGAAGCTAACGCCGCAAAAAGGGTTCCTCAAAGGCAAGTTCAAGAACTTTGCCATGCTCGGCCTGAATTCATGGCAAACCAATCAAATTGGCCCCGGGGACGATTCGATTCGCGAAAATGCGGCAGCCGCAAAGGCCACCGTGGAAATCAAGGCAGGCGATTACTTTCACAAGATCAACGGGACCGAAACGACAAGTGGCCTGGCCGTGACAGGTGAGTTGTCCCGTTACTTCGATCAGGAAGTCGAAGTGATCCTCAAACGTGCAAAGAAGGATGATCCCGAATCCTTTGAAGAAATCACGACGAAGATTCCAACTCTGGCAATGATGGAAACCGGCATCATCTTTGAAGTCGGACCGGTCGTTTCGGTACAAATCAACTCGCCGGCCGCCGCTGCGGGAATCCAGAAAGGTGATATCGTCAAGTCAATCGATGGCAAAGACATTGGTGATCCGTTTACGCTGCCGCAGCGGATGACATTGATTGCCCGTGACCAGTCCGACAAAACAATTGATCTTGTTGTGACCCGAACGGAAGATGGCAAGCAAGTCGATAAGACCCTCAAGATCAAACCCCGGCTTCCACGACAAAACTCGGTCGCCAACGTTCAGAACATCATCGGCTGCGACCCGCTCGGTATCGCCTTTGAGGTGACCCACAACGTCAAGGAAATCGTTCCTGGCAGCCCAGCCGAAGGCCAACTCAAAGTCGGTGATGAAGTGACCGCCGTTGAGTTTGAGCTGACCAAGGAATTACGAAAATCGAAATGGGTTCCCGACACCGTCAAGGAAAAAATGGTGTTCGACGGCGAACAACTGTTTTGGGCTTCGTTCCAAATGACCGTTCTTCAATATTTCCGACCCGCAATTCCGATGACGATTTCGGTCAAGCGTGGCGACTCGGAAGTCGAAGCGACGCTCACTCCGGTCGAAAGTAAGGATATGTTCCTGGAAACCCGGGGGGTGGGTTTGATGCCTCATACCGAGGTTTATGAAGCAAAGTCGCTCTGGGAAGCATTCACGCTGGGATTGCGACAAACGGGTAACGACATGACCCGGATTCTCAAGTTTCTCAAGAAACTCGTTCGTGGAGATTTGCCGGTTACCTTGTTGGGCGGTCCCGGAACCATCGCGACCGTCGCGACGATGGAAGCGACTGAGGGCACGGCACGCCTGCTTTTGTTCTTGACCTTGTTGAGTGCGAATCTTGCCATCGTGAATTTCTTGCCGATTCCGATTTTGGACGGGGGGCATATGGTATTCCTGGCTTACGAAGGGATTTTCCGACGGCCTGTCAACGAGAAAATGCAGCAGATTCTCACCATGATTGGTTTGGTGTTTATCATCTGCCTGATGCTGTTCGTGATCGGACTGGACATCTCGCGATTCCTGCCATTCTGACGTTGACTCAGGAAGGTGCGCGCTCACATTGCAACGTGGGCGCGCGAAATGGACGTTCGCCTTTCGCCAGGCTGAACGATTCTTTTCATCTTTTTGAAGCACTCGAAGCTGGGCCCAGTTGCGCGATTTCTGTGATAAAATCGAAGCTGACTCGACTTGCTTTTTGAGGACTTGGAAATGAAACGAAACACAAGCGTTACCGCTTTCTTGCTAGTTGGATTGCTTCTTTTGTTACCTGGCTTGGCAGAGGCTCAGAAAAACAAGAAGCCCCGTTACACGGATCCGGCAAAAGCCGATTCCGATTTCAAACTTCAGGGTGAGTACGAGGGCATGGTTGGCCCCGGCGACGATAAATCGAAGTTTGGTGTTCAGGTGATTGCGTTGGGCGATGGCAAATTCTCTGCCGTTGGCTTTCCCGGTGGCCTTCCTGGCAACGGTTGGAATGGCGAAGAGAAAATGGAGATCGAAGACGGCGAATTGAAAGATGGAACGGTCGTATTCAAAAGCGATCGGGGGATCGGTGAGTTGAGTGATGGTGAAATCGTTGTCGAAACGCTTGACGGGGTCGAACTTGGATCGATGAAGAAAGTTCATCGCAAAAGCAAAACCCTTGGCGCGAAACCTCCTGAGGGTGCGGTCGTCCTGTTTGACGGGGCCAACGCTGACGGTTGGAAGAACGGCAAGATGGCCGATGACAAGACCTTAATGCAAGGCACTACCAGCAAAAAGGTCTTTGGCAGCCACAAGATTCACATTGAATTCCGACTTCCCTATATGCCGAAAGACCGTGGGCAAGGTCGCGGAAACAGTGGGATTTATGTTCAAGGAAAGTACGAAGTCCAGATGCTCGATTCGTTTGGTTTGGAAGGCAAGCGAAACGAATGTGGCGGGATCTACTCAGTCAAGGATTGCGACTTGAACATGTGCTATCCGCCACTGAGCTGGCAGACTTATGACATTGAATATACCGCTGCCAAATACGAAGGCGACAAGTTGGTTTCGAAGCCGCGGATGACCGTCTATCACAATGGCGTCAAAATCCACGACGACGTTGAGCTTCCGGGTGATCGCAATACCACCGCGGCTCCGGTTAAAGCCAGTTCTGCGAAGGGCCCGATTTTCTTGCAAAACCACGGTTGCCCCGTTCGCTATCGCAATATTTGGGTGGTCGAAAAAGAATAGGGCGGCGAAGCGAGTTGCCGAGAATTTGATTCAATCGGAGATCTGGAATTCCGTTTTCAGATCTCTTTTTTTGCGCCGATCAAAAACGGGAGACTCAAGGAGCCAGGTGCCGCCGGAATGCGAGGTTTGGGATTCCCGCTTCCGACCTTGTTCCGAATTTAGGACTCGCTCGCGTAGCGATGCGCAATCTCGAAGCGACTTAGATATTGCGTCTCGGCATCGCGCATTTCTTGCTTGGCATCTTCATGCTTGTCGTCGTAGCCGACCAGGTGCAGCATGCCATGAATCACGTAAAGCAATAGTTCATGCTCGTAGGGCCAATCGTATTGCTTGGCCAATTCAAATGCCGTGTCAGTGCTGACAATGATTTCGCCCTGTAATACTCCCGTGTCAAAGTCGCGTTCCAAGGGAAAGCTCAAGACATCGGTGGGATAGTCATGCTCAAGATACTGTCGATTCAGCTCGTGAATCGTGGGGTCGTCGACAATCGCGATGCTGATTTCGACGTCCTTGAATTCAGAATCGATGGCGATTTGCTTGCAGGCTTCCGCAAGCTGGGGTTCATCAATGTCGCGGGTTTGCTGGTTCGCGACTTCAATACGAAGGGGCACGTTTTTCCTGCTCTTCTGCGGATCGTTCATCCGCCTTCTTTTGTTCGTCCGATTCGGGCTTGCCTTCGGGGTACTGAACCCGGGCGTGATGCGTCGCATTGAGTGACTTGATCAAGGATTGTTCGACGATGCTCAACTGTTCCATCGTGATCGGGCACTCGTCGAATTGATCGTCGTCGAGACGTTTCTTGATGATTTCACGCACCAGCGTTTCCAACCGCGCCGGCGCAGGGTCTTTCAGGCTGCGGCTGGCACTTTCAACCGCGTCCGCAATCATCATCACCGCCGCCTCAAGCGTTTGCGGCTTTTGACCCGGATAACGAAAATCGCTTTCCTCCACCTGGCCGCCTTCTTCGCAAAGCTTGACTGCCTGCCGATAAAAATACTCCACCATGGTCGTGCCATGATGCTGCTCAATCAAATCGACAATCCGCTGAGGAAGGCGATGATTGCGAGCCATCTCGGCCCCATCTTTGACATGGGCAATGATCACCAGCGTGCTCATCGAAGGAACCAGGTCGTCGTGCGGGTTCGCCTTGCCCGATTGATTTTCAATAAAGTAGTCGGGCTTCCGCATCTTGCCGATGTCATGGAAGTAACCTCCAACACGACAAAGCAGCCCATTGGCTCCGACCGATTCGGCAGCGGCTTCTGCCATCGACGCAACGTTCAGGCTGTGGTTATAAGTTCCCGGGGCGCGCTGGACCAGTTCACGCAGCAAAGGATGATTCGCGTCGGAAAGCTCCAGCAGGCTAATATCCGTTTGGATCTCAAACCACTGTTCCAGGAACGGAAGCAACGCGGTCATCATGACGCCGGCGGCCATGGCCCAAAGCCCAAAATAAGTCGCGTCGAGCCAGAGGTAGCGACTCATCGGCTGGCCAAGCAGCGTTGAAACCCCAATCGTCGTTGGAAAGGCAACCGCCGCGGCGATCAGTCCGACGTAAACAAGTCGCGTTCGACTTCGGATGGAACCGCATAGCAAGCTGGCGGTCGCGGTCGTTGCGACCAACACGACAAATTCAGGCAGGTCGTAGCCGTGTGACACGGTGAAAACCAGCGACGCAATCGCGCTCATCACAACAGCGACTTCACGATGAAAAGCAATGGCAACCGTCATCGCAAAAAATGTTAACGGGATCAGTTCCAAACGGCCTTCCAGGTTGAATGCCAAAAGCCAGGCTGCGCAAATGGCAACCAGGAAAAGCCCGAGAAGCGTCGAGAATTTCCGGACATCGTCAATGAAGTCGCCATCGCGATAGTAGAGATAGGCCACCAGGAAAGAAAGAAGAGCCGTATACATGCCCAGATGCGCCGCAACCTGGAGCACGATTTGCGACCAGGACATCTGCCGAACAAATTCACGGTGCTCAGCACGTAATAATTGAATGTCGACTTCGTCCAGGGCCTGACCGCCTTTGATGACGGTGATTGCGGGATCCGTGCTGTTTAACTTGTCGAGTGGATCGCCCGGCTCGTAGACTTTTTTCTTGTCGCCGATCGCTTCCGCGGCTTTCTTTTGCGCCTGTTTGGTCAGCAATCGATTGAACTTCAACGTGTCCGGCAGTCGCGGACGGATCCAGTGGAACAGGTGGTCGGCCACGAGATCCGAATTCTTGATCACCGCAGACTGGTTTTTTAGTTCGCTACGGATTTTTTCTAGGATCTGATCGGAAACCGCAGCGATTCGTACACTTTCCGATTCAACTCGTTTTCCCAGTTGAATGTTCAGATCATTGATCGGGATGACTTGAATCTCGAGCATGCTTCCATCGGTCGGCTCGTGTTCCAGCTTGGTCAGCAATCCATTTTGTTCAAAGCTGATGAACGCAACCTGGAGTGCGTGCTTCAGTTGGGCAAGGTTTTCGTCGTTGGCAATCGAGTCGCTAAACTCGTTGAATGCCTCCTGCAATTCTTCTTTGGAAAGTCCGTCAACCGATTCCTGGTCAAAGAAGGACTTCCATTGAACGATGTTGACCTGATCAAAGGGTTTATCCTTGATGTCGAACAGTTGCTCCATGAGCGTGTTTCGGACATCTTCAAGCTTGGAGCGATCGTTTTCGTAAAAGCAGGGTATGGCGCGGCTCGCCTTTTCCTTGGCTTCTTTGGTGCGTTGCAAGTCGGTGTATTCAAAGCGGACGCGAGCGTACATGTCGCGTGTCGGCACCGATCGCACCCGGTACTTGAAGGGTGGCGCCCAACCGCCGGTGACCAGGAAGAGGATCACACCGGTGATCATGCAAAGCTGGATTCGTACCCAGACCTCAGGCTTTTGCAAAGCCAAAACGAATTTTCTCCAATTCGACTTGGGGGACGCAAAACTGGTCGTCCGTCGTTTGGAGGTTGGCGTGGACATGTTTGTTCGACCTGTTGGTCGCCCTTATCCCGTAGTGGATCCGATTAGTCTTCCGACTCTTCCGATTCTCGATTTCGATCATCGCTTTTACGATCATCGTTTTTGCGATTGTCTTTTTCGTATGCCGTCACGATCTCCTGTACCAGGCGATGGCGAACGATATCCGAGTTACTCAACTGAACCATTTTGACTCCCCGGATCTTCTTCAAGCGAAATAGCGCATCGCGTAGTCCGCTGGCCGTATGGTGGGGCAAGTCCGTTTGGGTCGGGTCGCCCGAGACGACGATCTTCGAATCCTGGCCCATCCGGGTGAGGAACATCTTCATCTGGGAAATGGTCGTGTTTTGTGCTTCGTCCAGAATGATGAAGGCTTCATTCAAGGTTCGGCCGCGCATGTAGGCCAACGGGACGACTTCGATCACATCGTTTTCGATTAGCTGCTGAACTTGTTCGAACCCGATCATCTCGTTGATCGCGTCCAGGAGTGGGCGAAGATAGGGATTGATCTTGGCCTGCATGTCTCCCGGCAAATACCCAAGGCTTTCGCCGGCTTCAACCGCGGGACGTACCAACACGATTTTGCGAATCGCCTGGTGTTTCAATGCTTCAACAGCCAGGGCAACCGCAAGGTAAGTTTTGCCGGTGCCCGCAGGACCGGTCGCAAATACCACATCGTTTTCCCGGATGGCTTTGACATAAACTTCCTGGCCTTCCGTGCGAGGACGTATTTGTCGACCGACTTGCAGCACGTCGACTTGCGCACCGACGACCGGGACATCTTCCCCCGTTACCTGGGCCAAAGTTGCATTGAATAAATCGGGTGACAAACTGCCCCGTCGTTCGACAATCCGCTTCAAGTGTTCCAGAACCTCGGTTGCTTGCGCAACATCATCTTCCTGACCTTTGACCCGGATTTTTCCGTCTCGGTGAGTGATGTCGACGTTGAAGCGTTGTCGAATGCGTCTTAGATGTTGGTCGCGGGCGCCAAACAATGGCAAAATGATCTGAGGCGCGACCTCTGAGATGGTGGTTTCCGTCATTCAATAAGAGAAGAAGAATTCTCGCTCCCAAACAAAAAAGGACTGCGTCGTTACTCGCAGCCTCTACGTAAATATACCTGATCCAACGGCCAGGGCACCCAATAAACTGGTGTGGGAGCCGTAAGTCGTTTTGCAGTAACGGCTTGTGTGAATGGAAAATGTGGGTTTCGCCGGAAATACGGCCCCAGAATCGGCCAGGCGGCGATCAGTTTTCAATCAGGATTTCCGATACCCAAAAAGCGTATGCGACGGGCACGGCAACCATGATCGAGTCGACGATGTCGAGAATTCCTCCGAGGCCGGGAAGCCAAGAGCTCGAGTCTTTCGTTTCCGATTCACGTTTCAAAAGCGATTCAGCCAAGTCCCCGATAATACCGGCGACGCTCAAGGCCAAACCCAAAAGGATGACGGCCCACCAGCGGAAAGGTTCGCTAACTCCGAAGACGTTTGGAGCGATCACGTAAAACACAAAGAGTGCGGCCCCGATGCCTCCAATCAGTCCCCCGATCGTTCCCTCCACGGTTTTCCCCGGACTTAATTTGGGGGTCATTTTGTTTCTGCCAAGTGATTTGCCGGCAAAGTAAGCGGCTGCATCCGAAAACTTGGGAATCGCGCAGGTCGAAAAGAAAGCAAACATGCCAAGCTGATTCGGACCGAATAGTCGGACATGCGACAAGAATGAAAATAGCAGGCCGACATAGCCGAAAATCAAGAGCGTCCGCCCGAGCCTCGCACCGATCACCCCGTGTTCGTTGCCCGAGTAACGAACCATTTCGTAAACGAACGCGGCCCCGGTCGCAATTCCAAATCCAAACAGCGTCCAGCCGGTTTTGCCGACGGGGCAATTTGGCGGGTATTCCTTCCAGAACACCGGCGCGCAAGAAAAGCCGAGAATGGCGGCCATCCCGATCAACACCACGAGCATGTTCGGACAGTCGTCTCGATCTTTCCACATGGACCGAAGTTCATCACCGGCTGCCATCGAAACAGGGATGACAATGATGATGAACATGATCCCGATGTGTCCGGTTAAGTTACCAAGGTAGACGTCAAGCGCCATCAAGGAAAACAAAACCGTCAGGATCACGGCAGCGGATAGCAGTCGTCGGCCAAGCAGTGCCCTACCCTCCCCTGTGATTCACGAGACCACCGAAGCGCCGATCCCGATTTGCAAAATCGCGAATGGCTTGATGGAAATCCTCGATCGAGAAGTCGGGCCAGAATTTTTCGGTGATCCAGAGCTCCGAATAGCTGATTTGCCAAAGCAGATAGTTGCTGATTCGCATTTCCCCTGCCGTTCGTATCAATAAATCCGGGTCGACCATTTCGCTCGTGTAGAGGTGGCGCGAAATCATGTCTTCATCGATCTCACCCACGTCGACCTGGCCCTCAGCCGCCTTGTGTGCAATCTGTTGGACCGCATCGACAATCTCGCCACGACTTCCGTAATTGATGGCCAGGCAAAGGGTGGTGCCGTCATTTTTCGAGGTCATCTCCACGGTCTTGTCCATTTCCGTTTTGACGAATTCTGGCAACGGATCTCTGCGACCGATGATTTTGAGCGCGATATTGTTGTCCATCAACGTATCCCGTTCACTGATCAAGTACTGCTTTAACAGGTTCATCAGGAAGTCGAGCTCGTGAGCTGGCCGTTTCCAGTTTTCACTGGAAAGGCAGTACAGCGTAAGTTGTCCAATCCCAAGTCGCGCGCATTCTTCCGTGATGGAACGAACGGTCACGGCTCCACGTTGATGGCCTTCAATTCTTGGAAGATCCTGAGCCTGAGCCCAGCGCCCGTTTCCGTCCATGATGGCGGCGATATGTCTCGGCATTCGATCAGCCGGGATATCGAGCTTCGCATTGTCGGAAGAATTTGTATTCACTGGAATTGCGATGTCACAACGAGCGCAGCCAAAGGGCGGAATCGTGGAAGAATCCCCATGTTAGCTCAAAAGCTGCCGCAAGTACTAGCGCCTGCGAGTTTCCGGCCGATTCAGGCCGTCTAAACCAATGCAGTTGAATCAAAACAATTCAACGTCTGGCGGCGGTCGGGGCCCAATGAGACAAATTCAATGGGGCGACCGATCAACTCGCTGACGCGCTGCACATAGGCAACGGCATTGGCGGGCAAGTCTTCGAAGCGTTCGATCGCAGTGATATCTTCCTTCCAGCCGGGAAGAGTTTCGTAGACGGGTGAAACTCGCGAAAGCACGTCCGCGTCACAAGGCATCGAATCCACCGTCTTGCCATCCAGCTCGTACTGAACGCAGATTTTGATTTCGTCCAAAGCACTCAAAACGTCCAGCATCATCAGGGCCACCGTCTCGACGCCACTCAAGCGAGTTGTGTAACGCACGGCAACGGCATCCAGCCACCCGCAGCGTCTGGGCCGACCGGTGGTGGTACCAAATTCTTTTCCGACTTCTCGAATCGTGTTTCCTGTTTCGCAGTGAAGCTCGGTGGGAAACGGACCGCCACCAACTCGCGTGCTGTAAGCCTTGGCAACGCCAAGCGTTTTGCCGATCCAACGCGGAGCCACTCCCGATCCGGCGCAAATGCCAACGCCGGAACTATTGCTGCTGGTCACGTAGGGAAATGTGCCATGGTCGATGTCCAACAATGCGCCCTGGGCACCCTCGAACAGGATCGACTTGTTGGATTCCACCGCGTCGAACAAAAATTGGTTCGTGTCACTCAGGTAGACCTTCAGGCGATCTCCGTATTCACCGTATTCTTTTGCGATCGCCGCGGCATCGAACGTTACGGGATTGCCAGCCAAAGCAGAAAGGACTTTTTCCTTGTACTCGACGATTCGCTGAACCTTGCTTTCCAGTCCGGACGCGACCAGATCGGCAAGTCGAAGAGCAAAACTGCGCCCAACCTTGTCACGATAACAAGGACCAATTCCTCGAAGCGTCGTCCCGATGTTCTCCGAGTCGTCTTTCCGGGCCTCCATCAATCGATCTTCTTCAAGGTGCCAGGGACAAACGACGTGGGCTCGCTGACTGATCAGGAGGTTGGTTTCCGGGTTGATGCCACGTCCGAGGAGGCTGTCCAACTCATCCATCAAAGTTGGTGGATTGATCACCACACCGGGGGCGATAATGTTTTGGACCTGGGAGTGAATGATCCCGCTTGGGACATGATGAAGTTTGTATACGTCATCACCAACAACAACGGTATGTCCGGCGTTGGCGCCGCCCTGGTATCGAACAACGATATCATGTTTTACCGAAAGCAAGTCGACCATTTTGCCTTTGGCTTCATCGCCCCATTGAAGCCCAATAATGCAAAGTCCAGACACAGCGGTTCCCAATTTTTTGATTAGTTTGATTTAGGCAAACGTACCAGTGTAAGAAATCGGCTTGTCGGGGGTCAACCGGCGGATATCCTGCAGCTAACAGCAAATTTTGCTTGCTCAATTCACGGCAGGAAAGGAATTGGGAGGCACCGAAACAGGTGGGGTAATCAAACTCAAATTGGCTACAATACTTGCTTGAAACCAACCTTGAAAAGGATTTCCCCAACCCCGATTGGCTTGATCATGCCCCGATTTATTCACGCTTCAATTTTTTCGGTCGCCCTTGCTGTTCTTTGTTTTGGCCACGGATTAAGCGGCCAAGAAAAAAATCAGGAAGAGGGAGTTACCGTTCGCGGGCAAATCGTCGCACCCGAAAAATTCAAAGACGTCGATTTGAATCAATTGAAGATTAAGCTGGAGCAGCAAGTTCAACTGCCGGCACTTCCCTTCCCCGCCAACTGGAATGAAATGCAATTGGAGGCGAGGCAGAAATGGCTGGCGGATTTTCAGGCAAGTGAGAAAGGTAAAAAGTTCTTCGCCGATCGTCAGAAAAAATTTGACTCCCGCAAACAATTCGAAATCGAAATTGAGGACGAAGGAAAGTTTGTCCTATTCGATGTTCCCCCGGCGAACTACGGCATCGTTGGGCAGCTCGAAAAAAGTGTCGACGGAAAGTTGTATGTGCTTGAGGTCTATGGGCAAGTCGAAGTCGCCAAAGTGGATGAGCTTCAATTGGCCAAACTCCAAGTCATGGCGACTCGGATTCTTCAAGTGGGCGAGCCTGTTCCCCAATTCAATCTTCCGTCACTGGATGGTAGTAAGAAATTCCGACCAGGATCCTTCAATGGAAAATACGTACTGGTTCATTTCTGGAGCGCCCAGAGTCCACCTTCTGCGAGCGATATTCAACAGCTGGCAAAGTTCTACAAGAGTTTGAAGGCCGTTTCAGCCAACATTGAATTCCTTGGCGTTTGCCTGGATGAAAAGGTGGAGGCCGCCGAGAAATTTGTCAAGGAAAACAAAATCGACTGGCCGATGGTTGCCGCCAAAGGTTGGAGCAGCGATACCGTCGAGGCATTTGGTGTTCGCTCGATTCCCTACTATTGCCTGTTCGATGGCAAGGCGAAGATTCGTATGAACAACCTGCTTTTTTATCAGCTCTTTCAAACGGGCGAAGTTGACTTCGAAAAGATCATGAAGGAAGCTTTGACCGGCAAAGACATGAAGAAGGTACTCGCGGATCTTCAGAAACAGGCGGAAGAGAAAAACAAGAAATGAAATTCGCGATCTGCAATGAAGTTTACCAGGATTGGCCAATTGAAAGGGCGTTTGAGCACGCTGCCAAGCTTGGCTATCAGGGTGTTGAGATAGCGCCTTTCACCTTGGCGAACGACGTTCGACATATCAGTTCTGAGCAACGAACTCGCGTTGTCCAAACTGCACGGGACTGCGGTCTTGAGATCATCGGGCTGCATTGGCTTCTTGCCCACACCGAAGGTTTTCATTTGACGACGAATGATGCTGGTGTGCGTGCGGCCACTGCCGATTACCTGTGTGAACTTGCAAGACTGTGTGCCGATTTGGGCGGGAATGTCATGGTGTTTGGTTCGCCCGGTCAACGAAACCGCGGTGAGATCACCAAGGAACAGGCGGATAAAAACGCACTTGATGTCTTTGAAAAAGTCGCTGTGGCGCTTAACGAGTTTGATGTAACGCTGGCGCTGGAGCCCTTGGGGCCCGAAGAAGGCGACTATTTGTTGACGGCAGATGAAACGGTCGACTTGATCGAAGCAATCAACTCGCCCAGGATTCGGCTTCACCTGGATGTGAAAGCTATGTCAACGGAATCGAAGCCGATTCCGGAGATCATTCAGGCCCATGCCAGGCACCTCGAACATTTTCATGCGAATGATCCCAACCGTCGTGGCCCCGGCATGGGGGAGGTCGAATTCGGTCCGATCTTCGAGTCGCTGCAATCGGTAAACTATGAGGGGTGGGTGAGCGTCGAGGTATTCGACTACGAGCCCGGAATCGAGGCGCTGACTTCCGAGAGCATTCAATACATGCGCGAAGTGGAAGCGCGAATGGGGCCCGCGAATGCTTCGTGATATTAACGCCGGAATCGGCAAGCAACCAAATGACTTTGGAATTTGAGACTGGAAAGCATGGAAGTTATTTCGCTTCAATCCGGCAGCAACGGAAATTCGTTTTACGTCAAAGCCGGCGACGTCCATTTGCTCTTTGACGCAGGGATCCCCGGCTCGGTTGCCGAAAAGCGACTTGCGGAACATGGACGCGACATCCGAGATGTCAACGCGCTATTCATTTCACATGATCACAGTGACCACAGTCGCTGCATGGGAATCTTTCATCGCAAATTCGGGCATTCTGTTTTTGTTACGGAAGAAACGTATCAGGCGGCGAGGCGATCCAGCAATCTTGGCCGAATCGATGATCTGCAGCATTTCGTCGCGGGGCAAACGGTCACCTTGGGCGATGTGCAAATCCATACGATTCCTACTCCGCATGACAGTGCGGATGGAGTCGTGTTTGTGATCGAATACGAAGACAAACGCGTCGGCATCCTGACCGATCTCGGTCACGTATTTGCGGGGTTGAAAGATGTCCTGCTTTCGCTGGATGCGGTCGTGATCGAGAGCAACTACGATCCGGAGATGTTGGAGAACGGGTTTTATCCGGAACGCCTGAAACGAAGGATCCGGGGCCCCGGTGGCCATATTTCGAATGTTGAGTCGGCGAATTTGTTGCGCGATTCGATATTTTTTAATCGCTTGAAATGGGCCTGCCTTTGCCATCTTTCCGAAGAAAACAATCGCCCCGAAGTTGCGATTCGCACCCACGAAAGAATTCTCGGCTCCAAGTTGCCGATTCATGTCGCCAATCGACATTCCGTATCCGAAATTCTCGAAATATAATGCCCAGATCAGCTACAATTGGTAAACGCCCTGTTTGTTGACCAAATGACTTGATCGATGCGTTCTCTTTTCACAAAGCCTCATTTTTTCTCGCGGCGACCTACGGCAACTTGCCTTTTGATTTTGGCCATGGGTCTTTGGCTTTTCGGCTCTCAGCTCGCCGTCACAAAGCGGTCTACCGATCGAGCCGCGACCGAACCAAGACTCCGTCCTGATTGGCAAACCGTTGCTTTCGAGATACCTGATCGAGTGCGAGTCGAGGATGGGGAAAAGATCTATGCGAAACAATGTGCTTCCTGTCATGGAGACAAAGGACAAGGCGTCAAGAATCAATACGCGCATCCGCTGCGAGGCGCCTTGACGGTTGCCAAACTGGCAAAGCTCATTGAAGAAACGATGCCGGAAGAAGATCCGGAAAAGTGTGTTGGCGAGGATGCAGAAGCCGTTGCCCAATATATCCATGAAGAGTTTTATGCGGGCACCAAACCTGCTGGCCGGATTCAACTGGTTCGCTTTACCGAATTGCAGCTCAGAAAATCAATCGCCGATCTCTTGGCGAGTTACCAAGGCGTCAAGTTCACGAATCAGATTCGCAAAGATGAAGGGCGCGGGCTGGATACATCTTATTACCATTCGCGCTACTTCAAGAAAGACAAGTTTGTCAAGAAACGAGTTGATGCGACGGTCGATTTTGACTTTGGAGCTGGACTTCCCGATGTCATTCCCAAGCCCAAAAAAGATGCCAAGCGGAAAAACAATCTTGAGTACGATCCTAATGAGTTTTCAATCCATTGGTCAGGCGGACTCATCGCCGAAAAGACCGGTGTCTATGAGTTTGTGGTCAAAAGCAACAACGGCTTCAAGCTGTTTTTGAATGACCGAAGAACGCCCCTGATCCACCAATGGGTCAATGCCGGAAATGACGAATACCGGGCACGGGTTCACTTGTTGGGAGGACGCGTCTACCCAATTCGCGTTGACTTCTTTCGTTTCAAGGACAAAAAGTCGGGCATTCAGCTTTGCTGGATTCCACCCGGCGGCATGGAACAAGTGATTCCCGAGAGCGCATTGATTCCCACCTGGTGTCCGCCGGTTGGAATCATCCGCACTCAATTCCCGCCGGATGACAGTAGCCACGGATACCGACGCGGAACCACGGTTTCGCAAAACTGGGATGATGCCGTCACCAAAGCCGCGGTCGAAGTGGCGCAGCGAATCGTCGGCCTGTCTCAACTGCATCGTCGAGTCACCAAATGGTCCCACGCGGAAGAAACGAAACTCAAGAATCAGCTTTATGACTTCGTTGAACGCGCGTTCGGCGTTCAGCTAAGCGATGAAGAAAAACAGTTTTACGTCAATCAATTTTTTGTCGACGGCGTGAGCCCGATTGATTCGGTGAAACAGGTCGTGATCTTGACGATCAAGTCGCCTCGTTTTTTATATCCAAATCTGCCGATCGTTGAGAGCGCCCGGTCTCGGCAGCAGAAAATTGGCCGCCGCACCGCCCTGTACCTTTGGGACTCATTGCCGAGCCGCGAAATGGAACAGTTGATTCGGAAGAATCAATTGGAAGATGCCGCGTCCCTGGAGAAGCTGATCGGGCGGATGATGGAAGACCCGCGTACGACCGACAAAATAAATGGCTTCTTTGATTACTGGTTGTTTTCTGTTGAGTCGGAAGGGATGTCCAAAGATGAAAGCCGTTTCCCCGACTTTCGAGAACAAATTGCGGTCGATCTGAGGCAAAGCATCGATCTCTTTGTCGGGCAGGTCTTTTGGAGCAAGCGTTCCGACTACCGCGATTTGTTTCTGTCGGAATCCCTTTTTCTCAACTCGGACTTGGCGAAATTCTATGAAGCCGAGTCGGCGTTCGAGAAATCGGAGCCAAAGGAAAAAGACTTTCGACTCGTCTCGTTTGACAAAAACCAGCGAGCCGGAATTTTGACGCACCCCTACCTGATGATGAACCTTGCCTACCACAAGAATACGTCGCCCATTCATCGCGGTGTATTTGTCGCCCGCAATTTACTCGGCAAAAGCCTACCGCCACCGCCCAATGATGTTGACCCCCTGAGTGAAGAATTCAAACCAGAAATGACGACGCGCCAGCGTGTCGAGTTTCAAACGAAAGAAATCGCCTGCATGAATTGCCACGCGATTATCAACCCCTTCGGTTTTAGCCTCGAAAACTATGATGCCGTTGGCCGATATCGAGATTCTGAAAAGGGCAAACCGATTGATTCGCGTGCTCGAATCGAACTGCCAGATGGCAAAACGCTGGAGTTCGACGGTCCGCGAAAACTGGCTGAATTTTTGGCCAATAGTGAGGATGCGCAAAAGAGTTTTATTCGGCACCTGTTTCAGCACCTGGTGAAACAACCGGTCGAAGCGTTCGGAAAAGATGTCTTGCATGAATTGCATGTTGACTTCGTGCGCGACAATTTCCATATGCAAAAATTGGTCAGCCGAATCGTGATCGTTGCCGCGACCTACGAAGTTGATTGAAGGGTTCACATCGATCTTAAAGTAAACAAGCGAACTTGAAGTAAACAGATATGAATAACCGACGCGAGTTTTTGAAATCGACTGCCCTGTCTGCCGGCGCGCTTCCTTTTCTGGGCAGCTCGCTATTGGCCGATGACGGCAGCAACAGGAATGCCGATCGCCCTTTGCGCATCGT
Organism: uncultured Pirellulaceae bacterium; assembly: GCA_964434955.1. Taxonomy (GTDB): domain Bacteria; phylum Planctomycetota; class Planctomycetia; order Pirellulales; family Pirellulaceae; genus JANQLU01. The sequence continues at coordinate 17,470 of CAYSXI010000082.1, forward strand.
TTTCATGTTTACGCCAAACGGCATGGTCCGCAATGGATTCTGGCCCGACAAGGAAGGCCAGGACTTCGAGATCAAGGAAGTCCTCAAGCCGCTGGAAAAGTACCGCGAACAGATGCTGATCGTGAAAGGGATTTGCAATTTTGTGCGTGGCGATGGCGACAATCACATGCGTGGCATGAGCTCGTTCTTGACCGCGATCGAACTTTTTCCTGGCAACGTCCAGGGAGGTTCTCATACTCCGGCGGGTTGGGCAAAAGGGATTTCCATCGACCAGGAAATCAAAAATCATTTGCAATCCCAAGCGGAAACCAAAACCCGATTCGGTTCGCTGGAGTTCGGTGTTTGCGTTCGCAATGATGCGAACCCGTGGACCCGTTGGGTCTATTCGGCTTCGAATCAGCCGGTTGCCCCGATTAGCGATCCTTACCTGATGTTCGAGAAGATGTACGGACGGGTGAAGGAGCAGGACAATATCGACAAGGTTCTTTCGTTGGTCGACAAGGAAATTGAGAAAGTTCGCAGCGGGATTCACCCGGATGACGCGGCGCTACTTAAAACGCACGAAAAGTTTGTTGAGCAAATGAAAACCGGATTCGCGACCAAGCAAAAGGAACTCAAGGTTCCCGCGCCCGTATTGCCCCCGGGAGTCCCCAATACCCGCGATCGAATGCCCGAGTTGGCAAAGATGCAAATGGATTTGCTGGTCAATGGATTTGCCAACGATTTGAATCGTGTGGCAACGCTGCAGTTCACCGAGTCCGTTGGCCAACCCGTGATGAAATGGCTGGATATCAAAGAAGGGCATCACGCGCTGTCGCATGATCCTGATTTGAACAAGGAATCACAAGCCAAGCTCGTCAAGATTAATCATTGGTACTGTCAGCAACTGGCTTATCTGGTTGAGCAACTTGAAAAGACCAAACAGCCGGGAAGCGATTCAAGTTTGCTGGACGATACCTTGATTGTTTGGGCCAATGAATTGGGGCATGGTAACTCGCACACGCTCAATGACATCCCGATCTTGATGGTGGGCGGCAAGAATTTTGGTTTCAAAATGGGCCGCTACCTGAAGCTCAATCGCACGGCTCATAATCGACTCTGGCTAACCTTGGCCCATCGGTTTGGGCACAAGATCGAGAAGTTCGGCAACCCGCGTTTGTGTAAGCAGGGCCCACTGGATTTGAGCAAGTAGTAGAATCCTGGCGGCTTTTCGCAAATTGGTTCGCGATGCACGCGATGCTGAATGCAAAGATTCGGCCAAGTCGACGGTTCACCAACGTGCATTGCTAGTCAACCATTTCATCCGCAAAGATGCTATCGAGCGATTGCCGCTTTCGAGCAAGTTTTGCTTCGCCGCCGTCGATCAAGACCTCCGCCGACATTGGCTTGGAATTGTAATTCGACGCCATAACGTAACCGTAGGCCCCGGCACATTCGATGACCAGGTGGTCCCCAATCGAAGCTTTCGGGAGTTCGCGGGCTTGGACAAAACCCCCCTCTTCCTGAGTGAAGATGTCCCCCGACTCGCACAAGGGACCGCCAACAATCACTTGTTGCGTGCTGTCGCCGGCCGAAGGGTTTCGATGCGAAATGGAAATCGGATGATAGGAGCCGTACATGATTGGTCGAGCCAAGTTGTTGAAACCGGCATCGACCAGGTAAAAGAGGTTGTCTCCCATTTTCTTGATCGCGCGAATCTCGCACACCAGATAGCCCGCTTCCGCAGCCAGGAACCGGCCCGGTTCAATCTCCAATTGAATCGCGTGCCCCAGTTCTTCCTGAAGTTCGTTGCGGGCCGCATCCCAGAGTTCAAAATAGCGGGGGATGTCGAGGTGCTGATCGCCCGGCTGGTAGGGCGTCGGGAGTCCTCCACCCGCACTCACATTTTTGACGCTTCGGCCCACCGAGCGAACGGCCGACTTCATGGCGTCACAAACCTGAGAAAGGTGTTCAAAGTCGGTGCCCGATCCAATGTGCATGTGCAGGCCTGTGACTTGCAAACCGTGATGATCGACTCGCTGCAAGCAGTCTTCCAGTTGTTCATGCCAGATTCCATGCTTTGACTGCGGACCGCCGGTGTTCGTTTTTTGCGTGTGACCGTGTCCAAATCCTGGGTTGATTCGCAACGTGATTTCGCTGCCCGGCACTCGCTCGGCAATCTGGTCGATCATGTCCGGCGAACCAAGGTTGCAATGGATCTTTTTGTTGGCAACCATCTCGATCGCCTCGCGATCAAAGATGTCGGCCGTGTAGACGACCGGGTGGGGATCTCCGGTCGTTTCGAATCCGGCGGCTTCCGCTCGCAAAATTTCGCCCGCGCTCACCGCGTCCAGCAGAACCCCCTCTTCGCGCATGAGCTTAAGGATCGAAAGGTTCGAGTTCGCCTTTTGCGCGTATCGAATGACGTCAAACATGCGGAGCTGACTGATCCGTTCGCGAATTGTGTCCGCATCATAAACGTAAAAAGGCGTTCCAAATCGATCGGCCAGTTCGGCAATCGAGTGGCCACAAATTTCAGTCCGCGTGTTGGCAAAAGTAGCTTGAGTCATCGACCTGTCCTGTGTTTGGAATCCCCTATTCTACGCTCAGGGTTTGCAGAATTTAAGGCGCCGCTTCAAACGAGATTTGATTAGGCTTCGGGGATCTCAACATAGTTGGGAACCACACAATTCTGCCTTTTGTTGAATATGATGGACGTTTCAATCCGATTCACTTCGTTGCGAATCGTGATGTGATCCAGGGCAAAGTCGCGAAGGGCCGCGGTATCTTTGGCCATGACGTGGACAACGAAATCCGTTTGCCCCGAAATCTGATAGACGGTTGTCACCTGCGGCAACCGCATCATGTCTTCCATAAACTGCTCGCAACAATTTCGCGAATGATGCGAAAGGCTTACGAAGTAGAGAGCCTGCTGGCCGACGCCAAGCGAGGATTCGTCGACGAGGGCATGAAAGGTTTTCAATACGCCGGCATCCTGAAGGGCTCGGACACGTGTATGGCAGCTCGATGCGGCCAAACCAATCTTTGCAGCAAGTTCCTTGTTGGAAAGCCGAGCATCCTTCTGCAAATGGTCGATGATTTCGAAGTCGATTCGGTCGAGTTCTTTCATTTCTTGGTAATTCAGAATGTATTTCGGATTCAAAAAAGTTTTGTTGACGATCGTATTGGTCAATCAATAATATGCCGAATATTGTTCTAGTTGATTTATTGCCAAAGTCAATTCTCGTCGGGGGTTTTTGATCGTGACTATCGCATTGGAATCCAGAACAGATGCTTTGTTGCCGCAGGAAGGCGAGCGTCGGGATCTGCTTCAACAGGCCGGAAATCTGGTTGAGCGAATGTTTCAACGCGTGGAAGAGTTGCCGGTCGCGCCACCGGTCCGTGCCGACACCATTCGCCATTATCTCAACCAGTTCGACTTTGAATCACCTCGAGACTTTGACGACGTTCTCGAACAAGTGGGCCAGCGAATGACCGATTGGAGTCTCCACGTCAACAGCCCGCGTTATTTTGGATTGTTCAATCCCGCGCCGGGTTATGCGGGAATTCTCGCGGACTTTTTGGCTGCCGGGTTCAATTCCCAACTGGGGGCTTGGCACCACAATCCGTTTGGGGTCGAAGTCGAGCGGCATTTGATCAAGTACTTCACTGATCGCGTTGGCCTGGGCGAAAGGGCGTTTGGACATTTTACCAGTGGAGGAAGCGAGGCCAATTTTACCTCGGTGGTAATCGCAATGTCGCGTTTGTTTCCGGAGTACGCCAGCCAAGGGTTACGCGCGTTGCCAGCCCAGCCCGTCTTTTACTGCTCTCGCGAGTTTCACCATTCGTTTGAGAAAATTGCCCATCAGGTCGGTTTGGGACGAGGCGCCGTTCGGTTGGTTCCCGTGACCGAACGAAATGTGATGGATGTTGAAAAAGCCAAAGCCATGATTGAAGCAGATCGCGAAGCGGGCTTGTTGCCATTCATGATAGTCGCGACCGCCGGTACCACGAACGCGGGGCTTATCGAGCCAATGGAATCCATGGCTGATCTGGCGGTTGAGCAGGGAGTCCATTTCCATGTCGACGCCGCCTGGGCCGGTTCGGCGCTGATCTGTCCCGAATACCGCGCGCTATGGGCGGGCGTCGAAGAGGCAGACTCGATTGTCCTCAATCCGCACAAGTGGCTAGGCGCTCAATCGAATTGTTCGGTCCAGTTCATCGCGAA
>CAYSXI010000083.1:0-21564 GCA_964434955.1 uncultured Pirellulaceae bacterium
GTCCATCACCAGGACCATCGCCAGTGACGGTTTTTCTTTTTCTTTTTCAAATCGCGAAACGAGAGGCAGGACTTCCTCTACCGGCGTGCGGTGATAACCTCCCAACCCGAAACTGTTCTCGGATCCCAGCATGGCCAGGCCACCACCAAAATCGATGACGTAACGGTTCAGAAGATTCATTTGTCGAGGCGGAATCGAAGTCGCCGGAAAGTCGGCCAAAACAATTGCGTCGAAGGCCAACATTCCCTGGATGGTTTCCGGCAGCCCGAACTTTCCGCGTACCTCGATGGCGACGTCTTGCTTGCCCATGGCCCGAACGAATGCCCGCATTTCCTGCTCGCGCTGATGCAAAATCAAGACTCGGGGTTTTCCCTGAACGGTGATGGTGCAGTTGCGTTGGTTGTTGATAGGGAATCGGTCCTGGTCGGTGACCAGCTCAACGGTCCACTGACTATCACCGGCCGTCATCATGTCGACGTCAAAATAGTATCGATTTGCCTTGTCAGGCTTGAGGTCAACCGGTTGCTTCTGCACCACGACCCCGCGATGGATCATTCGCAATTCGCCTTTCAGGTTGCGATTGGCCGAAAGATTCGCCGTCATTCGAACGACTTCGCCGTAGTAGGCCTGAAAGGTCGAGGGTTTGAACGAAACGACTGCCGACTCGGCGTCGCTTAGCGAATCGATTTTCTGAAACAGGACGTCAACATTTTCTTCTTCCAGCTGACTCAAGGACTGGGCAAGAAATCGATCCGTATCCTGCCCGTCGGAGAAAAGGATAATTCGTTTGGTTGCGCCAGAAGGGAATGAAAGTCGTGTTTTCAACAAAGAGTCGGCCAAACGGGTTTCACTTCGGAATTGATCATGTGAACCTGCCGTCCAGGACTGAATCCAATCGCGAAATGCTTCGGGTGATTCAAATTCGCGAATGCCTTTGCCCAAGGCGAAGAGGGACCAACTGTCACGGGATCGCAATTGATCGATCGCATCTTCGATTTCTTCCAAAGCTGCCTGGCTGGCTTTTTCATCGACCGATTGAGACACATCGACCAAAAAGACCACGTGCAACTTGTCGCTGGCCAGATTGGAGAATGGTCGGCAAAGGGCGAAAACAAGAATGACGACCGCGGCAATCCGCAACAGCCATCCGGCCAGCTTTTTATTGAAGGGCAGTTCAACAAGCGAATAATGCCAGGCCACAAATAGGACGATTACCAGGAGAAGCCAGAACAACGGTTGATAAAGAATCAGTCCCATCAGCCCACCTTCCTGCGATGGTAAAGAACAGATTCGACAACGATCAAGACGATGGCCAGTAAGGTCAGCCAAGCGGCCGGAGAATTGCCTCGATCGACAGGTTGATGATTGTCCGTCGACTCGGAGTCATCCAGCAACGTTTCGGCCGATGAAAGCAGGCTGCAACTAACCAGCCATTTTCCCGCCGCATTTTCCAGCTGATAAAAGCCCGTCTCCGTCAGCGGGCCAAGCATGTCTTCGCGCGTCTTGCGAACCTCACCCAGGGGAGTCTGGTATTCGGTATTGGTTGCCCCGATCGCGCCCGGTATCGAAGCGAACTGACCCGTTTGGTAGGTCGATTGTGGATCCTCGGAACGCCCCTGCAGGTGCTTGGCTGAGGAATAAACCAGGACAGGAAACCAGGTGCTGAAATAAAACTCCGCTTCAACCGGATCCATGTTGACGACGATCGCCGATTGGCCAGACCGTGTGGTTTGGTAAATCAAGGGAGTCTCGTCTTCGGCAACGACCAGGATTTCCGAACCCGTGGGAGCGGACAATCGTTTGGCTCCGGCAAACGAAATCGCCGACACGTCCAAATGTCGAACGACGGCGTGCTGCTCATTTTTGACCGTCGGCAAGTTGACTTCGATTTGTTCGCCGATTTGATTCCACCAAGGTGATTCACCACTTGGATTGAAAATCAGAATGCTGGTCTTTGAGTCGGGATCCGATGGAACGCCCTGCGAAATTCTCAGCTGGGGCTTGGTGTCGCTTCCCGATTGCACTAATTGCAGAATTCCGCTGCCTCGTGAAAACGCCAAGACGCTGTTCTCGTAAAAGTAGCGATCCGAAGTATCCACCGAGACCGGAATCGGTCGAATCGGAGAAAGCGAAAGGAAGGCTGTGTTGTCGTCGGCCAGCGCATCCGAATCCTCGGTTTCCAACCGAACGTACCACGAACCTTCCTCGGCGTTTTCGATCTTAAATACGTCCGGAGGGTTGATTCCCGGTTTTATTTGAAGCGGAACGATTCGAATCAGGTTGTCTTCCGATTGATGGCTGATGACCAAGTCAGCCTCGATGGTTTTTTCAAAACTGGATGCGACTTGAAAAAACACACCGACACGGTTCCCAGCACCCGGTAAGCGTTGCATATCCACGGCAACCAGTCCAACATTCTTGACTCGCCGCGATCCGACTTTGATGAGCTCGATGTCGGCGTCGATTTTGTCCGCAAAGCATCCGTCGGAAATCAGCAAGACGCGGTGATTGCTTTCCGAAGCCCCGTCATTCCGCGTCACGTCCGTCGATGGTTCCAATTCATCCCCCTGATTCCTGAACTCCTTCAACGAATTGAAATTCGAAACCATCGACGATGGTTGAATTTGATCGATGGCGTCGAGCAACTCGCGAGGGTTATTCGAAAAGTTCGAGACGTAGCGCGTGCGGTCGGAAACGGAGGCAATGGAACAGCGTTGATTTCCGTTGAGGGCTTTGACGATTTCGGCAGCGACTTTTTTGGCTTCATCCAATCGAGTTGAGCCGCCCTCGGCCGCGTTCATCGAAGCGCTATTGTCGATTAGCAAAACCAGGTCCTTGCGATCGGCTCCGGAAAAATCAGGACCGGCCAACGCGAGCACAATCGAAGAAAATGCAATCAGCAAAATCAGGAGACTGAAAAGATCGCGAAGTCTCTGGAAAAGCGCGGTGGACTTCTTTTCCTGAAAAATGTCCTGCCACAGGAAGAACGCGGTCGTCGGTTTTCTTGTCGGACGAACTTTGAGCAAATAAATGGCCGCCAGCGGAATGATTGCCAGGAACGCCCAAAGGAATGCCGGATTGGCAAAACTCATGCGACGAGTCCTCCCCGGCGAAGAATATCCTGGATCACCTGATCGAACGCAATGTCTGGCGACGTGGAAGCCAAACCGATGCCGCGTTTCGCACAGCAACGACTCAGGTCTTCGTTCCAATCGGCGATGGCCTTTTCATACAACGCCGCTTCCCGCGGTGAAATGGTGACCCGCCGATGTTGACCGGTTTCGACGCATTCCAACTCGATGTCGCCTTTCAGATTGCAGCGGACATCGAGGTCATCCTGAACTTGCAGACAGTAGATGTCATGCTTGTTCCAATTGAGGAAGTTCAGACCTCCATCGAATCCGTCCGGAAACAGAAAGTCCGAAATGATAACGACAACGGCACGTCTCGAGTGGCGAGCCTGAAACATCCGGCAGCAGTCGTGGAACCTGGTATCGCCGCTCCGAGTTTCTGATTCCTCCAGTCCATTGAGCAACTTCATGACGTTTCCGCGCCCACGGCATACGTCCAGAATGGGTTGGATGGTGTCACTCAAGCCGTAAACGGCAAGCCGGTCCAGGCAGTTCAATGAGATGTAACCGAGCGCGGCTGCCAACTGCCGCGCGTACATGAATTTGGAATGCATGGATCGACTCTGATCCAGCAACAGGTAGATCGTTGTGTCTTCTTCGACTTCAAAAAGCTTGATCACAAGAGACTCGAAGCGCGCGAACACGCGCCAGTCGATCGAGCGATAGTCGGCACCGAGGTAGTACTCGGCGTAATCGGCAAAAGAAATTCCCGATCCTTTTTTGGCGCTCTTGCGATCAGCTTGCAGCGATCCACTTAACACCTTGCGCGCGAGCAGGTAAAGCGAATCGAGACGGCGAATAAATGCGGGGTCAGTCAACATTCGGTTCGGGATCCTGTTGGCCGAATTCAAGAAATGGATTCGATGATATTTTTGACAATATCGCTTGTGTCCATCCCTTCGGCTTCCCCTTCAAAACTGAGCATGATTCGATGTCGCAGTGCCGGAACGGCCATTTCGTCAATGTCTTCGGTCGCGACATGGAATCGTCCCTGGAGCAAAGCCCGGGCACGAGACGCGGCGAGAATCGTTTGGGCGCCGCGGGGCGATGCTCCGTAGCGCACATATTTTTTCACGACCTCGGGAGCATTGGGGTCATTCGGATGCGTCGCACGAACGACGCGCACCAGGTATTCCTGAACCGTTTGCTCAATCGGTACCTGGCGAAGGATCTGACCCATCTTCAGGATGTCGTCCCCGCTGGCAACCGAGTTGACCTCGGGCAATTCGTTGCCGCCCGTTCGGTTCAGGATTTCGCCAAACTCTTCATGGCTAGGCAGGTCGACAAAGAGCTTAAAAAAGAATCGGTCAAGCTGGGCTTCCGGAAGAGGGAATGTTCCGTCCTGCTCGATCGGGTTTTGAGTCGCCAGCGTAAAAAACGGCGCCTCCAAAGCGTGGGTTTGTCCGGCCACGGTTACCGATTTTTCCTGCATGGTTTCCAAAAGCGCGGACTGGGTTTTCGGTGTCGCGCGATTGATTTCATCCGCGAGCAGGATGTTGCAAAACACAGGGCCCGGTTGAAATTCAAGCTGGCGCTGGCCACCGCGATCAATCAAGATTTGCGTCCCAACAATGTCGGCCGGGAGAAGGTCAGGCGTGAATTGGATTCGTTTGAATTTCAAATCAAGAGCGCGACTCATGGTGTTGACCAGCGCTGTCTTTCCGAGCCCGGGAACCCCTTCCAGAATCACATGACCGCCACAGGCGATGGCAATCAGAACATCGGAAATGATTTTCTGTTGACCGACAATGAATTTGGATACTTCGTCGCGGATGCCGTTAAATTTTTCGATGAACTCGGAGACTTGTTGTTCTGTCTGTTCGGTTGAGGCGGTCGACACGCTGCATGGGCTCCTGCAAGTTGATCTGGCCAACAATGACGGGCGTTATTTCTTGTCGGCATTGGATTTGTTATCTGACTTGGAATCGTCTTCAGTTTGATGGATGTTGGAGAAGTAGTTTTTGACTCCCGATTTCAAGTCCTCGGGAATGTCTTCGCGTCCAACAAAGGATTCGAATTGGCGTTTGAAGTCGCGTTTTTTTGCCGAATGCTTTCGACCGCTGACGCCGCTTCCGTCGGATGCTGCCTCGGTCTTGATCAGCGATTTCCCTTTGCCCTTGATACCTTTGAGCCGGGTGTACTGCTGATTGTTGGTGTTTTTCTTATTGTCGTCCTCACGCCGCGAATCCACCGACCCTTGTCCGGCCTTCTTTCCGCCTTTGGAGCGTGTCAGTGCCATCGATTGGCATTGCGAACATCGTTTGCTTAATTTTTTCAACTTTTGCGCGGCCGAGCGTTTCCTGGCAAGTCGCATCAGCTTCTCGGCCAAATCATCAAGATCCTCTTCGATCTCGCCACGACAGGCTTCGCATTCTTCCATCTCCTCTTCATCCATCCCGTCGTCGTCGTTCTCGGCCAGCTCCATTTTTTCATCGAGCTCTTCGAGCGCTTCTTCCAGATCCTCAATGTCTTCCGCCAACTCAGACATGTCTTCATCGGCGGCCTCGTCCGCTTCGGCATCGGCCTCCGAGCTTTTCGCGACGTCCTGGTCGGAAGGTTTTCGATTGGAATCGGAATTGCTTTTGGTTCGACGTGTATTTCGTACGGCATCCGCCATTCGATTTGCCATGGCTTTGAGTCGAGCAATTTCCTTTCTCTTCTCACTGAGGTTCTTAAGTTTCTCAGGATCCAGCTTTTCCGGTTTCAGCTTCTTAAGGTCCTTGGCAGCCTGGTCGTACTTCTTCTGTTCCAGTTTTTTTCCAAGCTCTCGTGAAGCATCGTCCTTTTTGAGTTCCAATGCGGCTGCATCCAGGAGCTTCTCGTCTTTCCGCTTTTGCAACGCGTCGGCCGCACGATTCAACTTGAGTTCCAGTCGCGCGTACTGCCGCATCGCTTCTTTGCGATCCTTGGTTTCGGCGAGTTCATCGACCCACTTCCGAAGCTTGTCGGGCTCGATCAGTTTGCGTTCTTCCTCGTTGTCGATTGACGCTTCCAGCTCGCGGACCATCTCCCGCAACTCTTCGTTCGCGGCGGATGTCATCGCCAGCGTGTCCGACTCCTCACGTTGCTTGTCAACAATTTTTTGCGAGGTCGGAACGAAGCCTAGCGCGACAGAAATCAAGATCAATAGGAAGCCCAAAAACGCAACCCGGTAGGCGGGCTGAAACTGGATGGATTCAAGAGACGATTCGCTGACGCGATTCTCCGTTTGATTGGATTGCAGTTCGTAAAATCCCCCCGATTCCCCTTGGTCGGCGAACTGAACACAGGACCAAATCGAGTCCTTCAAATCGAAATGCTCGTCGGCAAACGCGGCAGCCTCGTTTTCATTGACTCGGTTGAATGCCCAAAAACCCATCGCTGCAACTGCCGCGATGCCAAAAACGATCGCATACCAAAAAGCCGGTACGGAATACCCGGGTAGAATATAAAACAATGCAACGGCCAGCATGATCGATCCGCCGATCAATCCCGCCCACAAAAGGCTGTTGAAAAAGCGAAAGCGATTCAGCTTCCCAGCGACCCGGCGCAAGAATTGACTCACGTTTTTTGGGACAGATTGCGATTGATTGCTACTCATCGTTGGTTCCAATCAAATTCGTTGCGTGATTCACCTTCGGATTTACCCGGCTGGTTATCATGACCCATTATTACTTCAAAATCGACTTCAGTTTCTTGTAGGTCGGAAGATTGTCGTCGAACAATTCCCGAGAATTAATCGAATCGACAAGTTTCTTGGCTTCTTCGTCCTTTTTCAACGAATGCAACGAGTCAGCCAACTCAAGCATTCGATTCATTTTAGCCATTTCCGAATCCTTCTCGGTCAGGTCGACCGCTTTCTGAAAGCACTCGGCAGCTTGATTGTACTGTTTCTTTTCTCGAAAGAGCTTGCCCAGTTGCCGCCAGGTCTCGCCCCCGACAGAGAGATCTTCGGCCATCTGCTTTCCATGAGTCATCAATTCATCCTTGCTCATCAACTCGAACTCAACGATCTCGTCGATCCCATAGTTGGATGCTGAGCAGCCCTCACAGCTTTGTTGAACGCCCGTTTCAAAATGCCCGGAACCGATAGAGAAGTTTCCAATTCCGGCCAGCTTCCATACATCTTTCACATATTTAATACGCGATTCATCGTCGATCTTGTTCTTTTTGACGAATGACTTGAGGTTGAACATGATCTCAGAAAGATCGGTGCCGGAGTATTCTTCAAACGGATTTCCGTCAGTCGCCCCCGCTTTTTGCTTGGCGACTTTTTCTTTCAGTCGTTGGGCCATGGTCTCGGTTTGACCACCGATGACGCTGGCAAGAACGATCACCGGACCGCCGAAAGAATGCTTGGCTTCCGTATCCGAGATTTCCTGCAGGGAACTGATCATCTTCTTGATCTGGTCGGGGTTGGACTGAACGATTTTTTCCATGACGCCGTCCGAAATCCGCGACTCAATGGTCTCAACGAAGTTTTCAAAGCTCCAGTCGTTCGAACCTTCGTCGTACGAGTTGATTTTCTTGTAGACCTCGATCAACGGTTGATAGTTATCAGCCCGAATATTCATCGCAATCCAGGCGCACTTGGTATCAAGGTTCCGCCCCATGAGTGATTCGTGATCGTACGATCGACCGGACGAATCAAACATATCCAGCAGTTGAATCTTGGCGGCCTTCTGCTCGACCAATTTTCCGACGGTCGAATCGATGGGAGCCACGCGACTCACAAGATGAAGCGAAATCAGTTGTTCGGTCAGCGATTTGAATTCGACATTTTCGAATCGCTCAACCAAGGTCTTCAGCCTTTTATCCCGATCCATTTCGAATCGATCTTTCTCGTCGACCGCGTCCGCCAAGGAAGCAAGAAAAATCTCTGCGGTCAGGCGAGTTCCCTCGTCATCAAACTTCTCCAGGAAGTCGGGCAGCGCATCATGAAGTTCCTTGTCGTAGTGATCTGTGGCGTAGGAAATATCGTTGTCGCTCCAAAACTCGACAAGCAACTTCTTGGCCATCTGGTGATATCCGTTGCGGATCAAAACGACGATCACATCGATGTCGTCGAAGTCCGCCATCGGAGAACTGGCCAAGCGGGTAACCGCCGAGCGTTGGTTGAGGTCCGTCAGCAACTGAATCGCTTTCACCAGCTCGTCGTCACCGATCTGGCTATAGTACTGACGCGCGCTCGAGGCTTTGCGAGTTGCCTTTTGCCAGGCCTGTGAAAACTTGAGCGCGTTGTCCTGGAAGCTTTCATCCTGTTTGCACTCAAGGATTGCTTCCAATGCGAATTGACGAGTTGAATACTGATCAAGGCCTTTCGCCAGGCCTTCACCAATCACCTGCACGCAGGGCCAAACCCCCGTGCTGCCGAGAGCCGGATCGGACCCAATCATGAATTCGGCAAGTCCCATGCGGATCCATATCGGCTGTTCCGGATCCTCGATCAGCTTGATCATTTCGGACTGCCAGGCATTCAGCGGTTGTGAACGGTCCAGTTTCTTTTGCGGTTGCCCCCGCTTGTCAGGTTTCGCGCGCTTGGCGACATCGGTGCAATGAATCGCGCCCTGTGTCGAAAGTAGAAGGACTCTCGCAAGTTTGGCGGAGATCCCGTTGGACTCCGCTTTTTCCGTCCAAGAACGAATCGGTTCAAGTCGCGATTTCGTCCGTGAGCAATATGCCTTCACGCTGGAACGCAACGGGCTGAGCGAGGTGAATAGCCCGAGCACCGACCCTGGAATCGAGATTCCGAGCAAACGCTTCGAATCCCTGAATGATTTGCTCATCGGACAGTTGCTTTTTGTCTTGTCCAGTACGAATCGTCTGGTATCCGATCATCAGCTGTTGCCGGAAAATCTTCGAGAGCAAGGTGATGGATTCACCGTTCATCTCAAAATGCTTTTGGGTCGACTCATCGTTGATAAGCGCCAAGAAATTTTTCAAGGAATCGAAGTCGGGATTCGAATTGGCCGACTCAAGTAGCAAGCCCGAGTAGGGATCGTTTTCATCGGCAATCGAATAAAATTCGTCCGGTGATTTCTTGATCAGTGCACCAAGTTTCATGAGGATGTTTTTGAACTTTTCGGTGTCGCGATGATCAACCAGTTGCATGAAATCGTCGACCCAGTCACCGCCTTCGGAATGGAACTCGAGATCGGTTGCTCGTTTCGCCGCCAGAATTGCTTCGGCTTTTTTCTCGACCATCGAAGCGAGTGAATTGCGCACAAAGGCTTGCGCCCGGTTCGCGCTCTCGGACATTGGCTCATTTCGATCACTATGACCATAGCCACCGTCGCAGCACTGACGGATGAAGGCTGAATACTGAACCTGCTCCGACTGGGGCAGTTTTTTGATGGCCTCCATGTGTTCCGCAAAAATCTCGAAGTATCGACTTTCGGGAGCACCTTGAATGGCGGCGACAAGAATTTTCTCGCCAAAGGTCAGGCCCGATTCCTTTTTGTATTTTTTCAGAAGCGCTTTCTCGCCATCCGAATCGAGGTAACGGCTGATTTGAGGCGCAAGATTTCCCCAAACCGTCTGCGAATCAACGGACGAACTCGAAAAGGGGATCGGATCGAACTCGCCAACATCTCCCAGGAACTTCGAATACTTCAAAAGCTTATCAAGTTCTTTTCCGTCCTCAGCCACCAACACGTATATATCCGGGGTGTCGCTCATGACCGAATCGAGCCTTAGGTTCTTGGCCTCGGCAAGTGTCTCAATGGTCCAGCGAGGTTCCGATGCCATGGTGCCCAGCAAGGTTGCGTATACCTGCAACCGCACTTGCCGCTCTCGAAGTTTCCGAGGCAGTCTCTTTTCCGATTCGAGGGCTTCGATAAGTTCCTTTTGTTCCGCCTCCGTCCCGAGCAACAGGGTTCGGATTTTTCGAATGAATTCGAATACTTTCGCCTCATTTTTTTGTTCCAAGGCGTCAACGTATTCGGAAATGGATGAGGAACCGTTGTATCGAAAACGGTCGAGATCGATTTTCGATTTGGAAATCAGGTTTTCGTACAAAGGCGTCAAATCGCACGTGAAATTGCGGTCATACCAGACATGGACGACGGTCCCAATGTTGGAAGCTCGAAACTCGTCCTGGTATCGACGATTCGTTTCCGAAGATTTTTCGACAAAGGCGAGGGATGCTTCGACGAACTTTTCTTCCGGAGTACGATAAAGATCGTAAATCGCCTGGAAATAAACCGCTTCTTTGTCGAGCTTCCACAACTTGAAATCGGCAACGATTTTTTCGATATCGGCTTTCCGATCCGATGAATCGGTCCCAAGTTTCCGAAGCAGGTATTCAAACGGTGAGTGGGTGACGGTGTCACTTGAATCGGGGCTTTGAATGAACCCGCTGATCGTAACGGGGACTTCGTCCGGCGTTCGCGAACTACTGCGATTCTTTCTTGAAGCCTTCTGGTCGTTCTCGATCGCTTTCAATGCCAACTTGATCAAGGATTCAACATCCGTGTCCAGCCCGCGAGCCTCCAGATTGACGAGATAATCGATGAATCCACTGTGTGCGAAAGACGGAACGTCGATCAACTTTTTGGCAAATTTCAAATGCAATTCGTCGCGTTGCCGGGTAAGTTCTTCGAGTTTTTTCTGAGCCTGGATCTGTTTGGGTGTCGGTTTCTCGGCGTCTTTTGCCGCCGCCAGTTTTTCCTTTCGTTTTTCGATCACGGATCGTCGAGTCGAAACAGAATAAATCGTGTCCGAGTCGTTTAGTTCATGGGAGCTTCCGATCCAATCGATCAAGGTGGTCAACCAGCTATAGTCTTCCGGGTCCGCTTCAATTGCTTCGTAGTCGAGCGATTCATAAAGCTCCTTGATGGCAGGAAGCTTTTCTTCGAACGTGGACGACTCGTCTTCCAGCACGTAGTCAATCAGGGATTCCAGGCCCGATCGATTTTTCTTCTGGATTTTTGAGAGATGCGCAACGAAGGCTTTGGGGTCCTCGAGCCACTCCAGCGCCATCAGTCGCAATCGACAAACATCGCGACGTTCATTCGCCTTCAGGATTTGACGATAGACTTCAATCGCTTTCTTCTTCTCTTTGAACAGTTCCAGCGTTACGGCATACTGCTCCTTCTTCGATAGCGAGCTGGATTCGCCGGGTTCGAAAATCTTGAGAACTTCATCGCGAAGCCCCAGCACCGAAATGCTCGTGCGAGTTTCTTCAAACTCGTATTGATTCTCAAACATCGAGTCGAGGCTGAGTTCCGATCGGGCCAGGGCTCTCACCTGTTGGCTAAGCAGTTTCGCGGCGGCTTCGTTTTTGCCGGAGTCCACCAAGTCAAAAACCCGACTCCCGGAAACGCTTCGAGGCATCACCATTCGCGGTCCCGACATGCTTCCGGGGGTTGAGCCGGCCTCAAGTTTTTCGGCTTCGTCGCTGAGGCCCATCGTTTCAAAGGCGGCGATCAAAACTTGGCGTTGCTCCGCATCCAGTCGGATTCGCCGCAACCGAAGCGCGGCCGACTTTCCGGAACTGAGGACCGGTGCCATTTCTTTGTTTTCAATTTCATCCACTGCGCCATAAGTCGCCAACGCCACCAGGTGGCCGTCCACCATTTGTCGCATCTCCGAACTCATCGGCAGGTTGCGCATTTTTTCCAGGTGATTGGCCGCATCCACCCAGCGGGTCTGATGGGCGGCAACGCATGCCGCAATGTAATTCGCGTCAATGTTCGTCGGGTCGGAATTCAACAGGGCGTCAATCGATTTTTTGACTTCCGAGAAATAGTCTTTTTCGTCTTCGGAATATTCTTCTTCCTTGGCCTCGGCCACCATCAGCTGGAGGACGATTCTGAAAATCGGATGCTTGGCTTTGTCGATGTCCTTTTCGACCTTTGCCATCCATTCGGCGTCCTGCTCGCTCGACTCCTCACGGCCATAGGGACTGTAGACATCTTCATCGTTGAAAATCAGCTGGTAGGCTCCCGGGGGAATTGAAATCAGCTTTTCCGGAGGTACCGTCGGCAACTGAATCATGGATTCGCGATAACCGTAGCCATAGTAGTAAGAGGCGAAACTCCGCATGGCCATGTTGGGTGAGTTGGCACTCTTCTCGATTTCGGTGTTCAAAAACTCAATGAATCGAATCGCGGTTGCATCTTTTTTGAGCGAAGCCGCAACGATCGAAGAAGTCCAGCCACCACCTGCCGGGTCGTTGGCCACGTCCGGATACCATTTCAACACCAGCGAGTTCATCTTCTCAATCTGTTCTTTCGTGAACTCGTAGTCGGTCTCCTGGCTTCCCCCATATTCATCGACCAGAAATCGCAAGACCAGCTGCATGCCAATCAGCGTCGGCTTGCTGTCCTGGATACTCTTGAATGATTCATCAAAAATCGGATGGTGCTTTTTTTCGAGGGCGGCCAACTGCAATGCACAGGCGAATCCCAAAAGCGGATATTCCTTGCTGAACCGTTCATAGCCTTTCATGGCAATCTCTTCGTTGAAATCGTTTTCGCCAAAAACGGACAAGACCGCGAACGCGAGAACAATGTCGTCCTTGGGAAACTCTTCGACGAGATCGTAAAGGTCGTCGGATTCCATATCGATTCCAACTTGACGGGCCAGCAGCTCGACCTTACTGAACCCGGCAAAGCGCATTCGATCTTTGAGCGTCTCTTGCTGACCTTCGTCCAGGTCCTCGTACATCTGGACGAGGTAGCAAACGGAATACAATCGGCAATCTTCGGTTGTCTGCGGCAAGGTGATGCTGAACGATGAGCGCGATCGACTCCCCGGGTAGTAATAGGGGCTCATTGGGGAATCCAAAACGTATTCCGCTACCGACGCGATTTGCATGACTTCCGTCGCATCGGGCGGAAGGAAGTTTTCAAACACCTGGATCTGTTGGGCAATGTAAGGTGGAAGCGGGTTGGCTGATTTTTTCAACCCTTGAATTTCGGTTTGGGCGCCCAGGAGCTCGACGAAGGTATCAATGGCTTCTTCAACGCGATCGAGTTGTTGCAGCGCGACGGCGTATTGAAACTTGAGTCGAAAATCGTCCGGGAACCTGGCCACATGGGGTGCCAGGAACTCCAGCGCCTGCTCAAATTCCTCCGAGGCCATAATGGCACCGGCCAGTTTTTCAATACTTCGAGCGGAAGCGTTTTCGCCTCCGGAAATTTCAAGCAACTCGGCAAAGCCGCGTTTGGAATCGTCATAATCAATATAGATGCGAGCAATTTTCTCGCGGCTCGCGGTTGTCTTATCCAGCTTGCTGGCGTTCTCAAGCGTCACCAGCGCTTTTTCCCAGTCGCCTTCGTTTTCTTCCAATCGAGCGATTTCCCACAACAGCTGAACGTTTTCCGGACTTAATCGAGTCGCACGTAGCAGTGCTTGTCGACGTTCCTCATAGTTGTCCGCCATGCGATGAACTTGCGCCAAAGCCAGCAGAGGCTCGACCGAGTTCGGATTGTTTTTCCGACGTTCTTCGAAAATCTTGATCAATTCATCGATCTTGCCATTGTCGTCCGCAACCTGGGCGAGCCGATCCGACCATTGAAGTTTGTCGCCCAGCTTTTCACTGGATTCATATTGGCGCCAATAAATCCGCTCCGCTTCGGCGTACTCACCGTTCTCTTCGTAGCTGTCACCCAGGCGAAGAACCAGGTCCGAGTCCTTGGGAAATTTCTGAACCGCTTTCCGCAAAACAGCCGTTGCATCTTTGAATTTGCCCAGTCTTTCCAAGACCGTTGCTTCACTCAGCCAGGGAAGCAGACTTCCGGGTGAAACTCGCTTCCACTCGGTAACCCATTTGAGCGCATTGTTGAATTTGCCGGCACGCAGATTCAAATCCACCAGTTGGCGAATTGCCAGGCTGTTGCGTCCGCCCGGCAGATTGACCACCTCTTCGGCGACGCGGGCTGCCGAAGTCCAGTCGTTTCGATTCCGAAAGATTCGAATCTGTTGACGCGAAAGCATTTGCACGCTTTGTTTTTCAGCGGCGTGATCTTTGATGGCAGCAAGCCCTTCGGCCAACACCTTTTCGGCTTTCCCGCCGTCGTTGGTTCGTTCGTAAACTTCTGCCAGCAAACACGTCATCGGGACATTTCGATTCTCATTTTTCTCAAGTTGCTGGAGTAGTTCGGCAACGTTTTTCGATTTGGACAAGATGTGAATGGCCTGCGCCATCGTGGCATCCAGATCGGTTGCCTTGTCGGTCATCCGAACACGTTGGAGTGCCCAGGGTCGAGCCTCGTCAAACGCTTTGAGCTGAATTGCAACCGCGCAGAGTTGACCGAGGTAAACGGGATCGCCCTTGAATTCGGCATATCGTTTCTTGAGTAGCCCAAATGCTTTTTTGTTTTCCCGGTTGGAGGAAATCACTCGCGATATCCGCACGAGCTGTACGCGATCTCCTTCCATTCCAAGTTTTTCCCAGATCGCCAGCGCCTCATCCTTTTTTTCGGTCTTGTAAAGGTAGCTTGCCAACGATTCTTTGGCGGAAATCGACTCGGGAAACTTGGTTACACACTCGCGGTACATCTCACCTGCCGCGTCTCGGTTGTCGAACTTTTCCAACAATCGCGCGGCACGAAGGTAGGTGAATTCCTTATTTCCACCTATTCGAAGAAATTCCTTGACCGCGGCCGCCGATTTTTCCTTTGATTGGTTCGCGTGATGAAGCTGCGCAAGTTGAACCCGCAGCTCGGCGTCGTTGGGGTACTGTTGAATCAGGGAATCCATCTGCTTGATCGCGAGAGCCTTTTTGTCGGCGCCCGAAAGCAGCGCGACGAATGCCTCTCGGTTCTTGCGATCGCCGGGCGTGAGTTTGATGATTTCCTCAAAGGTCTTGATCGCTTCATCCGTGAGGCCCAACTCGAGTTGGACCTTCGAAAGCGTTTTTCGAAGAACCATGCGGCTCGAATCAACCTTGGTTAACTTTTCCAGGTGTTCTTTCAGGCCGATCAAATCATCTTCGCGTCGAAAGATTTGTTCGATCTGCGACAGGATTTCTCGTTCGAGCCACGACTCGCGGCCCACGTCCGATAGCACGCTGCCGTAAACGTCCAGCGCTTTTTCACGTTTGCCACCGCGCTGTAAAATGTCGCCCTTGCGGAGCCGCCTTACAAATTTCTGATACGGGTCGCTGGTCTTGCTGATCAATTGCTCAACGACTTTTTCGGCTTCGTCAAACAGGCCTTCACCAATCAACTGTTCGACCACATCTTCCATCAGCCCCTGATCCGAAGGGTTATCAGCAATCAGTTTTTGCCAGACAGCGATCGCTTTTCTCTCTTCGCGATTGCGAACCAGCAGCTTGGCTTTCAGATTGGCAATTTTGATTCCTACATCGCGTTTCGGATTCGCTTTCGCGGCGGCATCAAGGTCCGCAAGTGCGGTGTCGAAATCCAGTGTCTGTGATTCGACTACGGCTTTCTCGTATAGCACGTTGGCGCTGGTCGGATCATTCTTCAAAGCAACTCGAAACTGCTCGATGGCTTTGACGTCTTTTCCCTGTTTGGCATAAAAGAATGCCAAAAGCAGGATGTCGTTGGTCTTGCCGCTGGACGCCGCCTGTGATTTCAGAAACGTCTCCAGGTCGGCGATCGACGATTCATCAAGCCAGGTGTTGTAAAAGCGATCGAAAAGGTAGCCCGGAACCGGTCGTCGTTGAAGCGCTTTGTGATACTTCAGTGCTTTCTCGTTTTTGGCCTGCTGCCCCGAATCTTGCTTTGAGAATGCCCTGGAATGGATTGGCGAAGCAGACACCAAAAAAGACAACAAAACGACCGCTGCGAGACGAAGGCAGTTCATGATCTTCCCGTCATTTGACCCAAAAGAAACTTCATCCATATGATAACGAACCTTTCTTTTAAATTCCCGGGTTCCTGGAATTTTAAGAAACGCTCATCTTTCGACGCGTATTTTCGCTGTCAAAAAGCAAGTGCAACTCAGTCATGGCCCGCGCCCCTCAAAGCCCACGCCTCTCAAAGCCCGTGCGCACCGATGCCCGCGCGGATCGACGGCGGCGCTAAGTCGGTCTTGGAATCGGAATGATCCAGGCTGAGGTCCTAACCAACGTTCTGGAGGCCCGCGGCAATCCCGTTAATGGACTGAAGGATGACTTGTTGAATGTCGGCCTGCTCCTCGGGGTCGGTTGACTGTCGGAATCGCTCGAGCAAGGCAACTTGCAAGTAATTCATTGGGTCGACATAAGGATTGCGCATGCGAATGCTATGCTTGAGCCAGGGTTCGGTGTCCAGGATTTCTTTGTGTCCGGTGACTTGCAGCAACCCCGACTGCGTCAGCTCAAACTCGGATTGAATCTCGGCAAAGACATTCTTGACACCTTTGTTTGCCGCGAGGTCGGAATACAGGCTTGCGATTTGCAAATCGGCGCGCCCAATTCCGAGGTGCACGTTATTCAACAACGATTGAAAAAATGGCCATTCCGCATACATGGCTTGAAGCATCTCAATGCGATTTTCATTCTCGCTATTTTGCAGCCAATCGCGAATGGCGGTCCCAACACCAAACCAGCTCGGAATGTTGGTTCTTGATTGGGTCCAGGCAAATACCCATGGAATCGCGCGGAGGTCGGCGATGCTCTCGGTTTGTTTTCGTCGCGATGGTCGGGAGCCCAGGTTCCATTGGTCGATTTGATCGATCGGAGTCGCGGCATGGAAGTATTCAATGAATTCGTCCTGTTCAACAAGCGAACGATACTTGGAAAACGCCAGCGCGCTGAGTTCCTCAATGATTTGCGACCAAGTTGGTAGCTTGTCATAGCTCGGCCGGCGGCCCGAAGAACAAACCACCGCGTGAAGCATCTGTTGTAAATGGCGAAAGGCGATTTCACGATGAGAGTAGCGCGAGGAAACGACTTCTCCCTGTTCCGTGATTCGAATTCGTCCCCGAATCGACTCCGGTGGCTGCGAAAGGATCGAACGGTTGGCGGGTCCGCCACCTCGCCCGATTGAACCGCCGCGACCGTGGAACAGCGTCATGCGAATTTCGTTTTGATTGCAAGCTTCCGCCAACTGCCGCTGGGCCAGGAACAGCATCCAGTTCGCACGCAAAAACCCGCCGTCTTTATTGCTGTCGCTATAGCCGATCATGATTTGCTGCTGGTCACCACGCTTTTTCAAATGAGTTCGATAGGCTTCGTTCTGAAAAAGCCGTTTCATGATTTCGGGCGCGGCCTTTAAGTCTTCAATCGTTTCAAACAACGGGACGATATCCAGTTGGCCTTCCAAGCCGGCGTCCGAAAGCAGAAGCAGGACTTCGAGCATGTCGGTTTGGCTTTCTGACATGCTGATGATGTAGGTGCCGATGCTCATCGAACCCACGCATTGATGTGCCTGGCGGATAAGTCGAAACAGCGACACCATTTGGTTCGTCGGTTCGGAAAAATCCAACGTCGAAGTCAATGGTCGGCGATTAAGGATCTCGCGGGTCAGAATCGTTGCCCGCTCATCGTCGTTGCATTCGCGGTAATTCTGCTGGATCTCGTAGCGTTCAAAGATCTCGTGAATGGTGTCTTCGTGTTTAGCCGAATGTTGTCGAATATCCAGCGTTGCCAGGTGGAATCCGAAAACGTCAACTCGTCGAATCAAACGTTCAAGCTTGCCGCGTGCAAGGCTCTCGCCGGCGTGACTTACGAGGCTTTGGCGAATGGAGTCCAGGTCATCGACGAGTTCGGCGGAATTCAGATAGGCCCGCGGAACCGTTTCAAATTCGTTCCAGTCCTGGGCCTGTTGTTTCATCGTCGCGTGCAAACGGCGAAACACGAGGATCAACTTTTGCCGATAGGGTTCCTCGGCAAATCGCTCGAGGACTTCGAGTTCCTTCTCGGGTGCGGCCGCAAGATCTTCTTCGAGCGATTGCAAGAATTCGGGATCAAATTTGGCTCGCGATCGAGAGGGGCTCAGCAGCTCATAGATTTCATTGACGTCGCGTTCGTAACGCTCGAGTACCAGTTTCTGCTGCGCCTGGATTGCCAATTGCGTCGTGTCATTGGTGACAAACGGGTTGCCGTCTCGGTCGCCGCCAATCCAGGAGCCGAGTCGAAGCAGCGAGGGAACATGCCATTCGCGATCGGGGTAATGTTTCGAAAGTGCCGATTCCAGTTCTTCGTAGACACGAGGTACCTCGTCGAACAACGCGTTCTCCACAAAGTAGAGTCCGGTGTTGCGGACCTCGTCCATCACGGTGGGTTTCCGTTTGCGGCTATCGTCACTCTGCCAAAGTAGCGTGATCGCGGCCTTCATGTTGTCCTGGATGGTCGGTCGCTGATGGTCGCGCGTCGACGGACTTCGGAAATCGAAAAGATTTTCCGATAGATAGCGAAGGATCTGTCGCGTTGTACGCCGTTTCGATTCCGTTGGATGCGCCGTAAAGACTGGCATAACGAACATCTGCTGAAGGAGCTCCGCAACCTGGTCGCCCGAGAATCCCTCTCGCTTGATGACTTCGATGGCGTGCAAAACCGATTCGTCGAGGGCTTCGTCGTTTTGAAAGGCGGATTCGGATCTTGATCGCAAAATGTCGATTCGCTGATGTTCTTCGGCAAGGTTGACGAGGCTGAAGTAAGTCGCGAACGCCTTGAGAATTTCTGTCGACTTGCCAAGATCTTCCGAAATCTCCACGATCAAATCGTGGATGCGCTGATTGACACTTTCGTCGCCGTCGTGCCAAGCCTTGGAAAGCATCCGAAGTTCTTCTTCCAACTCATAGACTTCTTGCCCGGCATTCTCGACGATGATTTCACCAAGCAATGATCCGAGAAGCCGGATGTTTTCACCGATAGATAGTGACTGATCGTTCATGACGTTGATTTCGAATCCTGTAGCCTTGATGAAATCTTCGGCTTGGGATCTTCCGAATGATTTCACGTGTTGTTAGATGCGTCCTTTTCGAATGCTTCCGCATCATTAGACGAAATTCGGGCAGAAAGCTCCAACCGGTTGACAGCTGAAAAGGTAGAAGTGAAGTTCGATGCCTGCTTAGGAGCGGACGAAATGACCACGATTTCAATTCCCATGCTTGCGGATCGACACTCGCATCCGCTTTTGTATTCCGCATTTATCTCTGGCGTTGACCTCTCCGCAGTCCGCGAGAAAGCGGTGGCGATTTCAAAATTGCGAGAAGCCGCCGACGGGCACTCGAACGCATCGTTGCTGGTCGCCTACGGTTGGAAGGACAACTTTTTTCGATTGGAGCCGAAAGATCTGGAGCCCCTTCCGCCGGTAGCCGTTTTCAATTTGAGTTTGCATTGGCTCGTCACGAATTCATCGGCGAGGACGATCTTGCGCGAACATTATGGGGACGACGTCGATCACGTCGAGGACACCGATTGGTATGAAGCACATTTTCGGGTTGTTCTGAATTGGTTCAAAACTTGGCGGGTCAGCCCAATCCTTGGTTCGCTTTTTTGACTTTTTGGAAACGCTTGGTGTTTGGTCGTGCGAAGAATTGTTGCTGGTCGATGGTCAGGAGATCGAGTGGTTTCAGGAAACAGATTTGATTTCGAGAACCCGTTTCTGGTCCGACTTGAATGTCTTCTCTGGTTTGAACGACGAGCAACGAAAGCACGTCCACGGTTCGAAGTTGTTTACCGATGGCGCCCTTGGAGCTCGAACCGCGGCGATCGGAACCGCTTATCTTCACTCGGACTCCTCGGGAGTTTTGCTGTACAAGGATGAAGAACTCATCGAAGCCTATGATGCTTGCCAGGAAAACTCGCCGCGGCTGGCTGTGCATGCAATCGGCGATCGAGCCATTGAACAAACGCTCCGATGTTTGGAGCAAGACGATCGCTATCGTAATTTTGATGAGTTGCGAATCGAGCACGCGCAGTTGATCAGCCTTGAACAAGCGAGGCGCGCAAAGAACATGGGAATTTGCCTCTCGATGCAACCGAACTTTAATGTCGATAGCACCAACTACGAAGACCGATTGCCGAGCACGCTTTGTCGCGCCAACAACCCATTTCGAATGCTGATAGACGAAATTGGATTCGTGCCGGGCGATGATCTGATATTCGGCAGTGACGGGATGCCGCATGGCGCCCAGGAAGCGGCCGATCAATCATTCCAACCGCCCTTGGAATCGCAACGACTGTCGATCGATGAGTTTCGCGCCGGGTACTGTAGTCGAGAGTCCCGGGCTCCCGAATTCGAAATTTCGCTTTAGGAATTCGGCATCACTGTTTGGAGGCGTTAGCGCCTTTGGGTGCTTTCGGCCACGGCGTCTCGCCGGGGGCCCAGCTTTTCGGCTGTTTTGAGCGGACCTCAAGCATGTGTTTTTTGAGCCAGGCAGGGACTTCTTTGTTTTCGTTGGCTCCGTAGACCCAGGGAAGGGGAGGGTCCATCAGAAGCGGTTTGTCCCCCAGCGGCGGCCGTTCTTTGCCAACCTTGTCCAGGCGAGTTTTCAGTTGTTTGACAATCTCTGGATGTTTGGAAGCGACATCGGTTTTTTCGTAAGGATCATTCTTGATGTCGAATAACATATCGCCCATCAATTTGAAATTTCCTTTTCGAATCGTAGGCAAGCGAACACTACCTTTGACTTCAAAAATGATCTCGTCACGCTCGCTCTTCTTTCCCTCAAACAACGTTGAGGTCATGTCGATCGCGTCGACCGGAAGTTTTTGCTCATGTTTTCCATTTGCCAACGAGATGAACGTCGAATACCAATCAGCGACAAACATCATCTCGTCGTTGTTGGATGTCGCTTTGATTTTGCCCGGCCAACGCACAAGGCAGGGAACCCGAACGCCTCCCTCAAATGTTGTGTTCTTCGTGCCTCGATAGGGGGCGCTCATGGACTCGAGAACCGGTCCATTATCGTTTGTGAATACGACCAGGGTGTTTTCGCGGAATCCGTTCTCCTCCACGGCTTTGAGGATTTTTCCAACTGCCTTGTCGAGAGAGTCGAGCATGGCTTGGCGCACCGCAAGTTGATCTTTCGGGTTGCCCTTGAATCCTGGCGGAAGATCCAAGGGGCCGTGAACCGCATTGAACGGCACGTAGAGGAAAAAAGGTCGATCCTTTTTTTGTTGAGCAATAACTTTTGCCGCTTCGGCCGCAAATAGATCGGTCGCATACCCCTCCTCGCGAATCGGTTTCTGGTTTCGATGCCAGTCATAGACGGCGAATCGTGCAGGGGCGTTGTGCACAATACTCTTGGTGTAGTAATTGATTCCCCAAGCGTAGTGTCCGTATTGATGCATGAACCCCTGGGCCATGGGGAGGTGTTCAGGCAGCCATTCTCCACAGTGCCATTTGCCGACAATTGCTGTGAAGTAGCCGGCTTCTTTGAGGGCCTCGGCGATCGTGCGTTCTTCGGACGGCAGGGCAT
The DNA here is from genome assembly GCA_964434955.1 of uncultured Pirellulaceae bacterium. Taxonomy (GTDB): domain Bacteria; phylum Planctomycetota; class Planctomycetia; order Pirellulales; family Pirellulaceae; genus JANQLU01. Next base: position 21,435 of record CAYSXI010000083.1, read on the forward strand.
GAATGCGGCGCGTGGGTTCACCGCGGTCATTGTGAGCGAGCGTTAGGCCCAAAGCCTTCAAATAGGTCGGCTTGCCGAAATCTTCCGAGCGCCAACCCATCCAGTTGCGGAACGCATAGCGACCCGTCAG
>CAYSXI010000084.1:0-21452 GCA_964434955.1 uncultured Pirellulaceae bacterium
CTCTCGGTCATCACGACGAAATCATCACCGAGTATCCTTTCACCATGCTCGTCGCGACGGCGGATGCATGCAGCGCAAGCCGCCCCGGGGCTCGTCGCGAGTCACTGGAACGCTATGTCAAACGAATGGAAGAATTGGAGTCGATCGCCCGCGAGTTTTCCGGCGTGCAGCAAGCGTTCGCGATTCAAGCCGGACGTGAGGTACGCGTCATCGCGAGTTCCAAGGATACCGACGACAAGAAAGCGGCCAAAATCTGCCGCGATATCGCCCAGGCCTTCGAGCAGAAACTTTCCTACCCGGGCGAAATCAAAGTCACCGTTGTTCGCGAATCTCGATTTATCGAGTTGGCAAAATAAGAATCAAAGAACCAATTGTTTGCACTTCAGTGCAATAGAAAGAAGTTTACCGTGCGACTGTTTTTTGTCGGCGACGTGGTTGGCAAACAGGGAGTCAACATCGTCTGCCAGGCCGTTCCGGGTTTCCGGCGACGGGAAAACATCGACCTGGTCGTCGTTAATGCTGAAAACGCTGATGGTGGATCGGGGATCACTCCCGCCATCTATCGCAGGCTCAAAGAGGCTCACGTTGACTGCATTACTTTGGGCGACCACATCTATCGCAAAAAAGATATCTTCAAGATTCTCAACAAGGAATCGGACATCATCAAACCCGCGAACTTCCCGCCGGAATCTCCCGGGAAAGGCTGGACCACGGTTACCACGTCGTTCGGTCGGAAGGTCGCCGTGGTCAGCCTGATGGGCCGCGTATTCATGCGACCGGTCGATTGCCCTTTTCATGCGGCAGAAAAAGTACTGAAAGAGATTCCCGACGAAATCAATATCCGGTTTGTTGATTTTCATGCCGAGGCCACCAGCGACAAACAACTGATGGGCCGCTTCCTCGATGGAAAGGTCTCTGCCGTCCTGGGTACCCACACGCACGTTACGACCGCCGATGAGCGGATCCTTCCGAAGGGCACTGCGTTTCAATGCGATGTCGGAATGACGGGCCCCCATGAGAGCATTCTTGGACGAGACATTGATAGCGTGATGGAAACAACCGTCACTTTCTTTCCCAAGAGCTTCCATGTCGCGCATGGGGACGTGCGGATTTCCGGTTCCATTGTTGAAATCGACCGCGGCACGGGCAAAGCCACTTCCATCACGCGTGTTTCGATTGACGAGGAAGAAGCTCGCAAATTGGAATCGTACATCGATTAGCCTGAGCAACTCGAGCCTTTTACTTGCGGGATGGGACAAATCCGCCAAGCCGCGTCGAAAATGTTCGAACTGAGTTAAAAAGCCCTTCAACCAGTGCCAAGAGCCACTAAAATTAGCTAGCGTGCGAGCCGCCGCAATGCACTTGCCGGCGTTTCTAAAACTATCTATCTTTTTCCACCATTTTGTCTGGTTCTGGCGGCAGCCTGAGCGGGCAAACCAATTGATGACTGCTATGGATCAGGACAATTCCGCCGAAGCCGAAATCGTTGACGCGGAAGTCAACGAAGTGTTTTATGACGCGGATCCGGAACCCATCGAAATTCAACCCACGCAATGGTATTTCCGTGCGTTGATTATCGTCTCCGGCCTGACCCTTGCTGGTTTGCTTTTGACGGCTCGAATGCTGACTCCGGCAGAACAACGAATGGGAACCCATCAACAGTTGGGACTTCCGGAATGCGGTTTTATCACGATGTTTGGCAAACCTTGTCCGTCGTGTGGCATGACCACTTCCTGGGCTCATCTGACGCGGTTTCAGATTCCGTCGGCTTGGCGAGCCAATCCCGGTGGAGTGATGCTCGGAGTGATGGCAGCATTTTTTGCGCCTTGGCTGTTTTTCAGCGGAGTACGCGGGAAGTGGATTTTCAGGATTAAAATACAGATCTTTTTAGCCGTGATCTCGGTGGTCTTCGCCGTGACTTTTGGCAATTGGATCATGAAGTTTTATTGGGTGTAATATTCGAGTTCAGGACGAATTCGAAAACCATGAAAGGAAGCCATGGACGGCAAAACGAATCGGCGAGTTCGACTCGCTCTCATCACGCTACTTTGTGTTGTCCTCGTCGCCCCAACGGCGGGATGCATCGGCCTTGCTGCCCAGGCACTTTATGTCCTCAAGGGACACAAGATTGCAGCCAAGTACGAGGGTCTCAAGAAAAAACGAGTGGCCATCGTTTGTGTTTCCGACGGAAACTCAATCGGCTCAAATTCGGTGACTTTCCGAATTTGCCAACTAGTTTCCGCGCAGCTTTCCCAAAATGTGAAGGACATTGAGATCGTCCCACAAACGGAAGTCGACGGGTTATTGAATTCCGGAAGCTGGGAAAGCGTCGACTTTGCGGAAGTCGGGCGAACGGTCAAAGCGGACATGGTCTTGGCCATCGAGCTATCAGGCTATTCGACGAGCGAAGGCCCCACCATGTTCAAAGGTCGTTCTCGAATCACGTCGACCGTATATGACATGGAAAAAAATGGCACGCTTGTCTTCACGCAGGGCCCCGAAGACTTCACGTTCCCCAGAAACGGCCGCCCGAAACTTCAGACCAACGAACGCGAGTTTGAAAACAAATACCTTGCCAAGCTCGCGATGTTCGTCGCCCAAAAGTATTACAAACACGAACGGGACGATTCCGTCGAAAACGATTCTTCCTTCTAACTGTCGTTCGGGCCATCGCAATCGACAAAAAACGGTCAACAAAAAAACGGATCGCCAGGTAACTCGCGATCCGTTATTTTTTTCAGCTGACCGATGGGTCAATGATTGTCTAAAGTTTTGGAGCCGGACGTTTCTTTTTCGGCTTGGCCAACTTCAAAGCTTTCTCTGCCCGCATTGGACGAGCATTGTTATTGTTATTGTTGTTGCCTGGGCGATTCATTCGCGGCTGCGGTGGCTGGGTGAACGACTCTTGCCATTTCCAGCCGATGGGAGACGCAAGCTCTTTTTCGGCCAACATCGCCCAAGGCGTGTTTGGATGCTCATCAATGACTCGCTGAAGATACATCTTGGCTCGCTCCGCTTCCTTCCGAGCCTGGCTACCCGTCGTGATTTCGTCGGCGGCTTCCAACGTCCACGTGTTGTTCTTCGCGTCCTCGAATTTCAGCTTGGATTTAGCCAAGGCCAACATTTGGTTGTAGGTCGACGTTCGAACTTTGACCGCCAGAACGCGTCCCATTGCCAGGTCAAATCCGGCTTTCCAACGCAGCGAAACTTCTTCTTCACGATCTTGCTCACCGGTCTTCAGGATGTTGTACAAACGAAGAACTTTCGGCTCGAGAATCGCGGCTGCCTGCTGGGCTTGGGTGACTTCGTTGACAAAAGTCGCCTCGTTAAGCTTTTCAAAACGCATTTGAGGCGGTTCCATCGGATTCAGCCAAGATTGCTCAGCGGCCTGTAGCAAAGCCAAGCGACACTGATTCTCGCGAATCTTCTTCATGTACGTTTCCGTGGTCACGTAATCCGGCTTGTATCGCCGCATGATGGACGGATCAAAGAAGTGCGAGAAGTAGGCAGAATACTCTTCCGTTTCCCGGCGGCGTACTCGCGAATTCATCTTGCGATTTGGATGCACCGTGAAATAAATCCCGCCGGTTTCGTAACAGAGCCTCGTCAGTCCAAACGGTCCGAAACCTGAATCCAAAATGGATTCTTCCTCGAAACGCTGGGCACCGGAAAAATTCAGACGCAATCGTTCAGGAAACAAGGACTCAGGGCCCTGGCTAACAGGCGCCCATTGAGGCGTTTGATCAAACTCAGGATCAGGATCGACCCACTTCACGAATGTCGCTTTGCGGCCGAATGGAGCCGGTACGCCAATTACGTAAACAGGAACCTGATATTTCTTGCAGTTGGAGACCGCCGAATCAAGGCTTTGAAAATCGTCACCGGCTTCGTCCGAGACAATAATCAACAGGACGTTCCGCTTGCGATCGCCTGTCGAAGGATTGATTCGACGCAGCGCTTTGTGATCGTTGACTGCCAGAGTGACGGCTTGGAACACGTTTTCGATACCGCTGCGATCCGTTTCGATGCTGCGGACGACTTCTTTGATTTTCTCCACGTCGTCGGTCGGATTCTTCATCATTGGCCCAATGTTTTGGCCAAAAGCATAGATCTGGGTCAAAAGCGGCGCCTCGGAATTCGAGTTTTTGTGCTTCTCGAAAGCCTTATCGCCTTTCTCCTTGAGCACGCCCAGTTGCCCGTAAATTCGATCAAACCGCTCGACGATTTCCTCGCGTTGTCGAAGCAAACTGGCGGACTGATCAAACATCCAGACCACGGTCGTTTTCCGCTCCTGAAGGCTCAACAGAATTTCTTGTGTGATACGATCAACCGCACCCTCAGCGCCTTTTGCCGCAACACCGACCGAGCCTTTGACGGCGATCGTTTCAATCTGCGGGGCCACCGGATCCATGATGTACTGTTCGATCGGAATCTCGCCAACTTCCCGCTCTTCCATTTCAGGGTCATCTTCGGCTTTCGAGATGTCGTCGAAATTGGAGGCCTGTGACAAAGCGGCCTCAAAGCCATTCTTGGAATTGGCGCCGATGTCGTCAGTTGGATTGTCGCTAAAATCGACCTCCGGAGCGGTGTCGATTTCCTCAAATTGCTCGTCCAACTGCTCAACGGCAAGTTCGACGTTCTTCTGAACCAAAGGCTGGATCAGAAGTTTTGAGAGGACAACCAGGAGAACGAGGTGGAAAACAAGGCTCAGCACCCAAAACGGAACTTCGTCGTCGAACGGTGTCTGCTGTTGCCCCGTTTGAATTTGCCACCAGCGTTTGAATTTCTGAAGCAGGTTCAAGATGAGTCTCCCAATCCGTATCTTGTTTCGCTGTATAAGTTTTCGTCAATTTGGAGAAGTGATTCCAGCGATTGAACGGTGAGGCAGCGTTCAACCTTAAATTGTCACAAAAATCCCCAAAAAAGCAAGCAAATCGGGTTTTGCCGGCGTCGAAGAGATTAATGGTTCCGTGCAGACGAGCGTCTTTTTAGTGACGAAAACAAGTGTGTTCCGTTCCGAAAATGAGCAAAAAACTGGTAATTCAGGACATTCCCCTGCATTGCCCGCTTTTTGCGCCTCCCTACTAAAACATAACGAACGTTCGTATCCAACTATTTCTTAAAACGATGAATGTGGACAATTTTGCCAATAACTGGCCATTGTTTGCCTATCATTATCCATGTTTGCCCACCACTTTCCATGTTTGCGTAAAACTGGCCATGGACGACCATTTGTCGATTTCAACACTTCAACTAGCATTACCGGAAGCCCATATCCGACCCGAATGATCGTGCACCATGAGTCCAGCAAAAGGACCATTCAACATGCTGCTTCTTAGAGGAAATGCCGGCATTTCGGCAACTTTCCGAGCGCTGTTCGCGCTGTCTTTCCTGCCAACTTTCCTGGCGGTCGGTATCTTGTTTAGCTCGCACGTGCTGGGCCAATCCAAGTTTGATCGCGAGCCGGTGAGGTACCAAGCGACGCAGCCCAACGACGCCGTCTGGAAACTCAAACGTCGTCTTGAGTCGGAATCCACAAAACTTAAATGGGATTCGAAGCAGGGATGGCTTCCAGATTTGCTTGAGAAACTGGAGATCGATTCGCATTCCCAAAATCTTGTGTTTTCCAAAACCAGTTTGCAAACGCGTCACATTTCGCCCTCCAATCCAAGGGCCATTTTTTTCAATGACGATATCTATATCGGCTACGTCCCTGGCGGCGATTTGATTGAGATTTCGGCGGTCGATGATCAACTTGGCGCCGTGTTCTACACAATCAAGCAGGTCAAGCCAAAAGCAGACGAATTTCCGGTCATTCGGCGCGATGAAAACCAATGTCTCACGTGCCACGAAACCTCCAAGACGCGAGACGTCCCGGGCTATCTGGTGCGTTCGGTCTTTCCAAGCGCGAGCGGTCATCCGCATTACGGAATGGGAACCACAACCACCGACCCGACCATCGAATTCAAGAAGCGATTCGGCGGATGGTATGTAACCGGAAGTCACGGCAAGTTGCGGCACCGCGGAAATGTCATCGCCAAGAAAAGCGCAACGAGCCCTGTCGATTTCGAGGCAGGTGCTAATCGCGAAAGCCTTCCCAAGACGGTGGACCCTTCCAAGTATCCGGCGCAATCAAGCGATATTGTCGCGCTGATGGTTTTGGAGCACCAGTCTCAGATGCATAACGCAATTACCTTTGCAAATTTCGAGACGCGACAGGCGCTTTATCAACAAGCCGTCATGAACAAGGCTCTGGAGCGGGAAAGCAATTATCGCAGCGAAAGTACCCAACGCAGGATTAAGGCCGCGGGAGACGATCTTTTGCGCACCTTGTTCTTCTGCGACGAGTGGGAACTCGACGATCGGGTCGTTGGCAACACCAAGTTCTCAGAAAATTTTGAAGGGCAGGGCCCCCACGACTCAAAAAAGCGCTCGCTCCGCGAATTCGATTTAAAGACCAGGATGTTCAAATACCCTTGCTCCTACCTGATTTATTCTTCGTCATTCGATCGCCTCCCCGCTGAAGTTCGCGGCTATGTGGAATCACAAGTCTTCTCGATTCTTACGAGCCAAGTCAGCGCCGATTCGAAAACATCTGACCCGTATCATCATCTTGATGCAAAGGACCGCAAGGCAATTCTCGAGATACTTCTGGAAACGAAACCAGGATTCAAGTCGAAGTTCGAGCGATGGAAAAAAAGCCGCGAGGAAAAGTAGTCGCACGGCTCTCACGTGATTCAAATTTCAGAAAAACGGTTTTCAGATTCCCGAGTAGCTGGTTGGCTTTAGGAAGGTCTTTTTGATCTTCGAAACCGTGTCCTTGTACTTTTCCATCTTGGACATTTCTTTCCACTTGGGGTGCTTCAAGAACGCCTGCCAATGTTCCTTGTGCTCGTCCTCGTCGCTGGCCGACAGCATATAAATCAAATTTGGCACGTCGTTACCGATGAGCGTTTCGCCAAAAAACACCGGGCCCATCTTGGCATCAACCATGATTTGGATTTCGCCTTCGTTAAACATCTCAACCTTCTTGGCCGCATGTTGTTCTGTATGGCTCTCGTATAGCCGAAGCTCAAAGATCCTGTCTTGCTTTTTCTCGGATTGCGGTGGCAGTTTGAGTTGCGGCATTCCCGCAAAACACTTCATGAAATGGCTGTCGATTCGCGTGTAGATAGGATCCTTCAGTGGCCGGTCGAAATATTCCGCCGACGCGGACTGGTATTCTTCGTCTTTCGCGAGTTTCGAATTCAAATTGGTGAAATCGTCGATCGAATTGTAGGGAATGAGAACGAATACCGAGTGATCATTGACGTCTTTCAAATTGGTGAAAACGCCGACCGATTCGATCTTCATCTTTTGCAATGCCGGCAGCAGCGCGTTCTTCAGATAGTTTTCGAGAATCGTTTGCTTGTCGTAGTCGTAGACTTTGTAGACGCGCAACTCAACGAATTGCTGCTCACTCTTCTCCTGGCCGTTTCCTTTTGAAACCAATGCCGCTGCAACAACAAAAAACAATAAGATCGCCGGGAATCGTTTCATCACGCTGCTCTTCTGTAAAACCAAGTCATGGGTCGACCGATGGACATATCGGCAAGCAACCAATGATACTCGGAATCCCGATCGAGGAAAATTGATCGAGCAACCCGTGAACGATTCTTCGGTCACCTCGATGATCGATTTGGCTACATCACATCAACTTGATCGTCGTCGAAGTTACCACCTTGTCCTGGAAGCGGCTTGGCCGGTGGCAGCGAACTGTTTTGACGGTTTTTGTTCAAGAAAAATACGAGCCCAACGATGCTGGCGACACCTACCAGTAGCAGAGGGATGCCGACCATTGGACGAACCGCAATCCACGATATCGCGATGGTAAACATGGCAATGACCACGGAGATCAGGAATGCAACGATCATGATTCCGCCTTTTGCCAATTGGCCAACAAGCGGAATGTAATCCAGAATCGTCGTTATCGGTCCAAAGACCAAACAGATGCCTATGAAGCAGACCACGAAGCCGACCAGACGCAGAATCCACGTCAACGTCGCGTTTTCGGCTTTCGCTTGTCGAATCATCTCTTCAACCGTCCAGTTCCCCGGTTCCACCAATTCCACCTTGAAACCATTTCGCGCTACGAAGGGACGAAACGACTTTCCACTGACTTGCGAAATGAACGAATACTCCTGGGGACGAATGATGTCGACCTGGATCCGCTGATCCCCTATGTCCGGGTTGGAAGAACTGGCATTCTTGATTGGAAAATAAAAATACTCTCCGTCGACGACGCATTTGCCCTTCAATGGCGGCCCAAACTGGGCAACCATCTGTTGTGTTTTCTCAACCGGTTGGTAGTTCTCAATCTCGGAAACCAACGAATCGGATAGTTCATAAACGCCGACCGCGACTTTTTTTGCCCGCCAATGTTCCGACTTCAGCCGTGGTGGAACGTTTTTGTAGCCGGACTCGGCGAAGGAAGAACTGTCGGTGTAAGCCTCGGACCATTCTTTGCTATAGGAGTAGGTCACGTGTCCATCGTCATCCTCGTCCTTGTCTTCAATCCATTGATAAGTCTCGACACGGCGGCGAAGTTTAATGGCGTTTTCAGCAATCTTGAATTGATCGTCCGAAAGGACTTCGTCCGTTTTCGCATCGGTCGCAAAATGGATCAGCTCCCCCTCGTGATCACCTTGTGCCGTCACGTCAACGTTTGGCGTAACTCGTTTGAGTGTTTCGTTAAGCGATTTGATGACGTTCACGCTGTGCCATTCATTCCATCCAAGAAGAATGACCGAACCGGGAATCATCAAGATTCCAATGAAAACCGCTGCAATGGCATTTTTCATCCGACGAAAGGGCGAAAACCCACCAAGCCCACGATTCATTTCACTTTCCTCGACAAAGTCCTACCAACCAAAAACACTGCACCTAGAATATCAAAATTGATCTTTTCCAGCATCAATTGAATTCGATGACTTTTGAAAAGCAACCGTGACTTCCTTGTGTTTTATGCAACGAATATTTCCAGCCACCGTTTGCACCCAACCAAGAACGAAACTGCCATGTTCATTTCTCGCTCGCTGCTTTTTTTCCTTCTCTTGATCACGTCAAACACATTCGGATTCGCAAATGAAAAAGATGACCGTCCGAACATTATTCTGGTGATGGCTGACGACCAGGGCTGGGGCGACATGGCTTACAACGGTCACCCTGTCGTGAAAACACCTCATTTCGATCGGATGGCCGCCAACGGAATGCGCTTCGATCGATTCTACGCTGCCGCTCCCGTGTGTTCACCGACGCGTGCGAGCGTATTGACCGGCCGCCACCCAAACCGAATGGGTGTTTTCAAATGGGGGTTTCCAATTCGCCCCCAGGAACAAACGATCGCGGAAATCCTCAAAGCGGAAGGTTACTCGACCGGTCATTTCGGAAAATGGCACCTTGGAAGTGTGCGGCGGAAGAGCCCCGTGAATCCTGGCAAAAACGGATTTGAGAATTGGATCAGTGCTCCGAATTTCTACGACAACGACCCCATTCTCTCCAATCAGGGCAAGGCTGTTGCCTACCAAGGCGAAAGCTCCATCGTGACAATGCAACTCGCCATCGATTGGATCAAATCGAAATCAAAAGACGAAAAACCATTTCTGGCAGTCGTCTGGTTTGGCTCACCGCATGGCCCACACCAGGCCGCGGAGGAAGACAAAAAGCTCTATCCCGACCAACCCAGAAACAAACAAAACTTTCTCGGCGAAGTCACGGGAATGGATCGGGCAATGGGCATGCTTCAATCTTCACTGGACGAATTGAAGATCAGGAACAACACAATCGTTTGGTACACAAGCGACAATGGTGCGTTGCCGCGAGTCGGTTCGACCGGCGGCTTTCGCGGCAGGAAAGCAAAAGTTTACGAAGGAGGCTTGCTGGTCCCTTGCATCATTCAGTGGCCTGCCAAAATCCAAAAGCCGATGCGGACCAAGATCCGGGGAAATACTTGTGACATATTTCCAACCCTCTTGGCGGTCGCGAAAGCCAAAACGAAACCCAAGCACCCACTCGACGGAATCAGCCTCCTTCCCATGATCGAAGGAAAGGAAATGAGTCATCGCCCCAAGCCCATGGGGTTTTGGGATTACAAGATCAAAGGCAAAGGAGTCCCTTCGGCAAAGTGGATGGCCGATCTATTGGCGGCTCAAGAGAAGGGGAATGACTTGGAACCTGATTCGCAATCCGTCCATGCCGCGAAAATGCCTGAACCCAAGTTTCGAGAGAATCAGTCTGAGGGCCACGCGGCCTGGATCGAGGGTGACTGGAAACTTCATCGATTCGCCGCCTCGAGAGGTGCGCCCAAGTATGAACTCTATGACTTGAAGGAAGATCCTTACGAGAAAAACGACATCTCCGAAAAGCACCCGGAAAAATTGAAGCGGATGAAGTCGGAGCTGGACGTTTGGCTCAGGAATGTCATCTCGAGTCTGAATGGCGCAGACTACGACGAAAAATAGAGCTTGCCCTGACAAAATGGTTGGTGGCCCAAACTGGGCCAAGACCTAACCCTGTCAGGAGGCGCATTCGGCGGCACTTTCACCCGGATCGCCATTCTCAGCCGGGAACCACGAATCGGGGATCGAGTTCACGACCGGCTCAAGGAGATTGGGGGAGGTAACCGCAACCGCCGCCGTGGAGAGTCCCAATACGACAACGAGGGCAACCACAATCTTCGATGTGATTCCGAGCAAAGGCTTTTTCGTTTCCTCGCCACCGGGCAAATCCTGGCCTGGCGGCAGATCCTTGTTGAACTCGGGAGAATTTTCCATTTTCAGATCTCTGTGTCAAAAGCTACTAACGGACTCATCTCTCTAGCAAGCTACCGATGCAAGTTTTTCTGTACGATGAGCCTTCTCACAAACCGCAAAAACAAATCGAAAATTCACAATCATCGCGGCATTTTGAATAAAGTGCGAATTGGGCCCATTGCTGCATCCACTGAACGAATCGCCCCGCGCATGTCGAAAGTGTTAATCTTTGACGAATGCAACGATGATTTGGTCGGAAGTGAAGATATTGGGGAACTAGCGATTTTTCGGACGATGCATTCCATACGGTTTGTTTCGTCAATTCTATCGCCACCCAATCATGTACCGTCGTTCGTCCATGTCTTTCGGAGTTGTGCTGACCATCTTGATCTTGATGGGATGTCGAAGCAGTCAGCCGAATCCCGTCTTCATTGGTCCGGGGGCTTCGGTTGCCCCGAGCCTGCCCAGTGATCTCTCGCCAAAGGTTAGCGAACCCGCTTTGCTTACGGAGGAACGTGGCGAAATTGAAGAATATGTTGAACTCGGATTGGAGCGGAACCCAAAAATTCAAGAGCTGAAATCACGGATCGAGTCCATCCGATTCCAGATCCCTCAAGTCCTTGCCTTGCCCGATCCGGTTCTGAATTCCACAACCCATATTCGCCCCGTTCAAACGGCCGCGGGGGAACAGCGATTCGGACTCGGCGTCAGTCAAAAACTTGTCAATCGTGATCGCCGTGCCACGCGAGCCTTGATTGTCCAGGAAAAGCTGAATGAGGCAGAAGCAAATCTGACTCAATTGGAAAATGAAATTGCGGAGGACATTCGAAAATCATGCTGGAAGCTGCTGGCCATTCGAAAGTCCATTGAGATTAGCGCAGAAGACAAAAAAGCGTTAGTGGCTTTGGTAAAGCTCGTTGAAAAACAATTCGAAGTCGACAAGAAGATCTCTCAGCAGGATGTGCTCAATGTCCAAGTCGAAGTTTCGATTCTGGAAAACCAGATAGCCAGCCTGAAGAATCGAGAAAGAAAAATTGAATCTCGCTTGGCGAGGCTCGTACATGTCGATCCGGGCTCGGCATTGACGATAACCGATGGCTTGAAGATAAAATTTTCCATACCGGACCTTGAAGCGTTAACCCTGAAGGCACTTTCCAATCGTCCCGAACTTCGGGCTCAGCTCGCCATCATTCAAAAGCACTACACGGAAACTCACTTGGCCCATTTGCAATCAAAACCGGACCTGACGGTTGGATTGAATTGGATCGGAACTTCTTCAACCGGGATCAGCCCGGTCGCCAATGGCGCCGATGCGTTGCTGCTTGGGGTGGGTATGAATCTGCCCGTCAACCAAACTCGTATTTTCTCGAGCATTGGCGAAAAAGAATCGACGAAACAATCCTCTGAATCTCGCCTCGAAAGTTTGAAAGCACAAATCTCGGAGGAGATTTTTGACACGCTTTCAGAACTCGAGACGAACGTTCAAAACCTGAACTTGATTCAGGAAGATATCCTTCCCAAATCCCAACGTTCGTTGAAGCTCTCGCAGGAAGATTACTCGGCCGGTCGCATCGATTACGAACAACTCATCTCAAACTGGCGCAAGGTCCTCAAGTTTCAAATCGCCGAATCGGACTTGCAATCCAATGTTCATCAGCTTGTTGCACAGCTAACTCGACAGGTAGGGCAAAGAGAGCTCCTCGCGTTGTCTCTCGAGAACCCGTTGGACACAAGTGAAACTGGCAAAGAATAGCCTGGCTAACGACCGACTGGATGGTCGCAGCTGAATCGACCGCGCCGATGGCCTGGGCCACCTGCGCGTCAATCGTATCTTTCCAGGTCGTCAGCTTCCACGTAACATCGGATTGGGACTGCGATCATTTATCATCTGAATGATCGCCCGAATCTGTTTTGCCACCATCATCGGAAGACTTTGGTTTTCCGCCATTGGCAATTTGCTCGTCCAGCCACTTCACATATTGGTCGGGCTTTTCTTTTATTTTTTTGATGCAAGGCGGGCAGCAGACAAAAATCTTTCGCCCTTTCACAACGACCGATTTCATCGTCGCGTCAACCGGCTCGTCCATTACCGGGCAGATGCCTTGCGCATTAGCCAGGTTCGTCTGAATCGTTTTCCAATGTTTGGCGTCAATTTTCTTGCCAACGCATCCTTGGCAACAAAGAAACACGTGTTCCTCTTCGCCAACTTTGACTTTGACCGGTTTCCCCATCGAGCCGAGTTTTTGCCCGGTGACTGGGCAGATTCCCTGGGCTTTGATGTGTAGTTTGTCACTTTCTGCCTGTCGTTCTGCAGCGACAAACTTGCCGTACGATTCATTGATTTTTGCAATCGCCGTTTTCGAGTCTGCTTGAATCTTGGGGATACAGGGAGGGCAACAAACAAAGATTTGCTGGCCATCGACGACGGTCGACTTCATCGTCGCATCAACTTCTTTCCCCATGATCGGGCAAGTGCCTTGGGCCTTGGCAATTCGCGTTTGAATCGTCGCCCAGTGCTTGGCGCTGATCTTCTTACCCTGGCATCCCTTGCAACACAAATAAGCGATTTGCTCTCCGGCCTGAATCTTGACAGGCTCGCCCATGGAGCCAAGGTTTTGACCTGAGACGGGGCAGATTTTCTGAACCGCAATTTGCAATTTTTCGGCGCCGCTCGATTCACTCTTTTGGACAATCTCGTTTTTCTGGGCCTGTGCGACCTGCGAGCTGAACGTATGTGCAAACGTGGAGCACAAAAACAAAACAGTACACAAAACTGCTTTTGGATTTTTCATCTTCGTTTCCTGTGAAGTGAGGGGATTTCAATTTTTGTTATGCCGTCCTGACGTCCTCGTCGGGCGGCGGTGAAAACCGATCGTCAATCAATCCGGCTTTCATCTTGAACTCCAGGAATCCGCAATAGACCACTGGAACCACGAAAAGGGTGATCAGTTCCACGACCATTCCGCCAAAAACGGGAATGGCCATGGCACGTGCCACATCGGCGCCCCGACCGGTCGCATAAAGGACGGGAAGCAAAGCAATGACGGTCGTAAACGTCGTCATCAAGCAAGGCCGAATCCTCTTTAGCCCGGCGGCCACGACGGCATTTCGAATGTCGCCAACATTGGATAGTCGGTGATTTTTCAATGTCTGATCAAGATAAGTTGCGATGACAACACCATCATCAATCGCGATTCCAAAGAGCGCGATAAACCCGACCCAGACGGCCGTGTTCAATTGGACATCGGCCATGGCCAATGCAATCATTCCGCCGCCAAAAGCAACCGGGATGCCCGCAAACACAATAATCGCCATGGAAATTCGTCGGAACTGCAAATAGATAATGAACAGATTCAACAACAAGACCAAAGGAATAATGATCTTCAACCTTCGGTCGGACTCGATTTGATTTTGAAATGAGCCCACCGCTTCCATCTCAAAGTTGCCCTCGGGAAATTTCAGTTTCCCCAGCTTCCTGGCATTGGTTAGTGACTCCATCACCCGCTCAACAGTCTTGAGTTTTCCCATGCCTCGACGGGGAGCAAATGCTACATGTGCCACCAATCGAGCGTCTTCGCTGTTGACGACGGCGGGACCCCAAGTTGTTTTGACTTTGGCTAACTGACCCAGTGGAACCACTTCGCCGGTATTGGTAACGACTGGGATGCTCGCCAGCTCGTCAATGTCGTCGCGATACTGACGCTGATAACGAACTTGAATCGCATAGCGTTCACGGCCCTCGACGGTGGTGGTGGCATTTTTGCCGCCGAGCGCGGATTCAATGATCTCATTGACGTCGCGAACGGACATTCCATAACGGGCGCTTTCGGACCGATCGACTTCGAACTCGATGTAGGGTTTGCCCAATACAATGTCGGGACTTACCGTGCCTGCGTTGACCATCGGGTGTTGTTTGATTTTTGCCGCCACCAACTCGGCGGCTTCTGCCAAACCCTCCAGGGAATCACCATAAATTCGAATCGCCATCGAAGCCTTGATGCCACTTTGCAACATCACAACCCGCCCTTCGATCGGCTGAAGCTTGTCGGCGATCGTGATACCCGGAAGCGTCGCCAGTTCGTTGATTTCATCCCAAATCATTTTTTCCGTCATGCCTTCGCGCCACTGATCTCGAGGCTTGAGCATGACGTAGGTTTCAATCATCGCCGCGGGAGCCGGATCCAACGCCGATTCAACTCGGCCGATTTTTCCAAGCACTTCTTGAACCTCGGGAATTTGACGAATCATCGCATCCTGCGTCTGCAATGTTTCCATTGCCTGCGAAAGACTGGCCGCCGGATACAAGGAAGGCATGTAGAACCAACTGCCTTCGTCCAGCGCGATCCAGTCGTCGGTCGACAATCCGGTATAGGTGTGTTTAAAGTCGACGTATTGTTGGGAGCGATTGAAGTCGGCATTCAAATTCCGACGTGCCCACTGATCAACGGGACTCAGGATTCGGGGCAAGCCAATCCATGCGCCCATTCCAAAGAAGACGATTAGCAGCGGCAGAACAAGAAATGTTTTTTTGAATCTCAAAAACAGTCTTAGCGTCGGCTCGTAGCAAAAATTCACCAACTTCGCGACGAAGTTTTCGTCGACCGGCCTCAAACGTTCGCGGAAAAGCCAGTAGATACCGATCGCCGATAGAACACTCATGCCAGCGGTCAGCCCGGTTGCGTTGACATTGGATCCCGCCCAGGCGTTCAGCCAATCCGAAAACTGAGCGAGGTGCGTCGGCCAGATAAATGTCCCGAGCGTTGCAACCATTCCACCAAAAACCCCGGCTGCAATCGTTGCACGCCAGCCTTGTCCCTTCGGATTTTTCAACAAAATCCTGGCCAAGGGTGGCACGAGCAATACTGCCACAATCAGGCTGGCGACCAACGAGTAGGTTTTTGTCCAAGCCAACGGAGCGAACAGCCGAAAATCGCGACCCGTCAAAAAGAAGACGGGCAGAAAACTGATAATGGTCGTGCTAACTGCGGTAATCACCGCGGGAGCCACTTCCGCGGTCATCTCTGAAATCTTCTTGAGCCGCCCCGGTTCACCTCCGGGACATCCCGCGTGCTCCCAATCAGCTACCCCGCGGAAAATATTTTCCGAAATGATGATCCCCATATCGACCATGGTTCCGATGGCAATTGCGATTCCCGCAAGCGACATGATGTTGGCGTCCACGCCAAAAGTATTCATCGCGATGAAAGCGATCAGAACCGCGACCGGCAGGGTGGTGGCAACGACCAAGCTCGCCCGGACATGGAGCAAAAACAACACGATCACGGCGATCGTTATCGCGATTTGCTGCGCGAGGGCTTGCGATAAGGTCGCGACGGTTTCGTCAACAAGTTGCGTCCGATCATAGATCCCGTGGATCTTGATTCCGCCCAGTTCCGGCTCCAATGATTCAATTCGAGCTTTGACGCGCTCGATCACCTGGCGAGGATTTTCACCGTAGCGCATGACGACGACTCCGCCAACGGCCTCGCTGCCATTCCAATCCAGGGCCCCCCTTCGAAATGCCGGCCCGAGTTGGACGACCGCCAAATCACCCACCCTAACTGGAATGCTCTTTTTGGTTGCAACAACGGTTTTCTCAATCTGCTCGATCGTCTCGGCTTCGGTTTTCCCGGCTCCTATGAAACCAATACCTCGAACGAGATATTCCATATCGCTGGCTTCAATGGTTTTGGCACCGACATCGATATTGGAGTCCCTTACGGCCTTTAACACTTGAGCAAGTGTCAAACCATGCTTGCGAAGCTGGTCAGGGTTGATTTCGATCTGGTATTGCCGGACGTAGCCGCCGATTGAAGCAACTTCGGCGACGCCGTCGACGCTTTGTAAAGCGTATTTGATGACGTAGTCCTGCTTGCTGCGGACTTCCGCCAGGTTCATCCCGTGGGGTGGCTCAAGAACATAGTAGTAGATTTGCCCAAGCGCCGTCGCGTCTGGCGCCAGCACCGGGCTCGTGCCTTCCGGAAGTTGACCGCCAACTGTGGAAAGCTGTTCCGAGACCCGAGAACGAGCCCAATAGAAATCAACCTTGTCCGCAAAGGTCACCTGAACAAAACTGAATCCAAACATGCTCTTGCCGCGGACGCTTTCAGCTCCGGCAACCGATTGCAGTGCGACGGAAAGCGGATACGTTATTTGGTCCTCAATATCTTTTGGACTGCGCCCAGGCCATTCGGTGAGAACGATGACCTGGTTTTCACTCACGTTGGGAATAGCATCAATGGGCACTTCTCGAAACGAGTACCAACCGTAGGCAACTGCCACAAAGGTTACCAGGAAGACCACCAGCCGTTCGCGGACACAAAAGTTGACAATCGACTTGATCAATTCGGCACCTCCATTTTCGGGAGGTCCATTTTGGGCAAATCCATCTTCGGGAGATCCATTTTCGGCAAGTCCATCTTCGGCAATTCACCTGAAGACTTTTGCCCCGACTTTTTGTTTTGACTTTGCTTTTTTCCGCTGTGATATTGCTTCAAAATTTCAAGATGCTTTGCAGGGTCTTTTAGCAGCCCTCTCCGACAGCCTTCGCAACAAATCATGATCGGAGTGCCGTCAAGATCAACGCGAATGGGCGTGCCCATCCCCTTGGTGCCGAGCCTCACCTCGGTCACCGGGCAGATAACCTGTTTTTCCGCGAGCGCGCGATCTTCCTTGGACAAAGGCGCAAAGGACTTTTTGATTTCCGCCAGTTCTTCTGGCGTCGGCGCACCACTTTTGAAATTCTCGAGGATCGCGTAGTACTTGTCGGGATCAGCAACCAATTTCTTTCGACAACCCTCGCAACAAATCATCACATCGCCCTTTGGAAGCTTGACTCGTTTTGGGGCGCCCATCCCCATCGAACCGAGCTTGACTTCCATCACCGGACAGATCACCTGTTCCTCAGCAAGTTTCCGATCCTCGTTGGTCAATTTGGAAAAGGACTCTGCGATTTCCTTGGCTTCCGCCTCCGCCGAAATTTTCGCCTGGTTTTGACGGTCGGCTCGATTGGGATCGATCAACGAAACCTTTCCCTGGATGTTGAAGGTCGACTCCAACATGAAGACTCCTTCGTGAACGACGGCCTCTCCCGGCTTGATGCCGTCGCTGAGTGCGATCTTATCGCCTATCGTTTCCGCAATTTTAACTTTGCGATATTCAAATCGACCGGGCCTGGTTTCGACAAACGCAATGCTGTCTTGTCCATTTACCATGACAGCGGAACGGGGCACGATGACCAGGTCTTGATTCGAATTGACCTCGGATAGAATCTGCGCGTTGGCATAGTCGCCAATCTTGATTAGCCCCGCTTCGTTTGGAATCTCAATTCGAACTTTGACAGTATTGGTTTCCTTATCAACCATCGGACTGATAAAGGAAACCTTGCCTTCAAACGTTTTGCCGGCTTGGGATTGAATTGCGACTTCGGCTTTCTGGCCAATTCGCAGCTTGACCGTATCCTTGGGATACATCTCCAACAGCAACCAAACCTTTGACAGGTCCGCCAACTTCAAGATGGGCATGCCGGTCTTGATGTATTTGCCTTCTTCAACCAGTTTTTCAACCACCGTCCCGGACATGGGGGCAAAAATCCGGATGTGGTTGTTGGCTTTCCCTCGTTGCTCGATCGCGGCGACTTGGGATTCGGGCAACCCAAATTCGATGAGTCGTCGGCGGGCACTTTCGTACAAACGTTTGTTGGATTCATTGACGCGCGGGTTGTTGGATTGACCTTCTTCGTAGGCTTTCTTTGCGCTCAAGAGCCCCACCTGATCGGCATAAAGGTCCGGTGAGTAAAGAATCGCCAGCGCGTCACCTTTCTCAACTCGCGCACCCGTGAAATCGACCTGCAGGTCGACGATTCGTCCGCCAACATATGCCGAGATTGTCGATTCGGACGTTTCGTCGTAGGAAATCTGTCCAAACGCTTCGATGTCTTTCGGGACGGGCATATTTAGCGCCGCGATGGTTTTGATGTTGGCCAGCCGGCGAGCTGTCGGAGCGACTGTCACGCCGTAAAGATCTTTGGGATCGCCGGTGATCTCGATTTCCTGTAATTCCATGCCGCAAACGGGGCAGCGCCCGGGAGCTTCCAGAAAGACGCAAAGCATGGAACATGCATAAACCGAGCCCTCTTCCGCTTGAGCGTCACCGGCGCTGGTTGCCGCATCGGTGAACCAATTGAAATTGCGCTGCGCAAATCCGAATAGCCAGACCAGCCCAAGCACAAATAGAACGGCCAAAATCGGCTGAAAAATCAGCTTGAACCAGTAGCCATAAACCCGATAGGCGCGGTTGAGCACCGTGGACCTGCCGCTCGCTGACTGATTGGCATCGTTTTCGGTGGCTTCACTCATTGTTCGTCTCAAATCTTGATACGTGTACGCAGGGTGAAACAAAACAAAGTTGCTTTGCTTCAAACGACTAAAAAGCACGAAGGACTTGATCAGCGCGGCAATTTGTAAGGGACAAGCACATTACTTGTTTGGAAAAGCGCGCAGCCCGACGGTTGAATTGAGAATCAACACGTAAATCGCGAGAAAAGTGCACACAGCTCTTTGGCTGTCAGCAAATA
The DNA here is from genome assembly GCA_964434955.1 of uncultured Pirellulaceae bacterium. GTDB lineage: Bacteria > Planctomycetota > Planctomycetia > Pirellulales > Pirellulaceae > JANQLU01. The sequence goes on from CAYSXI010000084.1 coordinate 19,366, forward strand.
TGCCGAGTCGCGAGAGCGATCGGTACGAACAAAAGATTCCGAGGTTTCAGGGGCCAACCATTTTCCCAGTGGACCGACGACGACGGAAGGCGAGTGAATTTCACTTGATGGTGGAACGGCCGGTGGCGATTCAGGCTCGCCATTCGAATCCGAGCATTGACAGCTCGTACAAGCGCATTCGCTATGTGCCGCACCATCGTTGATGTTTTTTCCGCAACTTTTTTGAGAGCAATCGCGAGCCTTGGAAGAACAGCAAGATGACTTCGCTGTACTCGAGCAACAGGATGTCTTGTTGTCCGGAGTCGAACAGCAGGAGGGCTTGGCGTCGTTTGAACAACATGACGTCGCAACCGACTGACAGCATTGCGTTGGCAACGCCGCCTCATTTTCAGATACGTTGCAATTGCAACGCGCTTGTCCCAGGGCGAATAAGGGATGAAAACAAAATGTCGCTGCAGCGATCCAGGCAACGCAGGCTCTACCCAGCAGGTAAGCCCTCACGTTTGTTCGATTTTGATGCCGGATTCGCATAATTCACGTTCTGAGCAAGTCAGCCAATACTCGCCAATTTAACAGATTTGGTAAAGCGCTCTGAATACCAGTATACGCCGATTGGGGCCGTTTGGCTCGAGATTTCTTCTCGTATCGTTGGGCGTTCCACGCTCGAATCCCGATTATGACGCATCTTTTGCCAGCTTTGCCCGACATCGCCTTCAAAAAAACGAAGAACTGGCGTGCAGTCGTGGAAGGATTCGCCACGAATTGTCAGGATCGTTTCGTCGCCGAACCTTCGTTCACCTGTGCCCCAACATGGCTCAATTGACGGTCCGTGGATTCTCGAGTTCACTTGAGCCAGTAAGCGATATGGGTTTCACCGAAAGTTGTAATCCCTGATGGAATTTGCATCGATCATCGTCCTGTCAACTTGTGGCCTTCTTTTCCTTTGCCTGGGAGCGGGGATTCTGCGAAAACAATCGCAGGCAAAACACTGTGATCGGCACCGCCATCGTATCGGCCAGATTGCAACGCTATTTGCCTATTTCGTATTCGCCGCCGGGTTTGCTTCGATTGTCGTCGCTATTCTTTTTTGGCAATTAGCCGTCGCGTCAAATTCTTAGCCGCGCATTTTCACGAGTCGAGGAAGAACCTCGCGAAGAATTCTTGGGCGAGAGGAATAAGGTGTAAAAGCGTATCCGACGCCGCCTGCCGACTCCCCTTCACGTCAACGAAACTGCAGAAACAGTCGAGACAAGATAGAAAATGGCGGAAGTGCATGGGAATCGAACCCACCAGCCACATGATTTCCATGCAGCCCTACGGTTTTGAAGACCGCGCCCGGCACCAGCCGTGGATCCACTTCCATTTTGCTCCTGTCGGCCCGAACAATCATATACGCTTGAAAGGGCGAAAGGATCTCAAGCCAACATTCTATCCCAACCGATTGCCAAAATACAGGCGAAGTCTCCCTTGTTAAGGTTTGGAAAAACCGATCGCTATGATCCACTCGATCCGCGATTGCTCGTTGCTCGCGACGTTTCACGATCGAACGGTTGCTGATGCCAAGCAAACGCATTCTTGCTAGAGACGACAACGACGATCAGCCGTTAAAATGCCCAAGTTGAATCCAAGAACCAAATCTCTTTGGATTCCTTTGGACTTCCCACTACCTAATCGGATACCCAATCATGCCGATTGAAATTGAACGGAAATTCCTGGTTGCCGGCAACGAATGGAAAAGCGCCGCGGCCACCTACTATTGCCAAGGGTATTTGAATCGGGACAAACACCGAACGGTTCGAGTTCGGATCGCCGGAAATCGCGGCATCCTAACCATCAAAGGCCTATCTTCTGGTGCCAGCAGGGAGGAATACGAGTATTCGATTCCGCTAGACGATGCCAATGCGATGTTAAAACTTTGCGATGGCTCGGTCGTTGAGAAAAATCGCCGAGTCATCCAACACCAGGGATTGAATTGGGAAGTCGACGAATTCCTTGGCGAAAACGAGGGGCTGGTGATTGCGGAGGTTGAACTAGAATCTGAAGATCAGGTGTTTGAGTTACCGGATTGGGTGAGCCAGGAAGTCACC
>CAYSXI010000085.1:0-20560 GCA_964434955.1 uncultured Pirellulaceae bacterium
CAGAAACAGAGTGCCTCCGTCTGCCAACTCGAACTTGCCCTGTCGCGCTTGATGGGCGTCCGTAAAAGCGCCTTTCTCATGTCCAAACAGTTCGCTTTCCAAAAGCGATTCGGTAATGGCGGCGCAATTGACAGCCACCAGGACCTGGTCGCGGCGGTTGCTCATGTAGTGGATCATCTGAGCGACGACTTCTTTGCCCGTTCCGTTCTCGCCGAGAATCAAAATGGCCAGTTCTGTGCCGGCCACCCGATCGATGGTTTTCCGAAGGTTCTCAACGGGTTCACATTCGCCAATCAAATGAACTTTGTCGGCAGCTTCTTCGGCGATTTGTCGACGACTGCTGGTTAGTTTCTCGACGTGCTGTGTGTTCTCAATGGCGGTCGTCGCGTGAACGGCGAGTTCTTCCAAGGCCAGCAAGTCGGCGTTGGTGAAATGGCCCGTGGACTTGTTGAGAACCTGGAATGCTCCGATCACATTTTTTTCCGAGTCCGTCATCGGGACACAAAGCAGTGAGCGGGTCTGGAAATTCAATTCTTGATCGACATCCCGGTGAATCTGTTCCTGTTCGGTTGCGACGTCTTCGTCGACGCGTAATGATTCGCCTGACTGGATAACTTGACCTACCACGCCGGCGCCCTGTGGAATCCGAATTTCGCCCGATTCGACTCCCAGTGCCGGTCGTCCGACCAGTTGATGGTTGGTGGCATCGATCAAAAAAATCGTTGCCCGTTCCGCATCCAAAAGCTGAGTTGCGGCTTCGGCCATCTCGTAAAGGAGCGTGTCGGTTTCGCGCGTTTGATTCCAGCTTTGAGTGATCTCAAGAATTCTTGCGAGCCGGTTAGCGCGGCGTTCGGAATCCGTTCGACGGCGGACCAGTCGAATGGCCTGGGCTAAACTTGCGGCCAAACTGTCGCCCGCCCGATCGGTCAGGTTTTCGCGGGTTCCCTCGAGGAGCAATACCCAGCCCGGAAGATCGACCGGGTGAAGGATGCTGGCCAGCTTTCCCTCGCCACTCACAGTCGACTCTTGGTCCAGCGCATCAGCCATCAATTCAATCGGTGGCTCGCCGGGTCCATCCTTTTCGAAAAGACAGCGCCAGTTGCCCTTGGTCCCTTCGTAGATGGCGCAACCACCGACATCCAGGTTTTGCTTCAGCCACTCAAAAGCCTTTGTCAAAAATGATGGCGCGTCGGCAGCACTGAGGGCGAAGCTGAGAAAGTCCGGCGCGCATTTCTCGCCCAGGGATCCCTCGGTGATTCGATCGGTACGTTCGGCTGAGTTCATCGGCTATCCAAACAGGATCAGTGTGGCGGAATTGCCGTTCGAGACAAAAACTGTTATCAAATTGATACGAACTAATAAGAGGTTATCTGTTTTTAAACCGCTCAACAATTGGCGGACAGAATAGGAAAGGCAAAATCGATGGGCATGTTTGAAGGAAAAAAAGGCCTGATTCTGGGTGTCGCCAATGACCGCTCGATTGCACACTACGTTTCGCAGCAGATCATGGCCGAGGGCGGAGAATGCGGGTTCACTCACCTGCCTGATCGTCCCGATGATGAAAAGAAAAAGAACCGCCGTCGCGTCGAAAAGTGCATTGCTGACAATCCGAACGCCAAATTTCTGATCCCGTTGGATGTGTCCAACGATGAGCAAATCGCCGGGGTCATGGAACATGCGAAATCCGAGTTTGGCAAAATCGATTTCCTTCTGCATTCGGTGGCTTTCGCCAGTCTGGATGACTTGAAAGGCGACACGATCGAAACGAGTCGCGAAGGCTTCAAGTTGGCGATGGACATCAGCGTTTACAGCTTGATCGCCGTTTGCAACGCGGCCCGCCCGATCCTTGCCGACGACGCTTCCGTGCTTTGTATGACCTACTTCGGCGGTGAGAAATGTGTTCCCGGATACAACGTGATGGGAATCTGCAAAGCAGCCCTGGAAGCGGCGATGCGGTACATGGCCTTCGACTTGGGAGCGGATGGGGTCCGCGTGAACGCGTTGAGTGCCGGACCTTTGAAGACGCTGGCGGGTTCCGCCGCCGGCGTCAATGAGATGCTCAAGCTTTATGAGCAGATGGCACCGTTGGGGCGAAACGTGACCCATGAGGAAGTCGGGAGGACGAGTGCGTTTTTGCTTTCACATCTTTCCCAAGGGATCACGGGCGAGATCGTGCATGTGGACGCCGGGTATAATATTATGGGTTCGCCAGGAAGACTCGCAGACCAGCTCAAGTAACCGGATCTGCTCCGAATTAGTCGGAAATTTCCGAGGTTGATTGGGTTGGGCGAGATGGCCGACAGATCCCCCCGCAGCAGTATTTGAACGCCGCCGTGGTTTCCTGAGGACGGGATCTCAACGGTTTCTGGAAATACGGTTCTGGGCGTTGGTTTTGGGCGTTGGGTGATGAGCAGTACAAGATACCTATGCGAGTGTGGCCATCCGATTCAGGGGCCCTATGTTCGCAAATGCCCTGTATGTCAGGCGACCCTAAAACGCAGCTCAAACGGCATGTTTTACCTGCTCCAATTTCTCGGAATATTGGGTTTGTTGGTCGGTTTAGCTACTGTGCTGTGGTTTCTGCTTAGTTAGAATCGATCCTTTGAGAAAACAGGATTGGCTAAGACCCGGGTCATTTTGCGCTTTTTGATGACTTTGGATTCATCCTTGTTTCGCTTGGAAATTCTCCCGCCGGCGAAAACTGCTTGGGATCGGGATTCGTATAAACACCAGGCCTAGGGCGCGCGTTCCGGGACCCTTCGGGTCAGGTTCTAGCGGAGCCACCACAAATTCGACTTTCATCGCAATCTGTATGTTTCGGAACACCAGGTTCCAATTGCGGTTAAGCATAATCAGAACAACACGAACTAATAAAAGTTGATCGAGGTTTAATTCCATGGGTGAACAACAAGTTGACCAGCCCAAGTCGAGCGTCTGGTTCAAAATTCGAATTGCGATTTTGGCAGTAGTCCTGTTGGGCGTCGGCGGCGTATTGGGTTACGAAAAATTCATCGCCAAGCCCGGCTTTGACAAAAGCCACAAGAAGTTAGACGACATGTACCTGGAGGCCCGCGGGATCAAGCCCGTTGAAGGTGGCCGTCCTTCTTACACTACCGATGACGTTGCCAAAGCCATTGGCCGCAAGCCTTCCAAGACCCGCGTTGAAGGCGATGGTTACATCAAGATCGAAACCTATGAATGGCTTCGTGGTACTCCGTTCCAGTTGCACTGGGACAAAGACAAGAATTTTGAAGGCGTTTCGGCGTTTCCAAAATACTACTTCGAAGTGATTTATCGAAAGCCTTCGGACGACTCCAGCGAAGAGTTTTTCCTTCGCGAAGTTTCCAGCAAGAACCAGTTTGCGCATAAGCAATTCGACAACGTTGCATTCGAGGACAATTCGGATGTCCAGTTGGTCATGCCTTCGGCACCAGGTGCCACCGGCGGTGGCGGACAGCCAGCTCAACCGGCTGACCCTCAGCAAATCATCGATCGCATCATGGGCATGGACAAAGATGAAGACGGCAAGGTCTCCAAAGAAGAAGCAACCGGTGGCGTTGCTCGCGGATTCGATCGAATCGATGAAGATGGCGACGGTTTCGTCACCGAAGCGGAGGCCAAGAAAGCCGCCGAGAACATGGCCAATCGTGGCGGTGGAAAAGGCAAAGGCGGCAAAAAGCGTCCCGAAAAAGACGATGCGTCTGACAAAAAAGTAGAGAAGAAAGAAGAGAAAAAAGAAGACAGCAAGGAAGAGAAGAAAGAAGAAAACAAGGAAGCGGATGAAGACGCATCCGACGCAAAAAAAGAGTCTGAAAAGAAAGAAGAGAAGAAGGACGACAAATAGTCCTGAACGCTCTGGATAATCAAAAAGCCGTCACAGAATTGTGACGGCTTTTTTTGTGCGCTCAAGTTTTGCTGCGTTCCAAGGGTCGCGTCGTTACTTTTGCAACTGCAACTCCGTATTGGACTGGTTGACGCCATCAATGCGAACGATGAACACGTGCCATTGAGGGCTGACCCCATTCTTGGTGAACGAGCGGTGCATGACGATTTCAAACTCCAAAGGAAAGTAAATCGTCGTGTCCTTTTCTTTGCCAACGTTATCGAGCTTCTTGAGGTTGGGATCCGCTGGCGTGTAGCGGTAGATCATCGAAAACAACTGTCCGTCGGCGATCTTTTTGTAGGTTCCGTTGCGAACGAACTCCAGCTTCCCGTCCTGCCCGTCCTTCAAAATCTGTTTCTGGGGATAAAGTTCTTCCCAGTAACTTTCGTAACCGGTTTGCGGTTGACGGCCGCTAATACTGGCATCCAGTTTGCGGTTTTCTGGAGCGTAATAATCTTTGAGATCGATATCCTTGGCTTGGCGATCGTAGTTGGGCAACGTGAGGTGGTGGGCTTGTTCCGTTTCCCCTTTTTGAATCATTTCGAACCACTGCTCGGCGTGACCGCGGGCGGTTGTCCAATGATCGGTCTTCTCAAACATTCGAGCACTCAATGTTGAGCAGAAGAAAAAACCGGCAAAGAACATCGCCGCCCAGGCAAGGTTCACTCCGGCAACTTCTTTGTCCTCCGAGCGGGCTCGCATGATGGCAAAAACGGCCAACCCGAATGCGACAACGCAAACCGGGATGAAGGCAATCTGGAAAAAAGTAATCGCGGAAATAAGGGCAATCACAAACGCGACGATGGATAGCGCACTCAGTGGCCGATAGTCCGCATCATGAAGCTCTTTTTCGATGCTTTGATTCATGACAGGGTCCTGGAAAAATGAAATGAATAAATTCAGATACTTTTTCTACGCCAAAATCATGACAGAGTTCAAGCAAGGATTCGCGTTCGTCGCGGTTTCGCGTCAAAATCCCGAATTTCAACGGACGAAACTACTCATCGGAGATTCGAATGGACTCTTCGGTGGCCAGGATGTCGCGGCGATGCCGGTACTTGAAGATGTAGTCACCAAAAGGATCAAACACCCGGCAATTCATGCCTTCGTCGTCCGGGTGATCCTCCCGCTTGTCTGCTTCGAGGAACAGGGGATCCTTGAATTCGGAAAGGGCTCCCCGCGAGCGGCTTTGGGCATAGCTCATCCAAAGTCGATCTGGGCCGATGCCCAGGTTGCGTGATTCAGGGGAATCCTGGAACGAGCCCCAACCGCCTTCGACCGGGAGCGGCGCCGTATGCAAAGTAAAAAACGCAAAGCAAATGAAGATCCAGGCATTGGTCATGGATAATCCCGTTCGCATCAGGAGTTCCACCGCCAGGTTCATCTTCAACTTGTACTTCGTGAGGACCTCGCACATCACCCGCAAAATCACAAACGAAATTCCAAACACGATCCAGAGTCCGAGGAAGTCGGCGAAGTAGGTGTAGCTGGGATCCTGTTCCTGGATCATCGTCGCGACCACTTCGAAAAAGCTGGTTGCCAGCGTTGCCGCCAGGATCGTGATGATCAAGTTCAGAAAGATGTTCCAGGTTCCCATGAACCAGGTGCCGGCGACGATCACAAAAAAGATGCCCAGGGCAATCACGAAAAACATTTTGAACCTGCTACTTTTTGAGGACTCGCTGCAATTCTTCGATGCTGGTAACCCCTTTGGCTGCCAACACGACGCCTTCATCTCGCAATGAGATATGGCCCGTTTGTTGGGCGATTTGCATGATCGCATCCAACTTTGGATTCTTGATCATCGCCTCACGAATCTGATCGTTGATCTCCAGAACTTCGTAGATCGCCGTTCGTCCGTGATAGCCAAGTCCACCACAGTGTTCGCAAGGCTGGATTTCAATCGGGTTCCCGTTTTCGTCAACCGCGTCTTCCGGTCGAACCTGAAAATGGGTGTACATGTTTGCGATCCGTCCTGGCGGTATTCCCAAGCGCTGCAGCATCGCCGGGTTCGGCGCGAATCCCTGCTTGCAGTTATCGCAGAGTAAACGAATCAGGCGATGATAAACGATGGCGGTAAGCGATTCCGCCAGTTTCTCAATGGTTGGTTTCAACAGCATCAGTCGAAATAGACCGTCCACGGCATGCTTGGCATTGATCCGCGTGATGACCATTTTTTCGTCTTTGGTCGCCAGATCACAATATCGATCCAACACTCGCCCGTTCGGAATCTCGGGGAACACGAAAACATCCGGCTCGCGAAGCAGCAATTGGTCGATATTCGTGACCGGCGTTTCATGCTTCTGCGGGTCGTAGGTTTCGCTGCGGATATTGATGACTTCGGGTTCCTGGTTGTGAACGTCCTCCACGGCGACGACGTCTCGCATGAACCGGTCACTGGCACCGAGCAACGTCACCCAACTGCTGGTGAAACCATCCCCCGGCATCGACGTGATCACGACCAGGCCCTTCTCCTGATTCATCGCCGATATCGCTTTATCCTTAAGCTTGGGACGCATCCCAAGATCTTCCGGCGTCACTTCCGGCAGCTTCTTGTGACGGATCGTAAATGCAACGCGTTCACCCGTCTTGATGCCCTGACTGACGATGACGCATTTGTAGTCGACCCCGCCGAATTCTGCGTGAAAGGTTCCTTCCTGTCGGGCCCGTCGTTCGCGATAGTTCATTCCGGCAAGTTGCTTTGCCGTGGCCAGCATGTAGTCGCCCGTTTGGCGATCAATCATCGGCATCTGATGCCACATCCCGTCGATCTTGAATCGAACGACCACGGATTGCTGGCTGAAGTCGAACACGATCATCTCAACGCGCTTGGCGATCGCGTCGGCCAAGATGAATGCCAACGTCGGGTATCCGGGCGAAGGCAAGACCGATTCCAAGTTCGCTTTTCGCGCAGGTTCCGACTCTCCTCCCGCTTCAAATTTGATCGGCGGAAGATTCGGGTTTTGAGTTTCGGGTTGGGCTTGTGGATTCTCTGACATAGTTTCGTAGGTAAGTCTCGTCGGCAAGCTTGCTTGAATCGCAGCTGCCATGCGAGAGGCTGCGAGTGATTATTTCTTTTGCTGGAATATGCGTTGGACTTCCTGGATGCTGGTGATGCCCGCAAGTGCCAAACGGTATCCCTGGTGAATCATCGGCAAGTTGCCTTGTTGCCTGGCCAATTGAGTCAGGACATCCAGTTTGGGAGTGGTGATCAGGGCTTTTCGGAACGTGTCGTTGACCTCCAAGGTTTCAACGACGGCGATTCGTCCGACGTATCCAAGACCGCCACAGGATTGGCATTCATCCATCTGAATGGGATTGCCGTTTTCATCCACGCGTTGTTCCGGCGGTGGAAGCTGGTAGGGAACACAGACGTTGACTTCGTCACCCGGCTTAACTCCCAGTTTCTGCAGGAAGTTTGGATTCACTTGAGTGGGTTGTTTACAAGCATCGCAAAGTCGACGTACCAGTTTCTGACTGGACGCGAAGGTCACTTTCTCGGCGAACGCTTTGCGTGCGCTGGTTGTTTGCATCACGCGTAAAATGGCCTCGACCGGACTGGCAGCGGCGACTTTGGTGATCAGACACCGATTCTCAGCAAACACCGATTCAAACAAGGCGTCCATGAAAGGCGAGTCCGGATGCTCGGGTACGATGTAAACATCGGGATTACGAAGCAGCAGGCTCTGCAGTTCTTTCAAGTCTCCTTGGCCGTTTTGAACCATTTCATGGCGCGCGACATTCTCGAATTTTGTCTCGTTTTCATTGGGGTCGACCAGGGCAACGCAGTCGCGCATCATTCGATCACTTCCGTTGATCGCACTCTGCCAAGTCGTTGAAAGCCCTGATTTGGGCGGGGCGGAAATAATCGTGATCCCAGGTCCATTCATCGCCTGAGTCATGGCCTCGACCGATTCGGGCCACATTCCGATTTGGCTCAGGTTCAAACGCTCGGCATAAGCCTGGGCGATCTTCAAAGTCGCTTGTTCACCCGTCTTCACGCCCTGCGTCATGATTTGAATCTGAGTCTTTTCTAACTCAATCACTCCGCGGAAATGACCCACCTGGCGCGATCGTCGATCGGCCGGATTCAGGTTCCCAAGAAACTTCAAGGCAACGAGCATCGAATCGCCGGTCACGCGATCCAACGTTCCCATGTTGTGCCAAAAGCCATCAATCTCGAACCGGATCTGGACCGCCTGCTGGGAATAATCCATGACCACGTTGGATGCACGCTTGGTGATGGCGTCAAAGACGAGTTGCTTGACCGCGGGAAAATGCTCTGCCTGCCGCGCGCGAATCAAATTGGACTGTCGATCTTCCCCCGAGTTGCCCGAAGCTTCGAAATCGATCTCCGGTCCCACCATGGCCGCGAGTTCTTTTTCCCGGACCATGTAAACCTTGCCCTGCATGTAGCGTCGAATCCATTCGACCGACGTGAATGCTTTGTTGTCGGGGTCATTGACTTTGCCGTTTCGCAACACCACATAAAGCAGAAAGGGCAGGGCGGTGACAAGCATGTAAACCGGCAAGCCAGCCAGGAACCAGGGCACCGTAATGACGAGTCCAAACCCAATGACAAATGCGAAAAGACTGATCGGATTCCACAATTGAGGAATCATTCCCGTGATCTCATGCATCTCCGAGGAATCTTTGTTGATGAAATCGGTGGCTTTGATCCAACAGCCAAAGACAATCACGATGATGAGAATTTTCCACCACGACAAATACCCACCGGGTCCGCGCTCAATGGCGTGCGGACTGTCTTCGTCGTAGGGGTAGTTGGGCCATTGAGCCAGCAATGGAGTTGCGGAATCGAACGCCGCCGAAGAACTCGCAAACGCCGGGTGGGTTTCCTGGGCCTGCAACGCGGCAAAACCAAAAGGCAGGACAAGCGTCAGGCCGAGAACCAGAAGCGGCAATAAAACAGACTTTTTTGTAAGCATCAAAGGATACCAGGCTGTGAAACGTTAATTCCTTTGAGTGCCATTTTCAACGCATCCTTGTTGGGCGCCACTTGGAATGCGGTCGGCCGATCGATCAACTCGTCGTCAACCAGCTGCTTGAGACTCATGGTAAAGTCCTGCATGCCTTCTTCCGCACCAATTCGAATCGCGTCCGCCAGCTTGTGATCTTCTTCCTCCAGGACCAATTTTCTTACCGTTGGGTTGAAGGTCATGATTTCACAGGTAGGAACACGTCCGACGCCTTCTTTGATCGAAGGCAAAAGCTTTTGAGCGATAATCGCTTTCATGTTCATCGCGATCGCCGAGCGAATGGCGCTGTGCATCTCCTCGGGGAACAAGTCGAGAATACGACCGATCGTTGAAGGCGATGTCGAGGCGTGAATCGTGCCAAATACAAGGTGGCCCGTTTCCGCGGCGTGGATGGCCGTCATGAAGGTTTCTTCGTCTCGAAGCTCACCGACCAGGATGATGTCGGGGTCTTCACGAACCGCGTGTTTCATCCCGATTCCAAAGTCCTTGACGTCGATCCCAACCTCCCGCTGGTTGATCAAGCATTTCTCGTCCTTGAAGACAAATTCAATCGGGTCTTCCAGGGTCAAAATGTGTTTCACGTAGTGGCGGTTGATATAGTTCAACATCGACGCAATGGTCGTACTCTTACCCGAACCCGTGATCCCGGCGAGCAGAATCATGCCCTGGTCGTGGTGACAGAGCTTTTCAATACTCCCAGGAAGGTGAAGACCTTCAAAGTGCGGAATGAAGTTGTTCACACGACGCGCGACAAGACCCATTTGCCCCATCTGCTGAAGCATGTTCACACGGAAACGCCAGCGGACTCCATCGACCTCGATGGTATAGGCAAAGTCAGCACCGCCTTCCTGTTCGAAGATCTTTCGATGACGGTCATCGAGCATCGGAAACAGCAGGCGGACCATCTCCTCGGAGTCGATCGGTCCGCGGTTGAGCGGTTTGAGGGTACCGTGGACACGGCAAATTGGCGGCTGGCCGACTTTCAAGTGAAGGTCGGAACCTTCCAGTTTGACCAGCGCCCGAAAGAGCTTGTCGACTTCTTTCGGCACATATTTACGAGTGAATCGCTTTGCGACTCGTGCTAACGCATCGGCGTCAAGCGTCGATTCTTCCGAAGTTGTCGGTTCGACGTCGTCAATTTCCGCTTCGCCGTTGTTGTTTGTTTTTGAGTGGGCCATTCTCAATCCTAACTTTTTGAATGACGTCTGATTTGAATATGGGCGAAAATTACCCGTATTTTGGGGCGATTTTATGAATCAGAAACGAAGGCAAACGTGCTGCTGGCCTAAAACGGCTACGTTCCCATTGAATATGAGTCGTTTCGACCCGCGCAATCGGACCTTCTCCAGGAATTTGGTGGCAAGCAGCCATCGCAAACACCCGCTTATCGACAGGCCCCGCGCAGCATCTCCGACCAGCAGAACATCTCATATTTTACACAGAAAAGCCGCTTCGGCAGCGTCCTTAATTACATTCGCGAAGGGTTTTGTCGCCCGGCTTCGATCCTTATATTCCGACTTGCCCCGAAAACAATCCGAATCGGAATGCGGAATAAACGGATTTCGAGGATCAAATCCACGGCAAGATCGTCCTCCAACAAGCGAATCAGGGTGATGGCACCGAAAGCTGCCTACCCGGCGGGCCCCGAAAAGCCAGCGGGCCCCGAAAAGCCAGCGGGCCTCGGATAAGCCAGCGAGCCCCGGGAAGCCGGTCCCCGAATCGGTGGAATTCCGATTCGGCTTTGACATAATAGGGAATTGAAGCCATTCCGATTCAAAGGTGAACAATGCCAATCGATATCACGTGCAACGATTGCTCGGCCAGCTACAAGGTCCCCGACAATGTGGCTGGCAAGAAAATTCGGTGCCCAAAATGCAGCGATGCCGTGGTCCAGGTCCCTGCGGCAACCCGGGCGGATGTCGATTCTGCGACGACAGTTGCGACTCGCAGCCAAGCCGGTTCATCAGCTGGCAGCCAGGCAAGTTCGTCCGCCGGAAGTCAGGCCGGTACCACAGCGGGCAGCCAGGCCGGGACTCAAACGGCTGCCGCCAACGGTCAAGCTGGAAAGGCTGCCCAGTGGCAATTGAAAACGGAAACAGGCGATGTTTACGGGCCTGTCGACAAGGAAGAATTGGATCAGTGGGTCGCCGAAGGTCGGGTCAACGCGCAAACACAACTTCTCAAGTCGGGAGATCCGCAGTGGCAATGGGCCACCACGGTGTATCCACAACTGGAACAGCAGGAGTTGTCACTTGCCCCCGTTGGGCAACAGGCTCAGAGCCAGCCATATGCAAATCCGAACTCGGGATACCAAAACTCCGGTTATCAAGCTTCGGGATATCAATCGACCGGTTATCAGCAAACGGTTCGATCAACCGGAGGCGGAAAGTCAAAGATGGTTGCTGGCATTCTTGCGCTGGTGCCCATGATCGGTCCGCTCGGAATTCACAATTTCTATTTGGGATTCGTCGGCCGCGGCGTGGCCCAGTTGCTGATCACCGTTTTGAGTTGCGGAATTTTGAGCCTGGTCTCCCAGATCTGGGCCTTTATTGAAGGCATCATGATCCTGACCGGTAGTATCGATCGTGATGCTGATGGTTACTTATTGCAGGATTGACCGCCAAAGTTTCAATTCCGCACTTCTCAATGATTCGAAATTTCGAATAATCACTTTCTGTATTGGTGCTTTGCCGAAAGCAGCATTTGCTTTGGATTCAACCAGGAAAATCCATGGATTCCGAACTTGTAGAACGATTCAAACAGATCCAGCAGCGTCTCATTCAGTTGCGGGACAGTCTTTGACTACGATTCCAAGCAATCCGAAATAGGCAAAATCGAAAACCAGATGGCGGCGCCTGACTTTTGGGACAACCAGGAGAAAGCCCAGGAAGTCGTCGGCCAACTCAAAGGCCTCAAGTCCATCATTGTTCCGCTTCAAGAGTTGACAGACTCCTGTGAGGATATGGATGCGCTTTTTGAAATGGCCGAAGAAGATCCCGAAATCGCCGGCGATTTGAAGGGTGAAATCAAGCGGCTCGAAACCTTGATCGACGACCTCGAGTTGAAGTCGCTTTTGAATGGGCCGCACGATTCGGCCGGCGCTATTTTGTCGATCAACGCCCGGGATGGGGGTACCGACGCCAATGACTGGGCGGAAATGTTACTGCGAATGTACATGGCTTGGGCACAAAAGCATGACTACTCGGTCGCACTGCTCAATCGCAATGACAACCCAGAGGCCGGAATCAATAGCGCGTCGATCGCAATCAAGGGCCCGATGGCATACGGCTATCTCAAAGGGGAAGACGGGATGCATCGTTTGGTGCGGATCAGTCCCTTCAATTCCGAGGGCAAGCGCCAGACCAGCTTTGCCGCCGTTGATGTCTCGCCCGAGATTTCGGATAGCGTCGAAATAGAAATTGCCGAAAAAGATGTTCAGACGGACACGTTCAAGGCCAGCGGAGCCGGCGGGCAACACGTGAACAAAACCGATAGCGCAGTTCGCTTGAGACACATTCCATCGGGAATCGTGGTCGAATGCCAAAATGAGCGAAGCCAACACAAGAACCGAGCCCAGGCCTGGAAGATGTTGCGGGCGAGGCTGGCGCGGCTCGAAGAAGAAAAGCGCGAGGCTGAAGAAGCTGAGAAATATCAGAACCGCGCCCGTGTCGGGTTCGGTGCGCAAATTCGAAATTACTTTTTGCATCCCGACCAGCGCGTGAAAGACGTGCGAACGGGCTTTTCGATGGGGAATTTCCACAGCGTTCTCGATGGGAACATCGACGGGTTTCTGGATGCGTTTCTCAAATGGCGCGTTCAACAAAACGAGCCGAATTAAGTCGAGCCCGGGTCCGATTTGGCTTCAAACAATCTCGGCAAATGATTTGCCGAGATTGAAAAAGGTCTGAGGTTACGCGTAAGGGGCTTCACTCATTTTGCGGCGTGCAATCCGTGTCGGAATGGTCGTTCCGTTCCGACAGCGATTTTGTTTCTCCATGTGCCGTCCAAAACCTGGCACCAAAAAGGCAAAGAAGGACGCCCAGATTGGTCGATGCAAACCAAAACGCACCGGACCACTTGACCCATACTTCGTACTCCATCGAATCGGTAAGCCAGTCGACCGCGGCAATCCCGATCAGCGCCAAACAAACGTGGCCCCAGTAAACGGCTGCCAGGCCAAACAATAGCTGGCAGACCAGCAGCAAGCTCCGAGAAAGCCAACGCGAGTTGATTCTGGGGCGAGCGAAGGTCATCCAGGTCAAAAATATCGCGAAGGCCGAAAACGAGTGAAAAGCATTCGACCAGCCGCGTTCATCGAAGTAGAACGCGGGAGAAAGGATCTCTTCATCAAGAAAAACGTTTTTGGAAAGCGCCATTGCAAAGCAGACTGGAATAAGGGTGACCCCCATCGCGATCGGCGCGAACGCAATCGACTTCGTTAGCCGTCCGCTTGTTTTTCTGCGGGGCCAGAACCACAGAGCTGCCGCAAAAGGCCAGCCGAAGATCGCAGCGTAAATCAGGTTTCTGCTAAAACTCGAAAACGCACGATGTTTTTGATTGAACATCAACCGACCCGACTCAATGTCGATTACCTGGATACGGTTCTTCGTGGCGACGGCGAGGTAGCTGCCTTGGCCCGAGAGCAGGAGATCCGTGCTTCGGCCAAGTTCTGAAAAATCAATGTCAATTGAATGACTCGAAATGAGTTTTCCCTTCGGATCGAAACTTGAAAAGCCATCGTCGCTTACAATCACAAGTCGCGATCCATCCTTGGAAATAAGCGGGAGCGTGAAAGAATCGAGGTCGAAATTTTTCACAAGCCTTAGTTCATTATCCAAAAGCACTCCTCTCGCCGAAGGACCATTGCAATAGACGAAAAATAGCTCCAGGTGACGAGAAAATACGACTATCGGATCTGAAAATTCAATCTCGAATAGCCGCTGGCGACTGGAATCGACCCCCAGCAACTCCAGGAATTGTGGAGAGTCGGGATTCTTTTTCGAAGGCGAGCCAAGAAACTGAAGAGTCAACACTTTCCCCGCAGGGGTTGTTCCGGTGATGACTCGATCCTTGGAGCCACCAAGGCGCGCCGGATCAAACAAGGCAAATGCGGGGTTTCCTGCACCATCCCAGGTCTTCGGTGTTTCCTCGACCTGCCTTTGCCACGATTCAATTTCGGGGTTGTTGTTGTGCCGGTCGACGAGGCCCAGCGAGCGATCGTCCAGATCCCAAACCATTCGCACCTGAAATGCTGATCGTTCGTAGCGCTCCGCCTGATCGATATATTTGGGTATCAGGATCACATGAGAATGGTCGCCAAACCGTCGCGTGAGCGTATAAAGATTCAAATCATCGTCGTACATGACACTGGGTACGTCGGGATTGTTGAGTCGAGAAACGCGTCGATTCGACCCAAAGTCGACAACCTGGAGATAACTTTTGCGTTCGCCAAATGATTCGTTGATTTCGTCGACCTCGAAAAGCACGCGCGACTCATCGTGCGAAAAATCGAATAGCTCATATTCATGGACGAGATGGTCATCCAACATCGACCAAAAGGATACCGACAGCCCGACAAAAACGGCCAGCATCAAAAGCTGTTTCAGATTGACTCGAAACAGTTTCGCCATTTTATGAAATTCCTTTGGCTCGAAAGTCGCTTTTGATTCAATTCCAACACGAACGCCAAGGCACCTTTTATTCGGGCAAACTTTTTACCCGATGTCTCGTCAGCGTCCCATCGTTTTGCAGGCTCCCAGATTTCCCCAAAGCATCAAACCCAATCCGGTGAGAATCGGGAACAGCAACAGCCAAAGATGGGTTTCGAGTTTGGCAAGTTGCATCATGGCCAGAGAAGCGGCCATCCAGACAAAGCATCCGCCCAGCAAGATCTGTCCTCGACGAAGCAAGTGAATCCGAAGGTAGCCAAAGGCGTTGAGCGGTATTGTCTGACCGTCGGGGCTGGTTGGAATGGGGTCGCGAGCAAAGGCCAGGCTCCATGCCAGGTAAGCCAATAGTCCGGCAAGCAATACCTGGGAATTGGCTTCGTACAGATTTTGATAATCCATGTCGAATCCGATGTGAACGGAGTCCAACATCAAAACCAGACCAGAAAGAACCGCCACCGATTTATAACGACAACGCCTTTCGCTGATCTCGTGCTCGCTTCGCCAGAAACAGGTGTTTGCGACAAAGCCCCAGGCCATGAATCCGATCGAAAACAGTAAGGCAAGCAGGTTCCAGTTTTTGTAGGCCTTGCCAGTTGAAAACAAAATCCGCTCATTGGCTTCGTCGACAATCTCAAGCATGTCGTGGCTCGACTTCGCAAATCGTTTTGTGTCGAGCGACTCGGAAAACTGTCCGAAGCTCATGCTGGGCAAGACCCTTTGCATGCCGCCTGGCATGTCAACAATCCGCTTGCGCGAAACGTCCTCAAGAGGAAAGGGCTCAAATGAGTTTGAAGTCGGTCGCCAAATCCAGGGATCAAATTTCTTGTCATCCATCGATTCGGGAAATTCGAATCCAAGAGAACGCGAATAGTTGGTGTCGACGTAAATATCGGCCGGGTAAAAAATCACGCCCTCGTCTTGAAAATGGGAGGGTTCCCAAACGATGTTTCGCGAAACTTTGTTCAGGCTGTCATCCAGGCGATAGATCCTTCCAGTGGATTGAAGCCAGAGTCCGTATCGGACCGGTATGAACATCTGATCTTTCTCGCGGTCGCCCGGAAGTTCATAGGAAATCATCAGCGCATCACCGCTCGGAGAGAAGTGACTTACGCTGATCATCGTGAGCCGAGACTTTCTCGAGTTCGCGACAAAGCCACTGCATAGACCGGCAAGGATCGCCAGCATGAAAAGCTGTTTCAGGTTGAGCTGAAAGGGGTTCGCCAAGGCACTTAGTCTTTACGACCACCGATCGGAAACTGTTTCTTCAGGATTTCGCGACTCGCGTCCCAGACTTCGGCCGCCTTTTCAAAATCGACAACCATCCATCGAACATCGCCTTCGACGGCGCGGGATTTAATTTCGACCTTTTTGTTCAAGGGAATCTGCGCGCTGTCACCCTGTGCGAGTTTTTCTTCGACCGATGTCGACAGCAGATATTCGACCAACTTTTTGGCACCCTTCGTGTTCGGGCCGCCTTTGATAATGGCAAGCGTGTTTGGAATCTGAAGGCAACCGGGTTGGTCTTCTGATTGGTCCGGAAAGACAATCGCGACGGGCCGCCCGGCATCTTTCTCAATGATGGCATCATCGGTATCGGTGATTCCCCATGCGTAATCGCCTTCGGCAACCCGCTGCGCGACCTGTTTGTTGCCGCCTTCGACCACCGCGTTTCGACTTACTTGATCAAAGAACGTGGTCGCCTTCTCCGTACCCCATTGGCTGAAAAGAACGGCCGCGTGGGACGCCGTCGTACCAAACAGCGGGCGAGCGATCCCGCAGTTTCCTTTCCATTTCGGATCGGCCAGGTCATTGACCGACTTTGGCCACTCGTTCGGGTCCGGCAGTTTTTCGGTATTCACGATGAGCACCCTCGCGCGGGCCGCGAAGCCATGCCAGGTATGATCACTGGCAGTAAACGACTCTGGATAGTTTTCGGACAACTTTGTCTCAAAGGGCTCAAGCATTCCCATTTTCTGAAGCCGAAGCGTATGCAGAATTTCGTTATTCCAGAAAACATCGCAGCGAGGGTGTTCGGCGTGTTCGATGATATCCGAAACGAGGCCGACCGTTTTCTGGGACTCGGTATCGAACTTCGCAAGAATCGAAAGCTCCTGCTCATCCTCGTACTCATCGAGGATCGGTTCGGAAAACTCTTTGTCCAGTGCGGCAAACACGGTGACATCGTCTTCCGAACGAAATAGGCATCCGGTCAGAGACAGGACAAATATCGCAGCCAGGCACAAAACCAGGTTTCGAATTCGCGCAGACATGGGAACTTCCGTAAAGTCGATATTTCGTCGCGGGTAAAAACCGCGTTAGAATGAACAGGACAAGATCAATTTTTTGGACCAAACGCCGCAATGTCAAATCGCTCACGCCAGTTCACGATTGAAATCCGCGAATTTGCTTTCATTTGGGCCGCTTTGCTTCTTTTGGTTGCCATCAGTGTGGGATGTGGGTCCGGCGAGAAGTCGATCTCCGAGCAAGACGAGAAAAACCAGAATCCAAAAGCCGCGCAGCCACAATCAAATCAGAACCTTTCCTCAAACGCAGACGATTCGGAAGCGTTGCCCGATTCCAAGATCAAGATCGACGACGATCAGGCTTCGGACCCACCCGCGATTCGGCCGAAGGACAAGAACGAGGTCAACAAGAATGAGGATCCCAATCAGGGCCTCGCTCCGCCAGCCCAATTCACGCCGCCTGACCTGGTGTCCGTGGATGACGACCGAATTCAAAGTTGCGGAATCCAAAAACTGGAAGGCAAGCACATCACCCTGTACACCGATGTTCGCGATTCGAAGGAAATCAAGAGCTATCCCGACGTGTTCGATCAAGCGGTTCGGCAATGGTGCCAGTATTTTTCGGTTAGCGAAGAAAAGCCCTCCGATTGGAAGATGCAGGTTTTTGTCATCGCCGACAAAGACGCATTCCGAAAAGCAGGATTGCTGAATGATCAGTTGCCGAGATTTGCGACGGGCTATCAACACGGCAATCAGATTTGGATCTACGTGCAGGAAGACAGCTACTACACACGCCACCTCCTGGTTCACGAAGGAACGCACGGGTTCATGCAGAAGTTTCTAGGTGGTTACGGACCTCCCTGGTATGCCGAAGGCATGGCGGAGATGTTGGCCGTTCACCGCTGGAAGGAAAACCAGCTCAAGCTGCGTTACCCAGTTCGAAATGCCAAGGATACGGAAGGCTGGGGGCGCGTTCGAATCATTCGCGATGCGTACAAGAATGAAAAAGCGCTGACATTGGAAGAGGCGATGTCCTTCGGCGGTCAAGATTTTTTTCATGCGAGTCGACCCTACGCTTGGAGTTGGGCCGCTTGCTACTTTTTGTCTCAACACCCAATCAGCCGGAAGGCATTTGCCGAACATCAATCGCAAGTACGGCGGGACGCAAACGATTTCACCCAAACATTGGTCAAGCAGATCCCGGATTGGAAGAGCCTGGAAAAGGAATGGCAGCTTTTTGTTGACGAAATGGACTATGGGTTCGACGTCGAAGCGGCTTCGATTCGCGATGTCAAAACCGTGGTCGATTCCGTGAACAACAAAAGGCTGGCCGTTATTGACTCAGAAAAAGGTTGGCATCGTTTGGACTTCGATGTCGAGCCGGGTGTTGTTTACACCATTCGCACCACGGGCGAGTTTCAAATCGCCGAACGCGAACACGGAGGAAAGAGGGAGAAATGGCTCTCCGAGCCAAATGGTGTTTCGATCGAATACCATCGCGGCAGGCCGCTTGGAATCGTCGTGGTGGGTGTCGACGCGGTGGACGACAAAGGCAAGAGCGAGTTGCTGAACGTCGTCAGCGCCCATGATCGCCGCTATGTTCCAAGGGTCGCGGGAAAACTATGCGTTCGAATCAATGACAGCCCTGCGCGTCTTCATGACAACATGGGAACCGTTCAATTCGAGATTTTGCGGCATGGACCATCCAAGGAACGCCCTTCCAAGTAGGCGAGCCGACGTTGCGTGCTCGCTTTTTTCGCTTTTCAGCCTTTCTATATTGTCGAGATAGCAATCTGAAATTGCTGGGTCGAACAATCAGCTGACTGCCTCTGGTCACCCGGTTTGAAACCATTTAATCTTTTAGAAGCCCAAGGTGTTGGCTCCATCTCTTTTACGTATCGACTCGCGAGTTCTCATGACCGTTTTGCAGCAGCAGGATCACGAAGTGTGGCAAGCAATTGCCAACGAAGCCGACCGTCAACAACATGGCCTGGAGATGATCGCAAGTGAAAACTACACGAGCGTTGCGGTGATGGAGGCCGTCGGTGGTGTTCTGACCAATAAGTATGCCGAGGGCTACCCGGGACGTCGTTACTACGGTGGTTGCGAGTTTGCCGACGTCATTGAGAACCTGGCCCGATCTCGCGCCAAGGAATTGTTTGGATCGGAATTCGCGAACGTTCAACCGCACTCCGGTTCCCAGGCGAACCAGGCAGTCTATCTGACGACCTTGGAAGTCAACGATACCGTGCTCGGGCTCGACTTGGCACATGGCGGGCATTTGACACACGGAATGCACCTGAACATGTCCGGCAAACTTTATAACTTTTTGCATTATGGAGTCCGGCGGGAAGATCACCGAATCGATTTTGATCAGGTCGCCAGTTTGGCGCGTGAGCACAAGCCAAAAATGATTGTGGCTGGCGCGAGTGCTTACCCGCGCGAAATCCCTCACGGGAAGTTCAAGGAAATTGCCGACGAAGTCGGCGCGCTGTTGTTTGTTGATATGTCACATTACGCCGGTCTGGTCGCTGCCGGACTTCATGACAATCCCGTTCCGGTCGCGGATTTTGTCACAACAACGACTCACAAGACTTTGAGGGGACCGCGCGGAGGTCTGATTCTTGCCAAGAAAGAACACGCCAAGGGCACCAATAGCAAGGTCTTTCCCGGGATCCAGGGTGGCCCACTCATGCATGTGATTGCCGGCAAGGCTGTTTGTTTTGGTGAAGCCATGAAGCCAGAATTCCGCGCCTATGGCGAACAAGTCATCGCCAATGCGAAGGTGCTTGCCGAAGTCCTTCAAGCAGGCGGCGCGGGAGTGATCAGCGGCGGTACCGACAATCACTTGATTCTTTTGGACGTCACGCCGCTTGGCGTCGCCGGCAAGCAGGCCGAAGAAGTGCTCGGTCAATGCGAGATCACCGTCAACAAAAACATGATTCCCTACGATGAACGAAAACCGCTCGACCCCAGCGGGATCCGGATTGGAACTCCGGCGTTGACGACTCGCGGAATGGGCGAAGACCAGATGCGGCAAATCGGTGGCTGGATCATCGATGCCTTGAAGGATCCGGGTTCAGCCGAATCAATTCGAGCCCAGGTCAAAGAGCTATGCAGTAGCTACCCGGTGCCCGCTGCGGGCCTTGAGGTTTAGTCCAGCTTTTTCGCAGCACGGCTGGCATTGGGCTCTTGCCAATCGGTTTCGCTGGAACTCCACGTCGCAAGCCCCAACGAAAGCAGGACCATCAGTCCGCCGATCGTAATCGGATGAAGGAACTCCATCCGCACCGGCGAGGGCTTTTGCGGCTTCCAGTATTCGATATTGCGCCAGCCAAACTTGGTGTAGCTCAAGTGATCCACCGCTTTGGTTTTTGCGGCGGCTTGGTCTACCGGTTCGTTCGCTCGGAATTCTCCATTTCCAACGAAGGCGCTGGCCGACAGAAGGCAAGCAACAATCATCAGGGCGGCAAAAGAGACAGAGTAGGTTCGCATGACTGGAAGATTCGCAACTGGAATGCCAAAGCAGGCGAATTCCATTCGATCGCGAAAATCAGCCACGAATCAACCGAAACTGACACCAGCCCGGGCTCACGGCGTTGCTTTTCTGAACGGGTGTTTCCGAAACCCAACCCGTGTCGTTTTTTCGAAACACGAAACCCCCGACGAACGTTGAACGGGTTGATTGAAAATTCGCTAACAGGAATGACTTGATTGGTCGATACGACCGTCAAACTCTTTTTTGAATCGGAACACCAAGCCATCAAA
>CAYSXI010000086.1:0-20370 GCA_964434955.1 uncultured Pirellulaceae bacterium
TGCCCACGTTTCATTCCCCTCGGCAAGATAATTGAAAGTGCCGGCGACGAAACGGTATTGGCATTCAGCGAATGGATGTTGCTCGATGGCCAGACGAGGGCAACGGCGACAAGGCTCAGAAATACTCGAATCATGAATTCACACGCATGGATTGATAAGCGCGCCCATTCAATTCGTGCTTCCTTGCATCGTGGATGGACTTCAGATTAGTGATCGGCGACGTTCTCTGTGCCGACTCTTTTATGTTAGTTCAACGTCTTCGTTGAATTTCCAGTCAATCAAATACGGCCCTAACTTTTTGCTTCCTTTTTGGCCGTCGCTTTCGTTGCCGGTTTCTTGGCTGGTTTTTTGGCCAACAAATCCGTAACGATTTTGCCTCCGTCAACGATCTCAATGGGTCGATCACCGGGAGCCATGAGTTCCTTGTCGGCAACGATTCCCAGGCAGTGATACATGGTCGTTGCCCAATCTTCGACCGTCAGCGGATTGTCTTCCGGTTCACTTGCCGTTGAGTTACTTGTTCCGTAGGCCAAGCCGCGTTTCATACCGCCGCCTGCCATCATGATGCTGAAAACTTTTGGCCAGTGGTCACGGCCGGCCGTCGGATTGATCTTCGGTGTGCGACCAAACTCACTGCAAAGGCAGACCAAGGTCGAGTCGAGCAAGCCCCGCTGATCCAAGTCAGAAATCAATGTTGCCAGAGCCTGATCAAGCGCCGGCATCTGGTTTCGCATCGAACCGTTGATGTTATTGTGCATGTCCCAGCCGCCATACGTCATCGTGACGAAACGGACTCCTGCCTCAACCAGCCGGCGGGCAAGCAACATTCGCTGTCCCGCTGTATTTCGGCCATAGGCATCGCGAACCTCTTTCTTCTCTTTGTTGATATCGAAAGCTTCACGGGCTTTTTGCGAACTGATCAAGCTGTAGGCTCGCTGGTAAAACGTGTCGGCCGCGTCCAATGCGTCCGATTTCTCGACGTCACGGAACTGCTTGTTGACAATGTCCAACATCTTTCGCCGCTTGGAGAATCGTTCCGTTGAGACGCCGCCCGGCAAATTGAGGTCGCGAACGGTAAAGTTCCCGCGGGCCGGATCAGCGCCCAATGAAAATCCAGCGTATGACGAACTCAGATAACCGGTCCCTGCATAAGGCGTCGGCTGGTTAGGAATTAGAACGTAGGGAGGCAAGTTGTTTCTTGGACCGAATTCATGAGCAATGACGCTGCCCATGCTTGGGTATTGAAGGGCTGGACTTGGCCGATACCCGGTAAACATGTTGTGGGTCCCACGCTCATGGGCTGCTTCGCCATGGGTCATCGATCGACAGACGGTGATCTTGTCAGCGATGCCAGCCGTTCGCTTCATCAATTCGTTGAATCGAACACCCGCGATTTTGGTCTGGATGCTGCCCATCGGTCCTCGATATTCGAGCGGGGCATAGGGCTTGGGGTCAAAGGACTCTTGGTGAGCCATCCCACCGGGAAGAAAGATAAAGATCGCACTCTTGGCCGTGCCTTCCTTACTTTCGTAATGTTTCTGGTCGGCCTGGGCTGATTGAATTCGAAACAGGTCCGTTAAGGAAAGCCCCAATCCTCCCAGGGCTCCGATTTGAAGAACGTTTCTGCGGCTAAGAATGTTGTCCGTACAGTTCATGCCGATCCTCTTCAGTTTGGAAAAGTGGTTATCGTTCCCCATTGTGGTCGACTGGGGATTGATGATGGGTCCATTATGATGGCCAAAAAATCCGGTGAAAAGCCTAATATTACGTTAATTGACGCAATGAATTGCGAAGTCGCTTTATTTTTTGTTTCCCCAAAAAACACGGATTTCGAGATTGCTTTGCGCGTGAACGAAAACCGTTTCAAACCGGGTAAAACGGATTTCGGAAATCTGGAACAGAAACCCCTTTGACCCAATCGGGGGATTCAAGCCTCGAAACCTCAGAAAATTTCAGGCTGAGAGCGGTTTCAAGCCGGGGTGGATGGAAAGGCCTTTTGCGAGAGCCGCAATTCTGGTGCTGGTGATTGGCAGATTGCGATCCAATGACGGTCTTATTCCGCCTATGAAGGTCTCATTCCGATGGATCGTTGGCGAAAGGCAAAGGTTCTTCCGCAAATTTTGCCAGCGCGTTGGCGGCGGCCCTTTGCTCGGCTTCTTTTTTGTTGTTGCCCCAAGCGGGAGCAAATACGTCCGTCCCAATTTTTGCCGCAATCTGGAAACACTTGCTGTGGTCAGGCCCCTGCTCATCCAACAGAACGTAAGAGGGTGGCTTTCCGTATTTGCGTTGAGCAAATTGTTGCAACTGAGATTTGTGATTGGTTTCAAATTTGCCTTCGGTCGCGTTGTGAATTTCCACCTTCAACAAGGGGTTTAGAAAAGCGCGGGCGGCATCCAAGCCACCGTCCAGGTAGATGGCCGCAATGATTGACTCAAAAACATTTGCCAGCAGGCTGGAAGGGATTTGTTGGTCGTTCGACATTCCCTTGCCGAGAATCAGGAATTCCTCGAGACCAAGCTTTTCACTCAGGATGCTGCAAAGTCGACGACTTACGACTTGCGATTTGATCTTGGTCAAATCTCCCTCAAGCCAATTTGGGTAAAGCTCGAAAAGCAGATCGCATGTCACAAATCCGAGTACGGCGTCCCCAAGGAATTCCAATCGTTCGTTGGAATGCAGTCGTGTTGCGGCACCCGAAGCATGCGTCAGCGCCAGGTGGAGCAGAGATTTTTCCTCGAGCGACACGCCGAGCGCAAGCTCGCATTTCTCAACGTGAGCCAACTGGTCGTCAGTAAGTTGAATTATGGGAAAACTCATGGAACGATCGACGGGGCAACCGATTTTGGTTCCGAATTGTCAAGTGACCAATGGTCACGAGTTTTGTTGATATCGTCAACGGCTAATAGTCTTCTCCAACAATCTCGTCGCCATCGACGGTGCTTAGGCCACGATAAAGTTCCAGGTCGATTGCTTGTGAGATGAACTTGGTTGACTGATCGCCAAACGCAAAATTAGAACCGGAAGCATGCAGTGAAAAAAAACCGCGAACGCGATCGTTGGCGTCGGCACAATCGGCGCCGGGGGAGGCATCCATGGCAGCCCAAGCGGGACTCCGATTCATCGGCTCAGCGACTCCAGTGATTTGTTGAGTCACGGCAAACGTGGAACCCGATCCACCCAGGTGGGGCGCATTGTCGGCGCCATCGAAATTTGCTTTTGACCAGACCTGGCCAGCGACCTGTCCCGGTCAGCCTCACATGGCTTCGGCGGCAATGGATGCGTCGCTTGCTGCCTCCCCAAAAAATATGGTTTGAGAAAGACCGTCGCGAACTTGATCCATCCGGGTTTTTGAGTTGATGTCAAAGGGCCCACGCGGGTTCGGGTTGTTGAGGCAAAGAAATGCCGAATCTCCTTTGCACATTGCATAGTCCAACCCGGATCCGGAGACACCACCGTCCTGTTCAACCACCCCGGAACTGACGGGGCACCGGAATACGGGAATGTTTGCGTTGGCCAGGTTCGCATTCGTGCCTTGGTCCCAAGCCAAGTTGAAGTCGTACGACTCGTAAACATTCTGTTGTTCAAGGTGCGGCAATAAGTAAACAAATCCGGAATGCTGTCCGGTTCGAAAATCGTCGTCGAGGTGGAGGCTACCCGGCGGGAAATGTCCTTTGCTTGATTCGTAATTGATGGATGCCAGGGCAAGTTGGCGGAGGTTGCTTCGGCAGTTGACGTTGCGGGCGACGGATCGAACATATTGAACCGCGGGAACCAATAACGCAATCAGAATGGCAATGATCGCGAGAACCACCAATAGCTCAACCAGCGTAAATGCCTGGGAACGTAAGCCCCGGGAGCGGCAGTGCTTCATGAGTCCAAGAAGATCAAAGGAGGGAGGGTATTGCATGCCCGTATTCTAACGAATCAAGTGCCTTTCGCGCACAGAGATTTGGGCAATCCCTTTGTTTCCAACGAATTTTGTGCCGCTGGCATGTGCCGCTGGCAAGGGCGCATCGGGGAACGTGAACCTACCCTGGGTCCACGAAGAATCGATTCAAAAAGCGCGATCAGCAAAGCAGGAAATCGGCAATGCTCAATGACTCGACGCTACTTTCGTCGCGCCGGCCGAAGTTCCTCGGCGATCAGGAATGCGATTTCCATTGCCTGGTCATAATTGAGTCTCGGATCCACGGCGCTTTTGTAAGCTCGTGAAAGGTCCGATTCCGTGAGTTTGGACGAACCACCCACGCATTCGGTCACGTTGTCACCCGTCAATTCGAGGTGGACCCCTCCAAGCCGTGATCCCAATTCCCGATGGATCCGAAAGGCCATACGAAGTTCGGAAATGATGGCTTCGAAATCACGTGTTTTGTGACCATTGCCTGTCGCAAAAGTGTTGCCGTGCATCGGGTCCGAAATCCAAAGAACGTTTCGTTCGGCCCGCTGAATCGCTTCGATCATCGAAGGCAACTGTGACTCGACATTGTCCGAACCAATACGGTGGATCAAAGTCACACGACCTTTTTCATTCTTGGGGTTCAAAATCTTCGTCAGTTCAATCAGCTCATGGCCGTCGATCGCGCCATCGACCTTGATCCCGATCGGGTTTTGAATTCCACGGAAATATTCGACATGGGCACCATCCAAATGTCGCGTTCGATTGCCGATCCATGGAAAGTGAGTGCTCAAGTTGTACCAACCGGTACGCCTCGGGACATGGCGGGTTTGGGCCTGCTCATAATTCAAATGCAAGCCTTCATGGGAAGTAAAAAACTCGACCCCTTTGCTTCCCATGATCGATGTGCCCAGCACCTTCTCCATGAACACAAGCGAATTCGTGATCGATTCCACCATCTCGTGATATTGTTTTCCACGCGGCGAATCCTTGGCAAATTCCATTTCCCAGTTTTCGGGATGGTGAAGGTCGGCGAAACCTCCCGCCGATAGCGCGCGTATAAAGTTAAGCGTCAGCGCGGCTCGTTCGTATCCACGAAGAAGGAGTTGGGGGTCCGGCCGGCGCTCGCTGGCGGTAAATCCACTTCGGTTGATGATATCACCCCGGTAAACAGGAAGCGTGATTCCGTCCCTCGTTTCCTTATCGTTGGAGCGTGGCTTCGCGTATTGACCAGCGATTCTACCGATCCGAATGATCTGTTTCTTGGTCCCGTAGGTGAGGACGAAACTCATTTGGAGCAGCACTTTGAGATTTCGAACGATGGCATCGGTCGAGCAATCGTCCAAACTTTCGCTGCAGTCACCGCCCTGTAGAACGAAGGCCTCGCCATCGGCTGCCTGAATCAGCTTGTCCCGCAACGAATGGATTTCCCAACTGGTCACCAGCGGCGGGAGCTGGCAGAGTCGATCAATGACCGAACGAAGTTCATCTTGGTTGTCGTAGGCCGGTTGTTGGTTGGCGACGTGGTTTCGCCAAGACTCCGGAATCCAAGCTTGCTGGAGATCTTCGTTCATTTCGTGGGGGATCTGTCAAATAAGGGCGTTCGATTTTCGCAAGTAGTTATTATCTCAACTCGACCGATTTTGGCCAACCGAAAAGACCCACTTGGCGGTTTTCTACCGAATCATCGAATCGAAAAATGGAAATGTGAAGTTATTGGGTTTGTAGTGAACACAACAGTTGTTCGCCGCCCTCAGGACCGGAGTCGGTGGAACAATCGGCACATGTGGCCAGCAAGAAAGCCAAGCCGGAAAAAGTTTCC
The DNA here is from genome assembly GCA_964434955.1 of uncultured Pirellulaceae bacterium. Classification (GTDB taxonomy): domain Bacteria; phylum Planctomycetota; class Planctomycetia; order Pirellulales; family Pirellulaceae; genus JANQLU01. The sequence goes on from CAYSXI010000086.1 coordinate 5,718, forward strand.
GGAGTCTCGGAAAATCATGCTCGGTGGATTCCGATACTGACCCAGACAGCTGACAAAAATGGGACGACTCTGCCTCGCTTAATTTGCAAAGGACTGCAATGTTCCCTCAATATCCATTCCGAATTTTCTCGCTTTCACTTCTGGTGGTGTTTTCCCTGCTGGTCATGAGCCCTTCCAGGGCGCGAGCCGATTTGATGATCAATTACGATCACGTCGCTGGCGATTCGTGGGCGATCAATCCAAACAACGTTCTCGGTGTCCGCTTCTACTACGACGACACGTCGTTCGCGCTGAACAGTGCCCGATTGTTCGTTGGCATCAGTGGACTTTCTCCAATCACCGCCGACGTCTCGGTCGTTCAATTTGATTCGGCCGCCGACAATTCGGCGACGATCCTCGGAACGGTCTCGGGCGTATCCTTCAGTCACGCTTTTCCAACGGATTTCGATACTCAATCAACCGCCGTTGATTTTCAGAGTTTGGGCATCAACATCGAGCGGGACAATTTTTACGGTTTTGTCGTCCACAATCCGAGCGCGGGTTTTCTGGTTGGTGCCGTCGACAACTCGAATCCCGAAGCCGACATTCAGGCAATCACTTCGGGAACCTTTCCGGGAGTCCTGCCGGGTTCTGCCGGCCAGGATATGGCATTCCGAGTTCAGGGTACGGCCATTCCTGAACCGCACGAGGTGATGTTGTTGGCAATTTGGGCGGGTGTGTTTGGCTATGCGGGAAGGTGGTGGTACCGCAAGAAGCGTATGAATGCCGCCGCGGCGACGAAGAAATAGTCGTCGCCTTTGCCATTCGGCCAAAAAAAAGCCCGGCGACTTGCCGGGCTTTTTTGTTTTCGTTTCATCGGTTTCGATTAATACATGTCGTAATCGCCACCGTGTCCGTGACCTTTTCCTTTTTCTTCTTTTGGCTTCTCCGCAACCAGTGCGTCGCTCGTCAGCAGCAACGTCGAGACACTGGCAGCATTTGCCAAGGCGGTTTTGGTCACTTTGGCTGGATCGATAACGCCCGCTTTGACCAAATCTTCGTACTCATCGGTCAGAGCGTTGTAACCAAAGTTTGTTTTGCCGGAAACAACTTTTTCGCAAACGATGCCACCGTCTTGGCCAGCGTTTTCTGAAATCATGTAGAGCGGGCTGCGGCAGGCGCGGACGACAATGTTGTATCCAACTTTTTCGTCTTCTGCCAAATCCTCGGAAGGCGAATTTGCAGCGGCCGCTCGAATCAGAGCAACACCACCACCTGGGAGGATACCGTCGTCAACGGCAGCGCGGGTCGCGTGCAATGCATCTTCAACACGAGCCTTTTTCTCTTTCATTTCGCTTTCCGTCGCGGCACCGACATTCACTTTCGCAACGCCACCCGAAAGCTTCGCCAAACGCTCTTCCAATTTCTCGCGATCGTAGTCGCTGGTTGCGTTCTCGATTTCTCGACGAATCGAATCGATTCGGCCTTTGATATCCGCGTTCTTTCCTGCACCCTCGATGATCGTGGTGTTGTCTTTGTCGATGATGACTTTCTTGGCGCGACCCAGATCCGCGAGAGTCAACGACTCAAGTTTCGTGCCAAGTGCTTCGAAAACAGCCGTGCCGCCTGTCAGCGTTGCGATGTCTTCCATCATGGCCTTACGGCGATCGCCGTATCCAGGAGCTTTGACCGCACAGCAGGTGAAACTACCACGCAGGCGATTGATCACGAGCGTTGCCAGGGCTTCGCCCTCGACGTCTTCCGCGATGATCAATAGAGGCTTGCCTTGCTTGACGACTTGCTCGAGGAGAGGAACGAGGTCTTTGATGTTGGTGATTTTCTTTTCGAAAACCAAAACGTAAGCGTCCTCAAGGACGCATTCCATCGAGCCGGAATCGGATACGAAGTAAGGGGAGAGGTATCCGCGATCGAACTGCATCCCTTCAACCCATTCCACTTCCGTCTGGAGGCTCTTTCCTTCGTCGACGGTGATCACGCCGTCCTTGCCGACTTTTTCCATGGCGTCGGAAAGAAGCTCTCCGATTTCACGATCGTTATTGGCAGCGATCGAAGCCACGTTTGCCATTTCGGCTTTGTTTTTGATTTTGATCGACATGCTGGAAAGCTTTTCCGTCAAATCGGCGACGGCTTTCTCGATGCCTGTTTTCATCTGAATGGGGTTAACGCCAGCCGTGACCGCTCGCAGGCCTTCGTTGAAAATCGCTTCGGCCATGACAGTCGCGGTGGTCGTACCGTCACCGGCAACGTCCGAAGTCTTGGACGCGACTTCACGAACCATCTGAGCACCCATGTTTTCGTAGGTGTCTTCAAGTTCAATTTCTTTCGCAACGCTAACACCGTCTTTCGTAACGGTTGGCGAGCCAAAAGATTTTTGCAGGATGACGTTACGCCCTTTTGGGCCAAGTGTGACTTTGACGGCGCGAGCCAGTTTTGAAACGCCGCGGCGAATGGCTTCGCGGGCTTCCTGTTCGAAAGCAATCATTTTTGCCATTTTTGTATCTCCAAATTAGGTTGTTTTCAGGGGAGTGAATCAACAGCTTGTTTTTTTCCGGCTGATCGTGGCGTCAACAGATTCGCGTATCAGCCTTCTCAAGCCGTTCTTTAGCCGATCACAGCGAGAACATCGTCCTCACGCATCAGCAGCCATTCATCGTCACCAATTTTGATTTCATCTGGGCCGTACGTCGTAAACAAAACGACGTCACCTTTTTTGACTTGGAAAGGACTTCGGGAACCGTCGCCTAGCAACTTGCCTTCGCCGACACTGATTACGGTGCCTCGCGACGGTTTGTCCTGAGCCGAATCAGGCAGGACAATGCCTCCGGCAGTGACTTCTTCCGAAGTCTCACGACGAACAACAATTCGATCGCCCAAAGGTTGCAATTGAACGGTTGGGTTCTTGGCAGACTTCTTCTTTTTGGCAGTAGCCGTCATTTCTGGTGGATCCTCCAAATCTCGTGTTTATCTCCAAGGGCTGATTCGAATCGGTTTGGACCGGATTGTTTCGAATTCAAGCTCCTGATGTATGGAATCTGCGCTTCGATTCAAGACTGACATTTTTGCGCACGTTCAGCTTGAGAGACCCGTTAAAAGGCAAGTCGCGCGCCAAACGTTGCCGACAACCAACAAATTTTTGGGATTGCGTCTACGAATTCGAAATTGCCGGAAAACGGGCTGTTTTTAATGGGTTCCCAGTGAACGGAATCGTTCAGACCGTCGGGTGTTCGTTGGGCCACCGAGGAAGGATCACCGATTTGTCAGTCCTTCGAAATTGACCATGAAACCTGGGACCGTCAAAAAATGACAAATTGTCACATTCGGACCGTTGAATTTCTGTAAGTTTGTCGAGGGAAATTTCGTCGTCATATTCGGAACAACTGTTCAAGAAGTTGCGTTGATGGGCCTGCTTGAAGGTTGTCAAAATCTGCCCTCGTTGTACAAAATGAGTAGTCCCTCTCTTTTTCCTGCGCCGCAATTCGTGCTTGAATGCCGGCGCGAAAAACAACCTTTTTTTGGATGTTTTCATGCCAATTAGCGTCAAATGCAACTGCGGAGCTTCTTTCAAGGCTCAGGATCATCTCGCAGGGAAAAAGGTCAAATGCCCCAAATGCCAAAGTACGATTCAAATTCCCGTGCCTCGACCGGCGGTATCAAAAGCGGCTCCCGTCGCTGCCGCCGCAAATCCCATGTTGGATTTGCTGGACGAAGCAGGCGTTGAGCGCCCCAAATCCGGACCGACTTGTCCGGCTTGCAATTCCGACATGGCTGCCAGCGCAATCATTTGCGTAAGCTGCGGATATAACGTCATGACCGGTACCTACCTGGATACCTATGTCGAGGTCGGTGACGATCCGGCCGAGGATGGCGATCCGGGAATGTCGAGCGCTCAAAAAATCATGGCCAAGGCCGAGCGGTCGATTTCGGACATGCCAGAAACGGCAGAAGGGCAGGATTTTGGCGACGGCGCGGATGCTTATGTTGTCGCCATTGGAGCCGTCGCGATGATGGCTTTCTTTGTTGTTGTCGGCGTCGTGATCGTTCTGGCCATGGAACAATTTGGCGACGTTTTCGGGATCGGGTATCTTTCGTTCCTGGGTTTGATCTTTTTGATTTGCCTCTCGCAAATCTGGATTGCCGTTGTCGGATTCTTTGAAGGAATCGAACACGGATTGCTTTCGCTGTTTTTCTCGCCCTATGCGATATGGTACGGATTCAGCCGGGGCCTTCGCTGGCAAGCCATTCTCGTTTTGGTCGGCTACATCTGTTCGGTCGCGATTCGCATAGCGATTCGTTCCGGGATGTTTGAGTCTGGCGACGATACGGTTTCGATGTTGTATCGAACCGGAATGACGATGCTCAGTGGCTAAATGAATAAGCAGTGAGCCAGCGGTGCTCTAATCCACCGCCTCAATGTTCCAATCCACTCTTGCTCCGTGAACCTGAATGCGGCCGGGGACAAATTCATGCGCCGTTTTCGTCGGCGATTGTTAAGCTGAGTTTGATGCACCAAACGAGTTCGGGGACCCAATCTGAATTTGCAACCGGAGGCGTTGGCCGCAAACGAGATGAGCTTTTGGGGCCGCCCATTTGTTGCGACGTCAAAAGAAATGGTCGGTTGGAGCGAAGGACTAGGGCAATGGAAATTTCGGCAGGAGTCGAGTCAGGGATCTTTCGCAAGAATACTAACCGCGAAGCAAGGCAACCAGGTTTGAGAGCCACCCGTATGCCTTTGTTAAGTTAACTGCGGATCAACCAGAAGGGCTATTTTTTCTTGTTGGTGTTGAAGCCCATGATTTCTCGTTGTTTGTTGATCTCCTGAATCATGGCATCAAGCTTTTCTCGGTAGAGCTTCAGTTCCTTTTCCTTGCCAAGCTTTTCGGCAACGGCTACAAGGCCGGCCAGGACGCGCGGACGTTTCTTGTTGATCTCCAAAGCCGTCTCCAAGTCATCGAATGCCGATTCGTAGCGCTGCATGCGATAGAGAAGGATCCCTCGCATCTCAAGGAAACGAACTTCCGCGGAATTCATTTCTACCGCGAGATCCATGAGGCGAATGGCCGTTTCCGTGTTCTTTTTCTGGTATTCGGTCAGAACGACTTCGTCCACTTTCGGAGCGTCTACCTGGTCTTGCTGCTTCGAATCCTGTTTGCCTTTGTCCTTCGGTTCTTGTTTCTGGTTGGACGAGTCCTTGGCGTCGACCTTTTTGTCTTTGGCATCTGAATTTTCAGTGCCTGAAGGCGTCAAACTGGCTTGATCGATTTTCGGTTGTTTATCCAAGTCCTCGTTTGAGAGGACTTCCGGTTGAATACTGAGGAAATCCGCTGCGGCTGTAAGGATTTCTGTCGCTCCGGGGTACTGTGAAATGGCCAATTGCCATTGAAGCATTGCATCCCGTTTGTACTTGTTGGCGTCATCGACGTTGTCAAAGGAGCGAAAAGCCGAGTCGAGGCCAAGCATCAAGTTTGCCAGGAATGGCGTCGAATTGTCGAGTGAAAAGTCGCGCAGCCAATCGATTTGATCATCGGAAAGGGGTCCCTTCGGTGCCCGAAGGAGGTCATTGAGCTTCACAATCGCACTTCGGTTATTCGCCTTGATTCGCAACGACCGTGTCAACCAAGTGATCTTAGCAAGGAATCGTTGTTTTTCGGGCCCGGTATATCGGAAGTTGTCCACCGCATGCACAAACAACTCCGCCCGAAGCGACTGAAGGCGCCGACTTACTTCCGGATTGGTCACCAACGTTCTCGAGCGTGTGAGTTCGTTTTCAGCTTCGACATACTTCCCGCCGATTACCAGGCACTGGACGAGAGAATTCCAAACGGGAAATGAGTTGGGCCGCCGAAGCGTTTCTCGTTGGATGTTGGTCACCGCCAGTTCCAGTCGTCTTTTGAATGCGTCGGAATCAATGCCGTAATAGTCTTTGCAAAGCCGAACGATGGACGGAAAAATCAGCGTGTTGAATCGAGCAGCCTGTTGGTAACTGCTAATCGCATTCTTGAAACAATCTTCCTCACTGGCCGCGAACTTGTTTTTGTCGTCTTCGTTATTGGCGGATTCTTTTTGAGCCGCAAAAAACTGTTTTTTCTTCTCGTAAATGATACCGAGCCGCGAGTAGGTCTCGACTTGGATGGTCAGGACTTTGGGGTCAAAGTCGTTGAGGAGCGTCACATTGTTTTCTTCTTGAAGGTGAAGCACGATGATGTCGAAATGTCGACGCGCGATCTTCAGCCTTTCGTCTTCAGTAAGCGGCTTGCTGTCGACGACGAGGTTTTCCGAGGCCTTCCCCATGAAAAAACGGCCACACCACAAATGAGCTTCCATATTGCCCAGGTCGGCGTCGTCTTCATCCTCATCCGCTTTCCCGGTCGACAGTCTCTCGACCAATTGTTCGTCCAGCAAAGGCGCTAACTCTTGCATTCCTCCCAGCGCTTGCAATACCCCTTTCTGCTCGGACCGGATCACGGCATTTTGATACCGGTACTCGGGATCAAAGCGATCAAATGAGAGGATTTTTTGGCACCAGAGCGAAGCCAAATCGTAATTCTCGGCTTTGAACGCGACGTTAAACTCGGCCCGATAACGGTTTCGAACCGCGTAGCTGAAGTATTGGAAAATAACGAGTGCCGCCAACGCCAGCGCGAACATCGTCACCGCGGGCATGCCAAGCATGAATTTCTTACCGTTTCGAGAGATCGTCCAGGAAAGAAAAATGAAAACGATGAATTGGAAGAGCAGCACCAATGGAAAAAAAACGACGGCCAGCGTCAGTTTCAAAGGTCCTTGTTCCGCAACCCAATCTCCACGCTGTTCGCCAAAAGTCATGGACCAGATGGCGCGGAAAGGTGCCAGCAACAGGTCTTTGATTCCGTTTTCACTCATTGTTTATCCGAAGCAAAAGATTGAACCGAAAGACTCGGCTACTTGTTGTTCTTGTTTTTCAATTTTTCTTCGAGCAGTTTGAGCCGTTTTTCAAGCTTCTCAGCGCCGGCCTGGTCACCGACGGCCTTGTGACACCGAACCAATGAGCGGACGATTCCGAGGTTGTCGGGTCGCCCAATTTTGGCGCGGTTGAACGAAGTAATGGCTCGAAGGAAAAACTTTCGGCTATTGGTTGGCTCTGTCCGTGCGAGCGAATAGGCCTTGGTCATTTCAATGGTGCCCAGGGTGTCAAAGAATTCGGACATCTGACCGACGGGTCGGCCTGCACGAACCAGATTCATCACGGCTTTTTCAGAAAGTTCCAACGCGTCATTCAGGCGTCCGTCACCTTGCTGAATTAAAAGAAAAGCCAGGTTGTTTCGGACCTGGTTGTTATTCTCGTCTTTCTCATGGGCACTAGTCAGTTCCTTGACAGCCAAGTCACGAAACTTCTCAATTCCTTTTTGGTCCTTGGCAATCCGTGCGTTTTCCATCCCGCGAAGGTAAAAATTCGACAGCTCGATGTGAACTCCCGAAGGCGGATCATTGTCCGTCATCGGGTCGTATAGTTCTTTGGCTCGTTTTGCCGCATCCGCGTCTTCCGAAAGTGCAATTTGCGAAATGTATCGAAGCGCGTTCGGGTTTTCGGGAAACTCGATATAGGATTTTCGCAACAGTTCAAGGTTCAGTTCCTTGTCGTATTGACCGGAGCCCTTGCCGACACTGATCGCCCAGCGAGCGTAAATCTCGCCGAGCCTGACTCGGTGGTCTTCGGTGTCTTTTGGCGAAATATTGTCCATCTGGCGAAGCTTGAGGATCAATTCTTCCGCGTCTTTGAATCGCCCTAGCGACGAATAGCATGCGAGCAACTGACGCCAGTGTTGTTGACTTTGCGTGTTCCGAATGACCTGTTCGCGAAGAATCGTGATCGCCTGGTTCAAGATCGCTTTTTCACCATTGACCCCGTCCGTCCGTCGATAGATTCGCAGGCCCAGGTCAAGCAACTCAATGTGTTTCGTGAGGTTGCTTTCGAAAACAAGTTTGAAATGTTCCTTTGCTTGGGCGAACTGCTGGGTGTTAACGAGACATGCGATCAAGTAAACACGGGCATTCACAAAATCGGCATCCGAATGCAAGGCTTGTTCAAAATGTCGTTGGGCAACACTGAATAGCTTGAGCTGGAAATAGCGTTGTCCGCGAACGTACTGGGCTTCGCGATTTCCCGGACGGTCAATGGGAGCAAGATCGTCCAGCAGGACTTCAACCAAGGCGGTGCGTTTTTGTTCGGCGGCAACTTTCGCCAACTGAAGCTTCCATTCGTCCTGCGTCGGATCCATTTCAATCAACTTGTGCAGGTAGATTTCCCATTCGTGCAAATACTTTACCCGCTTCTCCTCCAGGTCTTCGATGCTGCAATCGACGTACTCTTCGTCGATGTTCTGTTTGACGTATTCCGGAACCGGTGCGTCTTCGCCCTGAGTGTTCCGGAATCGGAGCATCTGCCGAATCTGGGTCGTTTCTTCTTCAGCGCGTTCCGCTTCTGCCTTGTAGGTTCGAATGCGACCTTCAACGCCTACCATGTTCGCGCCGATCCACGTCGCAACGGCTGCGATGCCGATGATAAATGCCGGCACGCCAAGAATGAATGCTCGTCGGGTCGGGTGACTTTCAACCAATCCATCGACCGCTCGCGTGGGACTCGAGATTAGGTTGATGATCCCGTAGTAAATTTGATAGAAGAAATTCATATGTCTTGAAGAAGATCAATTGAAGGGAATCTAACGCGACCATTTTCAATTTAATGAAAACCGCCAATTTGAACCATGACTCAGGGCACAAGCCGACCAAATTCGAGGGTTGGAAGCGTCAGTTGGTTGACTCATCTCATTTTTGACAATTATTGCGGTTTTGCAAAATGAATGCACTTTAAAATGTGAATTTGGTTCATTTGGGAAGAAGGCGTTGGATTCGGCATAACGGTAAGAATCGGCAGTTTCCGAATTTCCGTCAAAATCGCCAAAAGTTAAAACTTGGCCACTGCCGACAAACAACATGGGTAAGAAGTGTACCTACACGTCGCCGCTATTGAGTCGCAAGTTGGCCCATGATGAAATCGCTAACCATTTTGACCGTATTCGCACTATGTTGCGGGCTCCTGAGCACCGCCGAAGCGCAAGATTCGAGCGCTGACCGGCCCTTGATTCGTGTCCAGCAACAAGACAAACGCCAGGATTCGACGCCCATTGTGCGCGCCGCTGACTTCAAAACGGTTCCCAAATCAAATCCGGAGATTCGAATTCAGGCCGTGCAAAGGGCGGAAACCAATGGCCAAGGGCTATTGCCGTCGCCAATTCGACCTGCCATCGCGAATCAAGTACCGGGAAAATTGCCGGAAGTGAGTTTGGCAACCAAACAGGACGTTCCCAAAGTTGCGCCGGTCGCGGAAGCCAATTTGAATTCGCCTCTGGATGCATTGCAGATCGAATCGTCGCTTCGACCGGTCAAGCTACCAACGAAGGCCAAAACCATGGGAAATCCATTTCCACATGTGGCCAGGTTGCCCAAACATGACTTGCCACCCATCGTGAATTCTTCCGCGAAACCGGGGTCGTCGTCGCAAGGCAGTTCAGTCGAAGCAAAATCCAAGGAAATCATTCGTACGAATCGGGGAGTTCGACCACGTCTCCGAAACGCGCGAAACCAGGTTCAGCCGAATTCCAATTTTGGCTACCAACCGAACGCACAGTTGGGGATGCAAACCCGTCCATGGGCCGGAAATCGCCCAGCGACAATCCATCGTGAGCTGGCCGGCAACGAAATGCTGCAAGGCGGCGGCCCGATGAACCGCGTCGGCATGCGTGGCAACATCCAGCCATTGCCGCAACAACCAAAAATCGAATTTCCAATAAATCGAACGGACGAGCAGCCGTTGCAGGATTTCAATGGACCCGCGATCGTTCAGCCAGAAAATTTTCGCCGAGATCGAATTACCAACCGCTCGACCACTGGAATGCCAGGGGATTCAAGGTCGAAGCCAGGATCGCTCCGTTCGACGTTCGAAAAAGCGATGACGGTCGGAGAGGTAAACGAGGATTTCGAAAAGTCCCAAGTCATTCGAGCAGATCGGCCGGCGGTAGGATCCATGCCGGATTCGGATCGCCGATGGCTCAATCGATTCTCAAAAAGAAGAAAAGACCAAAACAAAACCAAACTCGCCTCGTTCTTCGAAAATGAAATGGAGTCGATTGGCGAAAATCCATCCAGGTACTCGGGCGTCTCGGAAGTCACGCAACAAGGGCAAATCGTTGAACCAACGCAAACTCTGGATATGCCGAACTACCAGTACGATGTTCAAAGTGTCACGGAGGCCTTCGGCCATAGCGGATACATCGCAAGAGCTCGCCAGATTTATGTTGCGAAAGCCATGTATGCTTTCCTTGATCAAAACACGGTTGCCGGCTCGAATTTCTTTGGGACGCCCGGATATGACGGGACCTTTGGTGGTCAAGTTGGCTATATCGAGAAAAGCGGTGTTTGGGGACGTGAGTTCTTTTACACCGGCTTTGAAAGTTGGACGACCGGGCGGACGGTCAGTTCCGGTGGACTCGCCGGTATGACGGCGCTGTTCCAACCCGGTCTCGGTCTGGGAGCATCGTTCCCGTTCACGAATGCATTTGTTCAACGCCAGTCGGCAAAAGCGAGATTGCACAGTATCGAACTCAATCGTTCTTACTGGTTTTGGGATGTGGCAAAAATCCAAGCCGGTATTCGATATACCTACTTTCAGGACAAGTACCTGTTGCAAAGTTCCAATGTTGTTGCCGGGACGTATTCGATGGACGCCAAGAACCACTTGCTGGGACCGCAAATCGGGATCGAGTTTTTCTATGACGTCGGTCGTCGTTTTGCGTTTACGTTCCGTGGCAAATTTGGTGGCGGTCTGAATTCGTATCCGACCAAGATCAATGGTGTCTCAAATGGCGCCGTGTTCTTTAACGCGGAGCGAGAAGAGGCCGACTGGATGTGGCATGCGGAAATGGGATTGCACGCTCATTGGAAAATCAGCCCTTGTTCGCGAATGGTATGCGGTTACGACTTGCTTCACCTGAGCCAAATCAACAATACCACCAACATGTTGATTTCCGGAACGCTACCCGTTCAGGCACTTAACTACCGGAATGACAATGAGCTTTGGGTGAACGCGCTTTCTTTCGGTATCGAGTTCTTCCGTTAAACCGCTCGGGTCGCCGGTTTCGTTGCCGCAAACATCTTGTTGTTCAAAAACCCAGGCCCCGTTCAATCAGGTCGGTTCGCGAGGCGTTTCCAGAACGCCGTGCAGATATCCTTTCCGTGTTGAAGATTCCAGCTAAACTGCAGAGTTTGATCCAGAGCGGAACGGGAATAGATGTCTCAAACTTTTGATTTGGCAATCGTGGGTGGCGGAATCGTCGGATTGGCGACGGCCTACCAGGTACTCCAACGCGAGCCGGGTCTTTCACTTCTGTTGCTCGAAAAAGAAACGAAACTCGCCAAACACCAAACGGGTCACAATTCGGGCGTGCTTCATTCAGGAATTTACTACAAGCCCGGTTCATTGAAGGCTGTCAATTGTCGTGAAGGCAAATTGGCGATGCAGGGTTTTTGCGAGCGATACGATATCGATTTTGATATTTGCGGAAAAGTGATCGTGGCCGTCGATGAGTCCGAGCTGGATGCACTAAATCGAATCTACGAACGCGGGCAGGCCAACGGAGTTCAGTGCGAGGTCATCGGGCGCGAACGGCTTCTGGAGTTGGAGCCTCATGTCGCCGGGATCAAAGCCATCCATGTTCCCGAAGCGGGGATTGTCAATTATCGCCAGGTTTGCGAGAAGCTGGGCGAGTTGTTTGAGGCGGCGGGAGGACGATTGGCGCTTGGCGAATCGGTCAAGCAAATCCGCCAATCGAGTGGCGGAATCGAAATAACGACTTCGAAGAGCCAATGGCTTGCCAATCGTCTTGTCAACTGTGCCGGCCTCCAAAGCGATCGCGTCTGCAAGATGGGTGGGAAAAAGCCTTCGGCAAAAATCATTCCTTTTCGCGGTGAGTACTTTGAACTGAAACCAGAGCGAGAAGAGCTTTGTCGCAACCTGATTTATCCGGTACCCGATCCGAAGTTTCCATTTCTGGGAGTCCATTTCACGAGAATGATTGAGGGCGGTGTCGAATGTGGCCCCAATGCCGTGCTGGCTTTCGCTCGCGAGGGCTACACCCGTACAACCATTAACGTTGGGGACCTGGCTGAAAGTTTGACTTACGGCGGCTTCATCAAGATGGCAATGAAGCACTGGAAAATGGGCTGCGGAGAGCTTTGGCGATCTTTCAGTAAGAAAGCGTTTGTCAAAGCGTTGCAGCGACTGATGCCCGAAATCAAGGCGGACGATTTGGCCGCTGCCCCGGCAGGAGTTCGCGCTCAAGCAGTCGCTGCCGACGGAAAGCTGGTCGACGATTTTCTGATCGACCAAAACGACGCCATCATTAACGTTTGCAACGCGCCATCTCCGGCCGCAACGGCTTCATTTAATATTGGAAAACTTGTCGCCCAACGCGTATTAAGTCACGACCCCTAAACGCTCCTGAAAGTCCAAAGCGAAATCATGAGTCCGACGGAAACCATTACGTACACGCCCGATTTCCTCAATGCCTTTTGTCAAAAAGTCTTTCAGCATTTCGGCGTCCCTGAAGAAGATGCGCGGACGGCCGCTGAAGTCCTTTCCGCGAGCGATTTGCGTGGCATTGAGTCGCATGGCGTTGCCCGCCTACACACTTATTTTGACATGCTCACGCTGGGCAGAATCAATCCTAAGCCCGAAGTCAAAATCATTCGTGAGTCCGCGAGTACGGCGACGGTGGACGGCGACAATGGTTTGGGTCTTGTGGTCGGGCCGAAGGCAAATCAGATTGCCATGGAGAAAGCGGATGCGGCGGGAACCGGTTGGGTCAGCGTTAGCAACACGAACCACTACGGGATTGCCGGCTACTACGTCTTAAAGGCTTTGGAGCGTGACCAAATCGGTTGGTCAATGACCAACACGACCAAGCTGGTGGCTCCGCTTTGGGGCGGAGAAAGGATGTTAGGTACCAATCCAATTGCCATTGCGTTCCCGGGAAAAAACAATCCGCCGATCGTGATTGACTTGGCCACAAGTGCATGTGCCTACGGAAAAGTCGAGATGGCGAGGCGGCGGGAAGAACCGGTGCCCAAAGGCTGGGTGATTAACTCCGCGGGAGAACACAGCGAGGTTCCTCAGGAGATGGTCGATGGTGGCGCGCTGCTTCCGCTGGGAAGCTTTCGAGAGATGGGCGGGCACAAAGGCTACTGTCTTGCGATGATGGTCGATGTGCTATGCACCGTCTTGAGCGGAGCCAATTGGGGGCCTTGGGCGCCTCCCTTTGCTTTGCGACAAGAAATTCCTGCGCGAAGTGTCGGAAAGGGAATCGGGCACTTTTTCGGGGCCATGAAGATTGAGGCTTTTATCGATTTGGACGAATTCAAAAATCAGATCGACGACCTGATCGAGACCTTTCGGCAGACCAAGCCTCAGCCGGGTACGCCGGGTGTTGTCATCCCTGGCGACCCGGAGCGGGAAGCCTACGAGGACCGAATTCAAAACGGGATCCCTTTGATCATGCCGGTGGTTGAGGAGCTTAGGGATATTAGTCAAAAGACGGGGATTGGGTTTGACTAATTCAATCCTTCGATGACTTGAAATGCTTTAAACAAGCATGCATTCGCATTTCTTTCTATGCGCGGCCTCTTCAATTAGCCGATTCAATCGTTACGCCTTCGCTTTCCGTCATTCCAAACGAAATCGGCCTATCAAAAATCAGGCGCAGGGTTTCACACTCAAGCGCTTGAAATGCAACGATTTAGGGCAAATGGACATGGACTGAAAGTGGATACAAAGGTAACTTGTAAAAGGTCAGTAATTTAGGCACCCAAGGTGACGGGGAAATCTGTCGCTGGCTTTTGCCCCATTTGCCTGTCGCCCATACCGCATGAATAAATCCAACTTCTTCGCACGTCGAACTCCATTCTTTGGAAACCGCGCAATGCTTGTATTGTGCGCGGTATTCTTCCTGCTGCCATTTTCATTGCGCGGTGCGCGAATGGCTGTGGAGTCCATGAAGAATGATGTCTCGGATTGGTTACCGAAAACCTACGAAGAGACAAAAGATCTCGATCGGTTTCGACAGAACTTTGTGGGCGACCAATTTGTTTTGGTCAGTTGGCCCGGGTGCAGCGAGGATGATTGGAAATACCAACGGTTCATGGCCAAGCTCAAGGCCGAATGTGCTGACGACCAAACATTGCGATCGAAGCCTTCCGATCCGGACGAACTACGATTGTTCGAAGAGGAAGTTCGCGCCCACGAGAAGGGTGACGAGCTTGGTTTGCATACGACCGGAAACTACCACGAGGATTGGGGAAATCATCGTGAAAAATGGTTGATGGGCAAGAACGGCCAATGGTATTTCATCAACCAGTTTGGCGAATTGTATAAATGGGACGGTCAGAACAATCTGTTCGATGCGATCAGCCGTTCGACCGAACGGTTTTTCCAGGGCCGTAACAAGGCAACGGGATCGTTTATCGCCCAGTACGGTGAACGGCCGAAGAATGATGGCGAGGTGAATCCGTTTTACGCGGATCCCAGCAAGCTGTTTGCTCGATTTTTCAAACGCGTCACCTCGGG
>CAYSXI010000087.1:0-20277 GCA_964434955.1 uncultured Pirellulaceae bacterium
ATCGGATTGGAAGCGCCCCGTTCCGCGCTGGAAGTTCCCCGTTTCGCGCTGGAAGCGCCCCGTTCCGAGGTGGAGGTCCCCCGCGCAACGCTGGAATTGCTTGGGAATTGATGCGACAGATGGTTTGTTCGCATCCACCCCACAACGATTTCCCTCGCTGCCACAACCTTTTCCCACTTCCCGTCACGTGAGTCCGGTCCGGCATATTGGAACCTCATACGAGCACGAAGCGCAAGCGAGTGGTTCCGAGCATGCCACCATCGTTCGGCTGCCGGAACTCCCCGCGCACAAAAAACGGGCGGCTCGAGTAAATCGAACCGCCCGGTGACGTTTTTAGACCAGAAATGGCCTCGCGGGTAAGAAAGTCAGATTGACTTAGTTGCAGCCGCAACCGCTGTCAGCAGCTGCTCCGCAGCCATTATCACATCCGCAACCACGGTGGTGGCAGCAGAACATTCCGCGAATTCGGGCCAACATGCCACGGATTCGGCCGCCCAATCGGCAACCGCAGTGGCAAGAAGAACCGCAGTCGTTGCCGCAATCAGCTTTTGCTGATTCGCAACCATTGTCGCAACCTGAGTCGCAACCTGCATTGCATCCGCAACCACGTCGCAGCATGCCAAGGCGGAAACCACCGCGGCAACCACATCGTGGAGCACAAGAAACAGTTACAGGAACTTGCTCACAAACAACGCGTGGCTTACGAACGCACACGGTGTAAGGAACTTTTTCGCAAACTCGCTTGCGGCAGCAAACGGTTTTCATTTCTGTGACTTTGTTGCAAACCGTGTAAGGAACCTTGCAAGTCTTGGTTTCGCAGACCCAACGAGTCTTGCAAACAGGAACTTGCTTGGTGCATTGCTTGCATTCCCAACGAGTTACGCAGTAGTTAACTTGCTTTTGCTTTTGCTCGCAAACCCACTTGCAGGTTCGGTAGCAAACTTTCTTGGTCTTTTGTTCGCAAACCCAACGAACTTTGCGGCAGCAAACTTCGCGAGATTTTTGTTCGCAGACCCAGCGAGTGCAGCAGTAGTTAACTTGCTTGGATCGTTGTTCGCACTTGAAAGTCGTAACGCAGTAAGGAACTTGCTCGCAACGAGTTTCGCATCGGTATCGAGTGCACTGAACTTCTTTGGTTTCGCAAGAAGGAACCCAAACTTTACGGCAAACCGTTCGTGGGCAAGTGGTAATGGTTTGGCAACCACAATCGTTTCCACATCCGCCACAACCGATTCCGCAGTCATTGCAACCGCAGCGACCCAGTCGGCTAAACAAGCCACCACCGAAGCCCATTCGGCCACAACCAGCATTGATTGTACGACCTGGGATTGTTTCGGTGCGTGTTTCCCAGTGACCACCACGAACCGTAACGGTTTTGGTGTAAGTCTCGGGAACTCGAACGACTTTACGGACCGTTCGCATACGAGTTTCTTTAACAGGAACGCGAACAGTATAGTTAACGGTTTTTGTTTTCATTTCCTTCACCGGACGACGAACCGTGTAGTTGATCGTCTTGGTGTGGTTCTCAACAACCGGACGGCGAACCGTGTAGCAAACGTCCTTGGTGTGAGTTTCGAAGACAGGGCGTCGAACCGTGTAGCAAACCGTCTTCGTTTTCATTTCACGAACAGGCTTACGAACGGTGTAACAAACTGTCTTGTACGTCGTTTCCCGAACAGGGCGACGTACGGTGTACGTTTTGTCTTTGTACTGAGTTGAGCGAACCATTCGCGTTACGGGAACCTGCTTTTGTTCCGTAACCCAACGGCTAACCGTACGGTGTCGCGTAACTTGCTCAGTATCCCAAACGACACGGCGTCGCGTTCTCATAACCGTGTAGCTTCCACAACCATCGGCGGCTGCGGCTCCACCACACGCATCGTAGCTGGCACCACCACAACACTGGGCCCAGCTCGTGCCTGCTGGCAACACAGCTGCGATTGCAGCCAGTGCGACAACACTTCGAACCAGTTTCATTTTTACTTCTCCCAATAAAATACTGACGTTTCTTTACCTTGGAGGGACTCCTGGTCTGGCGAACCGCTCGCCATGCCATGGTCATTTGTATGATTTCGCTAAGGCTTGGATCCTGGCTATTTGCGCCACGAATCCGAAGCAGCGTTTTGTAAGCATGCACAACGTCGCTTGCATGCTTGCAAAATTCCTCCGGCACTCGTGAAAATCGACCGATTAAGGGGTCTTGCTTAGCTGGAGAAAATGGGCGGGCTGAAATTCCTCAAAACTCTGGTGGAGGTTTGACGGTTGTTCAGGTTGCTCCATTGGCGAAGGGTCGATTCGTCTGGTGAAACTTAGATTCCCGCCTGTTTCATACAAACGACAGTCTCGCCCATCGACTCGAACAGTCCGGAAAAGGGGTAGGTTTATGCGGGATTCTCAGGCCCTGACGGTTGGGCCGGTTCTAGCTGCCACTCGGTGTGAATTGGAAACGGGGTTCGCATCTCGATTGGGTCCGGCCAGCCCAAGTTTGTTTTCGATGGCGGTGGCCGCTAAGTTGGTCCGGATCACTATCTCGTAAAAAATCCATGGTCGGACCCACTCATGAGAAGCGCCCAATCCGCCAATCGTTGCATCCCCTTTTTGATCCTGGGCTTGTCGTTGACATTGGGTTGC
Source organism: uncultured Pirellulaceae bacterium (assembly GCA_964434955.1). GTDB lineage: Bacteria > Planctomycetota > Planctomycetia > Pirellulales > Pirellulaceae > JANQLU01. Next base: position 2,632 of record CAYSXI010000087.1, read on the forward strand.
AGCAAAGAGAATCCCAAGCCGCGGCCCGCGGAAAATATTCTTAAGAAACCCCAAGCATCGTTTATTCTGCCCAAAAAAGAAAATGAGGCGGAGGAGATCAAGCGGATTCTGGAAATCGACAAGGAACTTGGATCCAAAAGAAATCAACGTTCGCGAACGGTTTCCATCGGTGTCGCCGTTCGAGAATACGTTGCCAATGTCAAAGCGATTGACCTGGCCCGTTGCCCCCGGCCATTTCGCAAAGCCCTGGAAAATCACCTTGCCGCCTGGACGGACAGCCTGAAGTTTTTTGACACGGTTCCGGATCTTCGCGGTGAAATGCATTCGCTTTTTGACAAATTGCGAAGTGAGGAAGCAACCAGAGAATCGATCCTCGAAATCGAGAAAGCGATTTGGGGAACCTGGATGGAAGTTGAAAAGGCTCAGCAGGCGGCGATTGCCGAAGCCGAGAAAAAGGAGAAGAAGGAAGACGAAAAGGGTGAGGGTGAGGGAGATCCCGGGAGTGGGTCCAAGAGTTCGGCGAAGTCAGAGGGCGAAGGGTCGAAAGATTGACGGGGTATTTGCCGAAGGTGTTCGGCCAAACCACTCGCTTGCGCTTCGTGCTTGTATTTGGAGTCGGGATTCACTCGCTCGCGCTTCGTGTATGCAATCGCCGAGTTGATTTGTTCCAAGGGGATCGGAGGTGGGCTCGGCCAAACCACTCGCTTGCGCTTCGTGCTTGTATTTGGAATCGGGATTCACTCGCTCGCGCTTCGTGTATGCAATCGCCGAGTTGATTTGTTCCAAGGGGATCGGAGGTGGGCTCGGCCGAACCACTCGCTCGCGCTTCGTGCTTGTATTTGGAGTCGCCATTCACTCGCTTGCGCTTCGTGCTTGTATTTGGGGTGTTGATTTGTTCGGATGAATTTTTGGTTCGTGCAGCAGGCGTTTCCGTCAACGTTTGGCCCGATCAAACCCAAGGGCCCTGCCTTTCAAGGCTTCTTCCAGACTTTCCACAACGGTCCAGCTTTTGCCACGGCTCAATTCCCACGAAACTGCACCACATGCGGGTGAGCTTCGATCGCTTTCATTACGGCTTCAAACTGGCCGCGATACAATTCGCCGCCGAAGGCTTTCCCTTTTGAGATGACCTGTGATTTGGAAAGGTCTGGTTTTTTGGAAAGCAAGCTATTGATGACTTCGATTTGTCGTTTGAGCCGGTACTCTTTTTCGCATTCGAATGAAGCCGCGACCTCGATCGCACAATCCAAAGCCGTCAAACCCTTGTGATTGACGGCATCGATATCGACGCCGGCTGCGACCAGGGATTTCTCAAGTTCGGCAAGAAACAAGAGTTCCGGACGACTGATTGCCGCGTGAAGAATGGTGTTTCCGTTTTCATCTCTTGTGTTGATATCTTGCTGATTTTCCAGAATCAGCTTGAGCAACACTTTGCGTTCGCGCCAGTCGTTTCGAAAACGCCCCGTGATCAAAATATCCAGTAATTCATTGTGTGGCTGGGCGCCCAGATTCCACTGCCCGCCTTCCAAAAAAGCTTGAACAATTTCCGAGGAAACAGGATTCCGTTTTAGCCGGTAAACGACGTCGCTGATATGCTCCACAAGCTCGTCGTTGTAGGCACCATTCTTTGCAAGCAGCTTCAGCATGATGTGGCGATCCATCTGACGTCGACTTGCAGACTCGTCGAAGATATCACGCATCGTCCATCGTTCTTCCGAGTATTGATCGAGGAGCAATGCCAGTGGGGAGTCGCTGATTCGCTTGAATCCCTGATTGGGATCCACATTAAATCGTTCCAACAGGGCTTCGGCGAGGCTCGTACTTTCTGTCTTGATGGCGATGCGAAGGAGCCGGTATTCAAAATCCTTTTCCGTCGCCGCTTCAATTTCCTTTTGAATATCCTGCCACCAATCTCCGTGAAGCACCAGGAATAGCCTCAGTGCGCAGCGCCTGACTTCTGGGTGCTTTTTTTGGCTCCTTAACAACTCGAAATCTCCATGCCAAGAATCCCTTGTTTGTTTCATGCCATTTTTAAAGAGTTCGCCAATTCGAGGGTTTTTCTTGTTTGCAAGCCTAACCAACTTGTCGGAAGCTTTCTTTTCCTTCTCTAATTGAGCGTTCGCCTGGCCAACAAGTGCGTCTAACGAGGGTGGAAACTTACGTAGGAATCGTGACGAGATTCCAATCATTTCAACCAACGATTTTTCGGTGCCTGTGGCTTGGGCCATGAATCCAAAGTTGATCAGGTAGCCATCGTCGCTTTCCAGACAGGTGATATCGATCGAACTATCAACAGGAATTCCTGTCGGACACCAAAAGTACAACTCGCCCTTGGAATTCGTGACGAAGTAGGTAGCGTGCAGGACAAATAACTCATTCACACCCAGCTGAGCCCCAGCCCCTCGGTCAGCAAAATAGATTGTGTAGGGCTCTCCATCGGTTCCAACAATTTCGAACTGCTTGTAGACACGACGGATGTCTTCGTTATCCGCACGGTTTGGATCCAATAACTGCTCGAGGCCAATGCTTTCGATGAACCCAGACTGCCAAGCCAGTTTGTCCATCACGAAACGTCGATAAAGAGCTTTCGAGTCTTCCGGGAAATCCGTACGGTCCAGGGCCGCTCGGATTCGTTTTCGATAAGCGTATTCGGGAACTTCAAAATCCCCGTCCAAATGCCGAGGCGATCGTTCTTGTTTGGGATAGAGGGCAAGGACGGCTGCGACTACAACCATTAGCGCAATCGCAGCGCGGATGCTGATCTGCCTCCAGCTTCGACGTTTTGATTTTTCGTCTGTTGATGCACCCATGGGTCCCAAAATCACGGCCTAGAAATTCGGAGCTACCTCGATTGTATTGAATTGTTTGCGACGAAGCGTAAATTTTGAACGAAACCCGGCTCCAGCCGGAAGCCGATACGAGGAATCGCCAATGGGAGCCCATTGCGGTTGTGGCCGCCCCGATTGAAAAGATTTGATCGAACCGATGAGCGAATTGCCCGGCGGGGAGCCCATTGATGAAAATTCCCTCCGAAAATAAACTTCATGCTGGCCTTCGTCACCCGCATTTTCCCTCGCGACTTTACTTGGATTCGACTTGAATCGAAAAGTCGACAATTCGATCCCGAAAGCAGTCGTCAACCGGCTCAGTCTTTACTTGCGCGAATTGCAGCAATTTTTGAAGGCCGGGAATGAAACCATCAGCTCGAGTCGATTGGGACGAATGCTGGGGATTACTGGGGCCCAAGTACGTAAGGACTTTGCTTATTTCGGCCAATTCGGGTTTCCGGGAATTGGCTATCGCTGCGAGCAACTGGTCGCAGAGATTCGACAGATTCTCGGCACGGACCGAGTCTGGCCGGTCGCTTTGGTCGGCTGCGGAAATATGGGGCGGGCCTTGCTGGGTTATCGCGGGTTTTTCAAGCAAGGATTCGAAGTCCGTGCCGCTTTCGACAACCTGCCGGATCTCGTTGGCAAAAAGATTGGTGAGATTCCCATCGAGCCACTGGAGAACTTGAAAGAAGTCGTTGCGGAGCGAAAAATCCAGCTCGCGATCCTGGCCGTTCCGGCCGAAGCTGCCCAGGAAGTCGCGACGTATTTGATCGAAAACGGAATCATTGGGATTCTGAATTTCGCGCCAGTGACCTTGAATTTGCCGAACCGGATTGCGACAGTTGGTGTCGATCTAGCAATGGAACTGGAGCAGCTTTCATTCGAGGTCGCTCAGCGTGAAACCGAAGAAGAAGAAGAAGAAGAAGAAGAAGAATAGCCCCGCTTTCAGGCCAAAGTCTTATTTGCTGGCCCCGGCGATCATTTGCTGCTAGGCCAGTGAATTTTTGCCCGGAAGCGCGGTTGATCTAAATTGAGGCGGACGCTAATAATAGTAAAGCCTTCGGTTAAGGCATTGCCCCGTGGTGTAATCGGCAACACAGCTGGTTTTGGTCCAGCCATTCTAGGTTCGAGTCCTAGCGGGGTAATTTCAGCAACCTCAGTCCGCACTGGATTGAGGTTTTTTTGTGCCCCTTCTGCTCTCGACCGCCCAAGTTCCGGCCCGACAAATTCCCATTTTCTGCCGGCTCCGATGCGAGGGCCATTGTTCCTATTCCCGGAGTGGTATTTCCCGTTTCATCCGCGGGGATCGATGTTTGCCTTCCTGCAACAGGCAGCCGATGCTGGGGAAGCCCAATTTGCGACTTATCGCGAATTGTGCTTCAATGAAGCTTTGCTTTGCGTATAAGGGCAGAACCAGAGCATATTTCAGAATGCAGCGACCACCGCCTACGTAGGTTTTTGCGTGGAAGTTGGCTTTGTGTGGATGCAGGTTTTGTGGATGCAGGTTTTTTGTGTCCCGCAGAATCCAAGAGGCGTATTGCGGCCGCAGGACTTGCCGGGCAAGTCTTCCAACCGACCTCGCGCTGCAAACGCTTGAATTCTTGCTGTGAATCGTCGCCCTTTTGCGTTCGTTTTTCGAAGTGACATCCTCGTTTGAATCGATGGATGCAATCCGAGCTCGACGAAGTATCAGCCGTTGTGAGCGGTTGTTTTCTGCCCCTGCCTCGTAGGCCCGTTGGTTGCCAATCGTAACGATTTGAATCGACCAACCAAATTGGCATCATGAATTTAGCTAAGGGTGACGGTGATGCGGACCGTCAAAAGGAACGTGTAAGAAATCAGTTCGGAATCTCTGCCAGCGACTACGCGACCAGCGAAGTCCACGCACGAGGCGAGAGCCTTCTGGCGATGCTGAAACGGGTGCAGCCCCAGTCGGATTGGCACGCGTTGGATGTGGCGACAGGCGCTGGACATACGGCAGCGATATTTGCTCCTTTCGTTGAGAAGGTCATTGCGACCGACATCACCGAAGAGATGCTTCGGGCCACGGCGAAAACAATGGGATCGCTTGGGCTAACGAACGTCACGACCGAACCCGCCGACGCCGAAAGCCTTCCATTTGAAGACGGCTCATTTGATTTGGTGACCTGTCGTCTTGCATTCCATCATTTTTCGGCCCCCCTGAAAGCCCTGGAAGAATTTCACCGGGTGTTGAAGCCTGGCGGTAGATTGGCACTTAGTGATAACTATTGCACGGACGACGTTTCGGATGCTCGTTTCTACAATGAATTCGAGAAGCTAAGGGATCCATCGCACGTCGAAGTCTATTCTTTGCCGCGTCTCGAGGCGATGCTTCAAGACGCCCATTTTTCAATCTCGTCGGTCGAAAAGTTTGAGAAAGAGTTTGATTTTGAGCCCTGGGCGGAAAGGCAAAGAGTTTCCGAGACAAACAAACGCGTCCTAAAACAAATGCTCAACCAAACTCCGTCGGGCTTGCTGGAGTGGCTTAAGCCAAAAGTTGCCAAGGACAAACACTACTTCACTCTGCATGAAGTGGTGCTTATTGGTTTACGCGGCGCGGCCTGACGACTTTGCCAACGAACCGCCAACATTTCGGAACCGGTTTCTTGAACGGTTCGATGCTTCAACCCGTTACATGGGGGAGCCCAAACCAATGCAGCTTGTCCAGGTTGCCTGGAAATCCGCGTATCCCCCTTTTGTTCGCTTTGACCGGCAAACTTTAACAGAGCTTGGGGAAGTCAAAATTGATTTATTGGGCGACATCATTACAATTAGAATCGCACTTGCAAGAATTGCATGATTCTTCGCTAGTTGACCTTCGGAAACAGTATTCCCTGACGTAAATTGTCGCGTCGCGGAAAAAAAATAGAAAAACCGTGAAAGCTAATTGGTGATTGCGCCATATAGCTGTGAGTCCCTTTCCTCAGGGGACCGCTCGCCAACAATAGGATGTGCCCGTTTGGGATGTCCCGTTTGATTGAGCAGCAGCAACGCTTTTCGGCAGAAACCTGTTTATCCTGAAGGGATGAAAACTGATGCGTTTTCACAAAGCTCTCGTCTTGGCGGCCTGTCCGCTTTTGTTGATCGCCTGTACGGTCGGTTCTGCTCAAAACTGGAATCGCCCAGTTTACAACTCTTACAACTCTCGACCGTCTTGGACTTCGAAAATGTTCAAGACATCCAAACACGATTTTGGAACGGTCGCTCGCGCTTCCAAGCAAGTCTTCGACTTTGAATTCGTGAATCCAAGCGACAAGACGATTCAGCTTTCAAGTGTTCGCGCAAGCTGTGGTTGTGCCGAGCCAAAGATCCTGAACAAAACGGTCAAGCCCGGTGAGAAAGGCAAAGTCCGGGTTAATTTCAACACGGTCCGGTTTGTCGGGCAGCGCAAAGCCACAATTACCGTTTCCATCAGTTCGCCTTCCTGGACTGAAGTTCAGTTGGTTATCACCGGAAATATTCGCCAGGACATCGTTGTGAATCCGGGTAAAGTGGATTTCCAACAAGCGATGGCGGGAGAGTCATTGAAGAAGACGATCGAGATCAAATATGCCGGTAGCGAGCGTTGGAAAGTCACCGACGTGAAGTCCAGCAATCCAAATTTGAGCGTCAAACTTGAAGAGACCCGTCGCAGTGGCGGACGAGTCAATTACAACGCAATCATCATGCTTGGCGACAAACAGGCATCTGGCTACATTTCGGATCAGCTCATTTTCGTCACCAACGACAATCGTCTTCAAGAATTTCCTGTTGCCGTTTCCGGCTACCTCAAGCCAGCAGTTGAAGCCCCCGAACTCTTGAGCTTTGGCGAAATGGAAAAAGGAAAAACGGTAACCAAGAAGATCTTTGTGAAGTCAGTCAATGAGTTCAAGATTCTCGCGGTTAAATGTGGTGACAAACGAGTGAAAGTCGACCACAGCGACAAGAGCAAAAAGCTGCACCTGTTGAGCTTGACCTTCGACGCGCAAACAGCCGAAAAAATTGCCAACGAAATCGTCATCGAAACGGACCTGGCTCCGGCAAAGATCAAGTTGACTGGCAAAGTCATGAATCCACCTGCCAAAGACAACATCGTTGACCAAAACAAGTAGTTTTGGCGTCTCAATCCAAGCCGGCAAGCCGCCGGCTTTTTTTGTGCGCGGTTTCCATATGCGGGGGCGTTTCCCGTGACGAATGACCTTGTTTCAACAGGCTGATGTATTCCAGCCTTCCTCGATCTGGCATCCTGTTCGGGGTGACTTGGTTCGCAGTCACGTTTTTTCAAATACAATGGGTGAATCAGGGCAAGCAATCGCAAGGCCCGGCGAATCCCAATTGTCCACGATTCGATCATCGAACTAGAATGCCGATAAAGTTTACTTGCACGAATATTCTTCAATACGATGCCGTAAATAATCGTTACGAGCAGTGTGGGGCTTCCCTGGAAGCGGCTGAATCGGATTCGGGAAATCAAATTAAGTGCGTGTCGTGCAACCAATGGACTTCGGTTCCGGTTTCGTCAACGATATCAGCGCAAAGCCAACCACAAGCCCAACCGGCTCCTCCCACTGCTTCTCCATCAGCCGCCGTGGTTTCACCCTCCGGCAACGCGTCCCCGAAAGTCGATTCACACATCGCGGTGGAAGCGGCACCCTTAACCGATACGATGTCAGAATTTGACCAGGAGTTTGCCAGCAATGATGCGTCCAGTTTTGGCAGCGCATCGCAACTTCAATTTGATTCTTTTTCGGTTCAACGACGTTGCCCGCGATGCGATAGCGTGATCGACAAAAGCGGTAAATGCACACAGTGCAAATACGGGCGTGAACAAGTCGTTGACAAAAACAAGGATGTTCCGCTTGAGCATATTGAAACGAAGACTGCCGGTTGTTCCCTCTGGTTGCAAAGCTTTCTAGGGGAGAATACATCTCTGGCGCTTTTGGCAACCGCCATCTATGTGCTCTTTGGGGTTTTGGCTGCCATGTGCGGGTTGGCCGGCCTCATGATCGGTGGACCATTGATCATTCTGGTGGCGATGGTCATTGCTCCCTTCGCGATTTGCGGGGTCTATATGATGCAGTATTGGATTCGAATGAACTCCAAACCTGCCGTGCCGCTTCAATTCTGGCAACGAGTCCCCTGGGAATTTCTGCTGAGCCATTTGCGGTCCAACAGCTGGAATCGAAGCAAGGACAAAATTGTCGATCTCAGCGATCAGAAGATGTACGACTCCGAAATTGCGACCACGCCAGGAATTGGACGCGCCGAAGTTGTCGACCTGGAAGGAACCGAGCTAACGGACGAAGGTCTTCTTCAGCTTTATCAATTCCGGCAGATTCGTTGTTTGGTCGTCCGCTATACCAAAGTTACTCCGGAGGGAGTTTTCCGGCTGCAACAGCATAATCGCAAGATGTGGATCTGGAGTTAACCCTAGCCGCAACTCGGCGCCCTATTGGCGACTACTGCCATTTGGTGAGCTTCACGCTCAGGGGCACACGTTTATCGCCTCGCAATACCACCACCTTGATGGCTTCTCCGACTTTGTGATCTGAAATCACAGCGGACAAATCGGAAGGTGCATCAATCTTCTTGCCGCCATATTCAACAATCGTGTCACCCACCTTGATACCTCCGACGGCCGCGCCGCTGTTTGGAATCACGTCGGTAATCAGGCAGGTTTTCGAGGTTTGTTGGTATCGGATTCCGAGAAATCCACCGACGCGAATTTCAACCGTTACGCCGGCAAAAGTCTCTTGCAGATTCTTCAATTCCTCGCGAGCGAATCCGGTACCGAAAAGTTTGAGCTCAGCCAGTTGCTTGAGTTTCTTAAGATCCTCAAGGCAGTTCTGATCGACGGAATTCGCGTAGTAGATCATGACGCGCTTCAGCTGTTTGTGGCGAGCCAGCGACTTGACCCCCTCGTTGGTGATCGAGGTTTCATTCAGTTTGATGGATACCAGGTGAGAGTGAACGGGCAACTGCTCCAGCGACTTGTCGTTGAACTTGCTTCCAACCAATTCGATTGCCTGAAATTTCCTCAAGTAGCGAATTTGTGAAAACAGGTCGGCATCGCCTTTCCATTGGTCGCCGAATCGAAGGATCTGGAGGGGGTAATAATACTTGGTTCCAATTTGGATATTTTCACTGTCAAATTCAGCGCCGGCCTTCCGGAAACGTTCGGTGGCCTGTTCTTCCTTTCGCAAAAACAGCTCGGCCGCGAACCCGTTCGCCATCTTGGCGACTCGTTCGTCGTCAGAAGCCGCCAATTCGAGCAGCGCATCTTCGGCGGCCATACTGGTTTTATGGTCCTCGGCCATTCCGAGTTGCTGGACGATTTTGACAACTCGCAATCGGAAGTCCAAATTGCCCTGAGCGGAGGCGGCCGTAAGTTTGGTGATCGCCGGTTTCCCGAGCTTCGCCAGCCGGTTCATGGCCTCATATCGATCGCGAGCTTTCGCCGAATTTAATTTGGCAATCCAATGATCGACGGTATCGTCGGTGTTTGCGACTTCGGCCTGAGCCTTGGAAACAGCGGCTTCCTGCGAAAACAGGTTCAAGGGTGTAAAAAAGACGCAGGCCAGCGCCGTACCAATCAATCGAATATTCAACATCGAATTCATCAGAAATTCCAATATCTAAAGATTCTGTTGGAGTCATTGTATCCGAGAAGGCCGAACCAAACCCATACGAGCTTTTAGTTCGTAGCTGGCGGTTTTCCGCCAATTCCATCAAAATAGGGCCCCTTTCCAAGACAAAAATACCGAATGCGTTCCCGATGCCTGAGAAAGACAATTTCGAATACGAGCTCGTCGATTTTGGCGACGGGATCAAACTCGAGAAACTGGGGACCCGACTCATTCAGCGGCCATCGCCCTTCGCTCGGCGCACTTCGCTTGATCACGCGGACGTATGCAACGAAATCACCGATCAATTTGTGGTTTCAAAGAGCGGCAACGGCAATTGGATTCCGGACTCGGAAAATCCTTGGACGATCCCGTTTGGTCCGCTGGTTCTCGAGATTAGAAAGTCGCCGCAGGGACAGCTTGGAGTCTTTCCTGAACACGCGATCCAATGGCGCTGGATGGACCGGTTCAACCTCCGCGGGAAGTCGATTCTTCACCTTTTCGGCTACACCGGGGCTACCTCATTGAAACTTGCTCATTCGGGCGCATCCGTCACCCATATCGATGCCTCCAAAAGTGCCGTGCAATGGGCGCGAGAAAACGCGAAACACTCGAACTTGACCGAGGCTCCGATTCGCTGGATCGTGGAAGACGCCGTCAAGTTTGTCAGCCGTGAGGTCAAACGAGGAAACAAATACGACGGCATCGTCGTCGACCCGCCGTCATTTGGCAGGGGCCCGGAAGGGCAGGTGTGGAAATTGGAAAAACACCTGGATGACTTGCTCTCGAATCTCGCAAAACTATTGGTCGACGATGCAACGCTCTTACTTCTGACGTCCCACACGCTTGAATTTGACAACCGAGTTTTGCAACAAAAACTGGAACAACATTTTCAAATGCCGGGCGGATTTGAATCTGGAAAGATGTCGATCCCTTCGTCCACCGGAAAAAAGCTGGGGGCCGGTTGGTTTGCACGTAACGTCGCCCCGAAGAACCAAACGATGACGGAGGATGGCGATTGAAAACGATTGAGAGTCCCCAGAACGCTTTTTTCAAATCCGTTCTGAAATTGATGTCGTCACGGGGGCGAAGTCAACAAAACCGTTTTCTGGTTTTCGGTGAGCGCGAAATTTGCCGAGGGTTGGAGGCGGGATTCGAGTACGAATCACTTTTGATTCGGCAAACCCAAGCTGAACGATTCCAACCTCTGCTTCGGGACTTTCCTGGACTGGAACCGGTAATTGTCGCGGACGAACTTTTTGAAAGGATCCGCTACGGTGAACGCGACGAAGATCTGGTCGCGATCGGTGCGCGTCCTGACACGGGATTGGGACAGCTCGAACTGAACGAAAATGCGCTCGTGTTCGTACTTGAGTCGATTGAGAAACCCGGAAACGTTGGCGCCATCGTTCGAACGGCGGACGCAATTGGGGCATCGGCAGTTGTACTTTCGGAACCGCTCAGTGATTTTTTTCACGCCAATTGCATTCGGGCAAGTATGGGCTGCGTATTTACTACGCCTTTGGCCACTGGAACCAATCCGGAAGTTCAAGAGTGGCTTTGGCAAAGCGATTTCGCGGTGTTTGCAGCCATCGTTGAAGGTTCCACACGTTACGACGAAGTGGCTTATTCGGAACGTTCAGCATTGGTCCTCGGGAACGAGGCACGCGGATTGTCGGAAAGTTGGCGCCTTTTAGCCTCGGACCCCGAGCGTAAAATAAAAGGGATTCATCTGCCGATGCTCGGTCGCGCCGACAGCTTGAACGTATCCACCACGGCTGCGATTATCGGTTATGAGGCGGGCCGCCAACGCGGGTTCCAGAGAAACAGCGATCCCTGAGTCGACGACCGGAAAGTGTCCAACCTTGATGCAACGATTTGACATAAATCTTTTTCTGATCATCTTTTTGATCGGCGTGTTGTTTTCCGCGATCGGTGCCGTCGCGAACTACCTCCGCGACCGAAAGCGGCTTTCTGTCATGACGGCTTTTGCGGAAGAAATCGGCCTGACGTTTACGCCCGCCGCTTCGGCCGGTTTTCTCGCCCGAATGAAAATCTTCAAGCTGTTCACGGTGGGGCGCAGCAAGAAGATCAAGAATGTTGTTTTCGGTGAAACCGACGATGAAACCGTAAGCATTTTCGACTATCAATATGCCGTGGGTTCGGGAAAGAACCAAACGATTCACCGACAGTCAGTCGTTTCCATTGAGTCACCCAATTTAAACGCGCCATCGTTTGTTCTCAGGCCGGCGAGCTTCTTCCTGAGCTTTGGTCGAATCTTTGGACAACCTGAAATCGAATTCGACTCGAATCCAGACTTCGGAAAGTACCAACAGCTTCAAGGTTCGGACGAGAAGGCGATCAAGGAATTTTTCGATGATCGATTTTTACGAACGCTGGAATCAAACAAGTATTGCATCGAAGCCATCGGCCACAATTTGATCGTCTACATTCCCCGCAAGTCATTCAATAGTGACGAGTTGAAAGCGGTCATGGCATCCGCATTCGAAATCTATAGCGCAATGGTTGAGCGAGGGGCTTCACTTGCCCGATAAAAGCATGCCCGATAAAAGCATGCCCGATAAAAGCATGCCCGATAAAGGCATGCCCGATAAAAGCATGCCCGATAAAGGCATGCCCGACAACAGCCTGCCGCGTGTCGAGATCGAGATCGATGCCCGAAAGTTCGAACGGTAATAATTTGAGCGGCAATCAAACTGAAATGGCGATCAAGAAGGTTGCTGACGATTCCGGCGGCGATAGCGATCGCTAACGCGTTGGAGCAACGATTTTTCGTCATCATCGAGACTGTCGATTCCCGAGGCGTGAAGCTTCTCAAGAATGGAATCGACGCGCCGCTCTTCTTCTGCTTCGATTTCGCGTTCGATCTGCTCTCGTGCTTCCTGTTTTTCCTGGAGCCACTGGGAAATGGAATCCGCATCTTCGTAGGCAAAGTAGTCGTCGTTTTCGTCGTAGTAACCGTTGTATTCTTCGTCCAATTCCTCAACCAATTCATCCCAGTCATCTTCATCACTGGGACGCGAATACAAGTAGTATCCGTGGCGTGCACTAAACAAGAGAACAATGCCGCCGAGAACCAATATCGCCCAGCCGGGCTGAATGGGGCTTTGCTGAACGTCCCGAGCCAACCAAGCCATCGCCAAAACAATGACAGAAGCGGCCAGGCCAATGATCAAAACTCCAGCTTCGACTTTCTCGCGTTCGACCGTCGAGTTTTTGACGGTTATTGCAATCCGCACCAGGTGGCTGGCATCAAGCGGATGCACGGGAATCATGTTGATCCAGAAGATCTGGAAATTGACCCAGGTGATGATCTTGGCAAATGCGATCGTCCAGTCCCCTTCCAAACCGTGGGGACGAAAAGGATTGACGAGTTCGACGAAACTGGACTGGCCCGACTGAACCAGCAAAGTCATCCCGCAGAGAAACACCATCAGATTGGCGAAGGGTCCAGCCGCAAAAACGATCGCCTGAGATCGACGTGCGATTGGAAGCTCGATCTCGGTATCACCGCCCCAGGGCGCCAACATGATACTGCGAACCGCACCACCAAGATTCGTTGCTGCAAATACATGCGCTAATTCGTGGAGCAAGATGCTGAGCACCAGAATCAACGACGTGGCAATTGCCGTCCCCTGGGCAGAGAAAACAGGTTCGTTGTGCTCAATGAAGTTGCCCTGAATTGCAAAAATCAAAGCAACAAAAAGAAACAGGCAGGCATGAACTCGAACCGGAACGCCAAGCCAGCGCCCGATGCTTGTGCTCCATGAGAATTGGTCTCGCGAAGCTCGGTCCCGAAAATATTGATCATGCATTTTCGCTTGATTGACCTACCCTATCAATTCTCGAGATCTTCGGCCGCCGTTTTGCCAAATAATAAATTTTAGACCTGCGTCTCAATTTTATCAACTTTTGAAATGTTCAGTTTTTCACTTGGTTTTTGATGGAATTGGAATTCAACGGGAGCCGCGCAAAATGCCAAAAGACTGAATTTGCGCATTTTGGCAATCAACCGATCCGATTTGGCTGATAAAGCAGGCGCTCGATCTTCGACTCCTCAAAATGCTCGCTGTATTTTGGTCCACTTGCCATCTCTTCGTGCCAAAATCGCCCCTCTGGCACCAACTTTGAATCCAGGGGCCAGGGAAGAAACGGTTCTCGGCCTAGTTCGTTTCCAAGTTTTTCTGAGTTCATCGAAACATTTCCGGCCCGTGGCGGAACTGGCCCCGCTTCGAGTCGATAACATCCTTTCAAGTCGCAAGGCCGATAACCGCCCACCAAGTTGACGACTTGGGCGATTTCGAAAAGCGAAAGTTTTCGTGGGCCGCCAGCGTGAAAAAGCCCAGCTAGATCACCATTCAAGAAATGTTCGGCAACCTGATTGAGGCAGTCAACGTAAGTCGGCGTTCGGATCTCGTCATAATAAAGCGTTGCGGGGAAACGCTTTTTGAATCGGGAAGCGATCCAGTCAACGGCACCTGCATGCCCGTTGAAACTAACGCCCATCGGAAGTGAAATCCGCAAGATCGTCGCCCCGGGAAACCGTGCTCCCACCAACTTCTCGCCTTGGACCATTGTCTTGCCGTAAATCGTGACCGGGTCCGGCGAATCCGTCTCCCGATAGTCTCCGCCTCCGAATCCGGAAAACACCAGGTCGATCGACAGAAACACCAGGCGCTGATCCATTTTGGCGATCGCCGACTGCTCCATGGACGAAAGAAGTGAATCAACAGCCATCACATTCACTCGATGGGCCATGATCGGATCCAATTCACAACTCTTGAGCGCACAACTTCCGCCACAATGAAGCACGGATCGGAAACGGTACTCTTGAAAGAAGCGAGACAACTTGGAGAAATCTTCCAGGTCACCAGCAAGCACGCCCTCGCCATTCAACCGCCAGTTGTTGTCCGGTCGCAGGCCAAATACTTGTCCGGGGAACTTTCTCCGAAAGTATTGAAACGCGTTGTAGCCAGCGACGCCCGCGATTCCGGTAATCAGAAGTGGAAGTTTTTCGCGAAGCACCATTCAAGTCGCTGCAAAGTCAAATTGAATTCGAAAACGAATCTGTTTTAATGGTTTCTCAAGGAACCAGATTAATGGAAACAGCATTCAAGGTAAAAATCTGCGGGATCACCCAATCGTCCGACGCCATTCTGGCTTGTCAATCGGGCGCGGACGCAATCGGACTTAACTTTTACAAACGCTCCCTGCGGCACGTAAAAAAGGACGAGGCTCGAGAAATTGCCAATACGGTTCGGAATTCCGATTACGCCTCGACGAAAATCATCGGCGTATTTGTTAACGAGGACTTTGAATCGATCAAGGAAACCGTCGCGCTGGCTGATTTGGACTATGTTCAGTTGCACGGAGACGAATCGGCCGAAACGACCGGTCGCGAATTGGCCGGCTTCAACTGGATCCGCGCGATCCGCTGTCATTCGCTATCGAATCAGCAAATTGAGAACCAGGTCGACGAATGGGTTTCAGCAGGCGCCCACTTGGTTTTGTTGGACTCCGGTTCCGCCAAAGAATACGGAGGCAGTGGCGTCCAATTGCCCTGGAAGAAACTTTCGGAGCTAAATCTCAACTGCCCCTGGGCGTTGGCGGGAGGATTGACGCCTGAAAATGTGCAACAAGCGATCGAACTCTCGCGTCCCAACGCCGTCGATACCGCAAGCGGCGTTGAAGGGTTCCCCGGCAAGAAGGCGGCTGACCTGGTCGAACAGTTCATAAAACGGTCATTAGAATCGTTTAAGGCCGTTGATCAAATGGAACGTTAACGATTATCATGGACCACGGTAAATACAGCTGACAACTCTTGTTTTCTGCTTAAACCTACCCGCCGATTTCGACGGAAGCCTCCGTTCATCTAATCTTTACCCGGGTGGAACACGTTGTCAGATGATCCGTCATTAGTGCAAGATTCTTTTAGGAGGCCCCGAAGTGGCAAACGTTGAAACCAATCGTCTACCGTACAAAGTCAAAGACATTTCCCAGGCAGATTTTGGCCGTCGCGAAATCCGACTGGCCGAGAATGAAATGCCCGGGTTGATGGCGATCCGCGAGAAGTATCGCGAATCCAAACCGCTGAAGGGAGCGCGGATTGCCGGCTGCCTTCACATGACCATTCAAACGGCGGTTCTGATTGAATCATTGATCGAACTTGGTGCCGAAGTCCAATGGTCGAGCTGCAACATTTTCTCGACTCAGGACCACGCAGCAGCAGCCATCGCTGCGGCTGGAATTCCGGTTTTTGCCTGGAAAGGTGAAACCGAAGAAGAGTACGAGTGGTGTATCGAACAAACACTTGTTTTTGAAGATGGCCAGCCACTCAACATGATTCTGGATGATGGTGGCGATCTCACCGCGATCGTTCACGAGCGTTATCCAGAAATGCTTGAGAACATCAAAGGGATCACCGAAGAAACCACCACCGGCATCAAAGCACTTCGCATGATGCTCGAAAAGGGTGAGCTGAAAGTTCCCGCCATCAACGTTAACGATTCTGTCACGAAAAGCAAGTTTGACAATCTTTACGGTTGTCGCGAATCGCTTGCGGATGGCATCAAGCGAGCTACGGACGTCATGGTCGCAGGCAAAGTCGTCGTCGTCGCCGGATACGGGGATGTCGGAAAAGGCTGTGCCCACTCGATGCGATCCTATGGCGCTCGCGTGATCGTTACCGAGATTGACCCAATCAACGCTTTGCAAGCCGCAATGGAAGGCTTCGAAGTTACCACGATGGAAAATGCAGTATCCGAAGGGAACATTTTTGTTACGACCACCGGAAACCGCGACATTGTCACCGGCGAACACATGCCTTTGATGAAGAACGATGCGATCGTTTGCAACATCGGTCACTTCGATCATGAGATTGATATGGCATGGCTGAATGGCCAATCCGATGTCCAACACGAACGCATCAAAGACGAGATCACGATTGGTGGTCCCGTCGATCGATACACTTTCCCAAGTGGCAACTCGATTTTGATCCTGGCGGAAGGTCGTTTGGTGAATCTCGGATGTGCAACCGGCCACCCATCTTTCGTCATGTCGAATTCGTTTACGAATCAGGTTTTGGCTCAAATCGAACTTTGGGAACGACCGGAACAGTACGAGATTGGCGTTCACGTCCTGCCAAAACATTTGGACGAAGAAGTTGCTCGCCTTCACTTGGAACAGTTGGGCGTCACATTGACCAAACTGACTCCGGTTCAAGCCGAGTACATTGGCGTACCCGTCGAAGGACCATACAAGCCTGAGTACTACCGGTACTAAAACCTCAACCCAACCTGTCGATCACGAAGCCGCCTTACCGGGCGGCTTTTTTTGTCCCCACGAGGTCGGCCTTCTGAACACGCGTCACCCCAATGTCGGTAGCTCTCTCTTTGGCCTACGCGAATCAACTTACTTGAATCGATAGTACCCAGGGCAACTCGAGTTGATCACTGTTCGTCGTCGAGGTCACCCATAACGCCGGAAGTCGATGTGTTGCGTGGCCAATTCTTTTGCGAACCATTTTTGATTGAGGACGTAAAACTTTTGCCACGTTGATTCGCGATGTGGACATGCCACGACTCGCTGTGTGGACATGCCACCTTGAATGCTAGCACTCAACGTGCAAAATCGGTAGCCAGTTGGGAACGGCTAAGACAGCAGGGATGAATCCGCTTGCGGCGAGATGCCGTGCGTTCCTTTTCGATACGAAGTCAACTTAAGGCTACCCATCATGGCTGATATCCATGCTTTTCATGCGCTCCGATATGACCTTTCCAAAATCGGCGCATTGTCGGAAGTCGTCGCGCCCCCCTATGACGTCATCGATTCGGCCCAGCAAGATCAGCTCTACGACCGTCACGCAAACAACATCACGCGGATCATCCTGAACAAACAAGAGGATGGTGACGGTGAGTTCTCGATTTATGAACGGGCGGCCAAATTCCTGAAGGAGTGGAAGAAAGAGGAAATCCTTCGAGCGGATAACAAGCCGGCTGTCTACGTCTACGAACAAAAGTTCACCTTTGATGGAATTGACTACCATCGCAAAGGATTCATGTGTCGGGTTCGTCTTGAGGCTTTCGATGGGGGCAATATCTACCCCCACGAGCAGACCCATTCGAAGGCGAAGAAAGATCGCTTCAACTTGATGACACATTGCCGCTGCAATA
>CAYSXI010000088.1:0-20124 GCA_964434955.1 uncultured Pirellulaceae bacterium
CTTGATGACTCCGTTCTTGGCCATCGCGGTACCTGATGGAAAAATGCCTGATGGAAAATACTTGTCCGTATCGAGATCCCTACAATCTCAGGTCCGTACTCTAACGGCTTTAACAGGAAGTAAAACCCTGCTCAAAAATTGTTGACAATGTTGTCAACAAGTCAAATCACAAAAAAACCCGGCCGAGGCCGGGTTGGATCAAAAACCAGGTTTCGACGCGTCTCTAGCTGTCTGCTTCAACACTCGGAACCACCCAGACCTTGAGTTCGGTTTGGATTTCCTGGTGCAAATGTACCTTGCATGTGTACAAGCCAACTTCTTTCAAAACACCTTCCAATCGAATCTGATCATTGGAAAGCGTGAAACCAAGTTGTTTGAGTGCGGCAACGATTTCTGGAGCACCAACACTACCGTACAAATGCCCATCATCGTTCGCATTGGCTTCAATCGTCACGCTTTGCTTGGCCAATTCGGTAGCAAATGATTCGAGATCTGCCAGGCGCGATTTCTCGATTTCCATCAGCTTCGACCGATGTTTTTCGACCATTCGCTTGTGGTGTTCGGTCGCGATGGTCGCGAGGCCTTGAGGAATCAAGTAATTGTTCGCGTAGCCGGGTCGAACTTCGACGACATCGCCCTGTTTACCCAGGTGATCAACGGATTGAATCAGAAGCAATTCGATTCCACCGTTCGGCCCTTTCGGCAAACGCTTGAATCCTTTTGGCGAACGACGTTGTTTTCTTTGTTTCTTTGTATTTGGCATCTCTGCCTCGAACTCAATTTATTGTGAATAATCAGTTTGTATTTTTCACCGACTTCGGCAGTCGGTAATTCTCATTCCAGTCCGTTAGAACGGAATGTCATCATTGGGCGTGGTGTCTGGCCCTGGACCTGAGTCCTGTCCAACAGGAGCGCTATAAGCGTCCTTTCGCTGGTGAGTTCCACCGGGTTGCCCCGGTTGTCCACCGCCACCACCACTGCGGCCACCGAGCATTTGCATTCGCTCGCCAACCACACGCAATTTGTATTTCTTCTCGCCGTTTTGTTCCCAGGAATCCAGTTTCAACCGCCCCTCAATCAGGACCGGCGAACCTTTCGACAAATATTCACTGGCAACTTCGGCCGTACGACCCCAAAGCGTGATATCGACAAATGTCGCCTCATCGACCCACTCACGGTCACGTTTGACGCGGTCATTTACGGCAAGGCCGATGTCGGTTACCGCTGTCCCGGAAGCCGTATATCGGATCTCAACATCACGAGTCAAATTTCCTACCAGGATGACTTTGTTAAAGCTCGCCATGGTTTACCTTTCAGAAAAAAGACTGCCGCTCAATCCAATGACCACCCAAGGAACTGGCTCAAATTCCAACGATGGTCAAACTCGAAACTATTTTTACCAAACCAACTACGATTTGACCGGCTCTGCCGCCGCTTCTTCTTTGGCTTCGCCTTCCGCTTTCGCTGAACCGCTGTCGCCATCCGACTTCGCATCCGAAGCCACGGCGCGACCCTCGGCTGCGGCAACCAAAGTATCCACCAGACGCGGATCCAACTTGATCGGCATGAATCGCATCAGTCGGTCATTGAGCTGACACTGGCGAACAAACTTGGGCAAGTCGGTACTTTCCATTTTGAAGTACGCCAGCCAATAGACACCTTTTCGGTGACCATTGATTGGATACGCAAGCTTTTGCTCATTCCAAAGTCGACTAACGAGAATCTCACCGCCAACCGATTCAACCAGCTTGTCGATACTTTCGCCAACACCTGCAGGGTTGCGTGCATAGGCGTTTGGATCGAAAAGAAACATGCATTCGTAAGCAGTTACAGCCAATTTCCAGTCCTCAAATCATTCAGTTGTTTTTGTTCGTATCAACGGCGAAGCCGCTTTGAACCCGCGACTTGAACATCCATCGTCCCCATCGCGAATTCGTTTTGATTTTGTTCGTTGTAGTATTCGTTTTAGCTTTCGCGATTTTGCAACTCGCTAATCACTTTGCTCGTTCGAGCCATTTCCTTTATCGCCTTGTTCGGCCTTCATTCCTTGTTCGGCCTTCGGGTCCGTTTTCAAGGTCGCTTGTTTCAAGCGACCCTCATCCGACTCTTTCGAAGTTTTGTGCTTTGTCTCTTTTGCCGGCTCGTTTTTTGCCGGCTCGTTTTTTGCCGGCTTGTTTTTTGCCGGTTTGTTTTTTGCCGGTTTTTGGTTGGGAGTCGAATTGTATCGGTTCATCGCGACACCAACTCCCTCTTCCAACCAAACTTGCACACCATCGGCGGCTCGTTTCACCGACTTCTCCATTTCAGCGAAGTCAGCTTTGTCAAATTTCCCCAAAACGTAACCGGAAACATCCCACTCGGGCGGCGGTTTGCCGATCCCCACTCGCAGTCTCGCGAATTTCTGGGTTCCCAATTGCCGAATGATGTCATTCAGCCCATTTTGGCCGCCTGCCGATCCATCGGGTCGAAACCGCAACTTCGCGACTGGCAAATTAAAGTCATCGCAAACGACCAACAGGTCGTCCGGCGACATCTTATAAAAATCCATTACCGGCTTCACACATTTCCCACTGAGGTTCATGAACGTCAGCGGACAAAGCAGGCAAATTTTTTCGTTGTTATAAAAAGTCTCAACAAGTTCGCCCTCGAACTTGGCCTTGGGTCGCATTCCCATGGCATGTCGTCGAGCCAGTTCGCTGATGACTTCAAAACCAATGTTGTGCCGAGTCCCAACGTATTTGCGACCCGGATTTCCCAAACCTACGACAAGTTTCATCGTGATGATTCTTCAACGACAAATCGATCGTGTTTAGGAATCGTCTCCAGACTCTTCGTCTTCACCACTGCGTCCAATGACTTCCGGAGAAGCAGAGAAATCGGCAGGTTCTTCCGACTCGACGGCGGCAACTTCGACACAAGTCACAATCACCAATTCGTCGGTTTCACCAAGCAACTTGACGCCTTCCGGCAATTCCAACTGGTCAGCGGTGATGGACTGATCCAACTCCAAGCCGTTGATGTTGACTTCCAATGATTCTGGAACGGCTGCCGGAGGACAGGCAACTTTCATTTGGTGAACCATCTGCTGAACGGTACCGCCCTGCTTGGTTCCCGGAGCCACGCCCCGAACCTCGACCTTCAATTCAATTTCAATGTCGACCGAAGCATCAATTCGAGTCAGGTCCAGATGCAAAACATCCGACCCCAGCTGGTCCCATTGAACATGCTTGATCAAGGCACTTTCTGAAACATCCCCGGCCAAGTCGACGACGCGACTACCGTGTCGAATTGCAGCATTGACGTCCGAAATCGGAACGGTCAAAGAAACGGAGTCACCGCCCCGGCCATAAAGTACCGCAGGAATAAACCCCGTCTTGCGCAAACGCCGCATCCGCAACGTTCCGGTCTCATCCCGCTTTTTTACATTCAATGTGTCAGACACTTTTGATTCCAATATGTTGTAACTTTTTATCCTTAAGCCGGGCCGAATCATTGGCCCAAACTGAATTCATTTATACATCACCCAATGACTCGTTCGGTCACTTACATTTCCGCACGATGCCTATGCCGCACGGTCACGTTTCCACACGCTTCACGCAAGGTCGGCGTTCATTGCGTGGCCGGTTAGAATAAACCGGACAGTTTTGAACTCGAATTATTCACCTAGTGCTCAATTCACCCGGTGCTAAATTCACCCGGTGCTCTCACGCGAATCTCGTTGGATGAGACTCATTGGTGAAATTCCGGTGAACACGATTGGCGCATCCTTTTGCCTCGTTTCCGCCTCATCCATTGGCGGACCAATGGGCATCGGAAACAAGAACGAATTCGCCAGCTGTTCAAAATCAGCTGTCAGAGGGTAAACGCACAATTTTGCCATAAAAACATCGAGTTACAAGCCCAAGTTGGAAAATTGTGGCGAAGGAAATTGGATGCCTCAAGTCACATTCACGCGGAATCGCTTCAGATTTCAATTTCCAGCTTCCCGGCCGATTCCCGGCAATCAAGCGAGCCGATCCAGATTGCCCGAACGGCATATTTCAGCTTTGGGTTTTTGATATCTGAGAAACCCTGGAATCTTCGATTTCCAACGAAATTTGCGGTTGGCCGAAATCGAGCCCTTTATCTCCATACGCCAAGATTTGATTGGATATTCACTTCAACAACCCGGGGCACAACTTCGCGCCTTAATCTGGATTGAAACCTCGGATGAAAACAGGATTCCCTGGGCCAGCCCTGATTGGCAAAAGCAAACCAATCGGCAAAGCCATCTCGGCATCCGCGCCAATTGGGGAAATTGCCGGGCCCCACTGGGAAAATTCAGGGCCACTTCGATCACAGATCGAAGGCAGTGAAGCCGGCGAGCGAATGAGGGCATCGCCGACTCAACTAATCCGCAACCTCTGGCAATCGCTTTACCCCACAGCCCAACTCAATGCGATTTCTCGATTCCAAAACAACAAGGCCCGGGGATACATCGGCCAGTTGATCTGCTCTCGCGTCCTTTTTACACTTGGCACCCTTGATTAAACTTGGCTCCCTTTTGTTTAAACTTGGCTCCCTTGCCGCACCTTTCCGGAAATCGAGCAACAAAGGATGCCATTCGAAACAACCTATCCAATTGAATTCATGGCCAAAAAGAAAGCAAAACGAAAGTCCCTCGAGTTTGTCGAGCCGATCGGCCATCGGGTCCTCGTACGCAAAGACGAGCCCAAGCGTGAAACGAAAGGCGGAATCGCGTTGCCGGATGCCGCAGAAATACCAACCATCACGGGTCGGATCGTGACCATCTCGGCCGCCATCGAGCATGACGAAGATGTGCCCTTGAAACAGTACGACAAAGTCCTGTTTCACCCCAAGAGCGCGATCCCGGTCGATTTTGAATCCGACAACCAGCTTTTTGTTGTTCCCGTCGAAGACATCGTCGCTGTATTTCGGCGTGAAGTCGAAGGCTAAACCAAGCCATCCAGTTTAGGATTCGTCCCGGTTTTCTTTCTCGTCATTGAAGATTTCACTGATCGATTGATGGTGGTGAATTCTTCGAATGGCTTCGCCCAACAACGGTGCGACCGATAGACGCTGAATTTTGTCCAGGTAATTTTCCTTGGTTTCCGGAATACTATCGGTAACCACCACGCTATCGATTGGCGCTTCGTCGAGCCGTTCAATCGCCGAGCCAGCAAATACGCCATGGGTCGCTGCGACATGAATCTC
Organism: uncultured Pirellulaceae bacterium; assembly: GCA_964434955.1. GTDB lineage: Bacteria > Planctomycetota > Planctomycetia > Pirellulales > Pirellulaceae > JANQLU01. The sequence continues at coordinate 5,215 of CAYSXI010000088.1, forward strand.
ACGAGCCCCTTGTTCTTTTACCAGTTTGGCCGCTCCGCAAATGGACCCCGCGGTGCTGATCATGTCGTCAAACATCAATGCAACTTTGCCGGCCAGCGGACCACCAATGATGTTTTCCTGTGACGTTGAGGTCGCACTGTTGCGCCTTTTGTCGATGATCGCCAAGCTTCCACCAAGTCGCTTCAGGTGCCCGACGGATCGTTTGATGCTCCCCTCATCAGGAGAAACGATGACGATATCTTCTTCGGGAATGTTCAAGCTTTTGAAATGTTCATTGAGCACCCAAGCGGCATAAAGGTGGTCGACGGGGACGTCAAAAAAGCCCTGAATCTGAGCGGCATGAAGGTCCATCGTCAGGACTCGATCCGCGCCCGCCCGTGTAATGATATCGGCCACCAACTTGGCGGTGATCGGAACTCGGCCTTCGTCTTTTCGATCCTGGCGAGCGTACCCAAAGTATGGAATCACGGCCGTCACCCGTTCCGCGCTGGCACGCTTGCAGGTGTCGATCATGATCAACAGTTCCATCAGATTGTCGTTGACCGGAGGGCAAGTCGGTTGAACGAGGAAAACATCGCGACCGCGAACATCCTCGATCTTGCAATGCATTTCACCATCGGGGAACGTCATCAGGTTACAGTCCCCAAGGTTAATGTTCAGAAACTCGCAAATGCTATTCGCCAACTCAACGTTGGCTCGACCACTGAAAATTTTCAGCTCGCGCATCTGATTTAATACTCCCCCAGTTGTTGCTAAAGTTCGCATTTCAATAACCGGATTTCAACAATCGATGGCCAAAGCCCTCTTGGACCAAAGCCCGCATGGACCAAAGCCCGCATGGACCAAAGCCCTCTCGTCGATTCCGCCCGCCTACTGATTCGCTCGTTCAATCATCGCTTGTTCAACTTTGGCCAAATGCTCTTTCGTGTTCACGCTTAACGCTTCGATCGGATCAAGAACCGGCAGCGCCCGAACGTCTTCGTTTTTGGAAAGTAAAATGGCCGGCAAGTCGGTAATGTAATATTCACTTTGCTGATTGTCATCGGTTAATTCATCCAAAGCACGCAACATCTTTTGACAATCGAACAAATAGGTGCTCATGTTGACTTCCGTGATCTGCTTTTGGGCATCGTTGGCGTCTTTCTCTTCCACAATGCCATGAAACTTCCCATCGGCATCGCGAACGATCCGGCCGCAGCCGAAAGGATTCTCCATTTCCAGGGTGCCCAGAATGCAGGCAGGTTTTTTTTCACGATAATCGTCGATAAGTTTTTCGAGCGATGCCGGCTGCAGCATCGGAGAGTCACCGGCCACGACGATCACCGGACCTTCGACTTTGGCGAGATGCTCCCGGCACATCATCACCGCATGCCCCGTACCCAATTGATCAAGCTGCAATGCGAACTCGACATCGTCCCGTCCCGCCAAACTCGCCTTGACGTCTTCCGCTCGGTAACCGACGACGACGACAAAACGATTGACCCCTGAAGTCTGTAATGCTTCGATGACATAATCAAGCAGCGTACGCCCGTTCGCCTGGCAAAGAACTTTGGGCAACTCCGACTCCATTCGAGTTCCCTTTCCGGCAGCCAAAACCACGGCGGTTATCGTTTCCATTTAAGATCCTTCAGGGCAAAAATCAGATCGTCTTGGTGGGACTTCAGGATCAACGCAGCCGTGAAAATGGCCCGTTGAGTTGGGCAAAAATACCATTCTAGCAAGAATGGATTTTTACGCGACTCGGCGATTTTTTTTCTCGTCGATTTCGACACCCTCATCGGGTGATACTTGGCTCAGATTCGAAATCGGCTTCCACTGGTCCTCGAGCGTTCGCGGATCGATCCCCAGTCCCAGGCAGTTTCGCATTCGCTTCGCCGCGGCATGCAACTTTTGCCGATTCCGACTGACGAAAACTGGCACGGTACCCTGAGCCAGATCTGCGTCCACGATTTTTGAAAGACAAGACTCAAACTCATGGGGATTCCGCGAGTGAATCTCAACCCGGTCCGGAAAAACCAACAGACCCATCCGTTTTAGAAAAACGTCCAGCGGTTGCTCGGATTCCCACTCCGCCAGGAACCCAATTAAGGATCCATTCAAGCGCGCGCGAGTCAGAGCCTGATTGATTCCCGGAAACAGTTTCACGTTTTGAATCCAACCGGAGTATTGGAATTCGATCGTTCTTGCGAACTCTCCCGCTTGGCCAGAATTGAGCCCGATTTCCTTCAGGAATCGATTTAGATGTTGGCGATAAGTCTCGCCAAGGCTTTCGGAAGCCGGAAAAGGATCAAATTCAAGCGACTCCAGAAACTGAGTTTCGACACCGATTTGGCTCAGGTTTCTTGCAAAGATCTTGTACCAACCGCTCACGTCATAAATGACGTCGTGGAAATCGATCAAAATCTCGCTCGAATCCGGCATGACAGGCCATCCTTCTCCTGTTTGGTAGGCGGAAATCTACCGAATATCGTTCAATGCGGTCAATATCGATCTGGTTGGGCGATCCAAGTGGCCCAGCTCGAACCAGAAGGAACCCTGGGGGAATGAATTTGAAATTTGTCTACTCCCGGGCAAATCCGGGCAAATTTGGCAAGCTGGCAAATCGCCCCGCTCAACCCAGCAAGCCGTATATCAGCTCGTCCTCGAGGGTATTTGCCCGGTGGGGAACGTGGTCAAAATTGCAATGTTCCGTGTGGCTGCATGGAACGGCGACCGTCAGGGCTCCGGAATCGACAGCTGCCCGCGAACCAATCGGACTGTCTTCGAATACAAGCATTTGGGACGTTTCAATTCCAAACCGATTTGCGGCTTTGAGATATATTTCCGGATGCGGCTTGCCTTGATCCACATCCTCGCTGGTCAGGACAAATTGAAAACACTCGGTCATTCCACAGGTGGAAATCGACAAATCGGCCAGCTGGCGAGAACTGCTCGTTGCGACCGCACAGGGAATCTCGCGTTCCGAGAGAAACTTCAGCAACCTGGCCAATCCAGGCATCTTTTCGATTTGACTGGGAAGCACTTCGGTAAACAATTCATGCGTCTCAGCGGCCAGGGTTTGGACTGAGTCTTTGAGGCCACAGTGGTCGATCATGATCTGGAAAGCCTGGTCGCCCGGCAATCCCATCATCTTGAGCTTCAATTCCTGATCGAAATGACGATTTCTTCGTTGCAAAACCATTTCGCTAACGAAGTCGTAAATGTCTTCGGTGTTAAACATGGTTCCATCCATGTCGAACGTAACCGCTTGAATTGAGTTTTTGGTGGACAATCCAGACTCTCCGTTGATCCCTGACTCCAAGGTGATTGCTTTGGATGCTAGGCACCAATTTACGTTCAATTCCATGGCCGCAAAAGTGTCGGCATACCAAGCTCGGCTAATGGCTAGAACGTAATTATGTTACGATGATCCGACGAGTGAATTCATGACTGATCTTGAAAACTCGCTGAACTCACGCCCATGGATTTTGGCCGATGAAACTTGTTCGCAACGTGGCCAGCGGTAACGGAAACAGATGACCGGCGACCGAACCGAATATCAATCGACCAGCCAGATCTCAAAAGGCAAAAAGCTTAGCTTGAGATCCACTCGGCCACCCGCGCAAATTCCGGGTTACGCGATTCAGAAGATGCTGGGTTCAGGTGCGTTCGGGGAAGTCTGGGCTGGCGTCGATCAGAAAACGGGGCGCCGCGTTGCCATCAAGTTTTACACTCGCCGAAGCAGTCTCGACGTGACACTATTGTCGAGCGAGGTGGAAAAACTGGTCTTCCTGGCAGCCGACCGCTACGTCGTTCAATTGCTTGATGTCGGCTGGGACGCATCACCGCCCTATTACGTGATGGACTACATCGACAACGGATCGCTCGAAGATGAGTTGGCCCGGGTGGAGTCCTTCGACGTCGCGCAAGCCGTCGAACTCTTTGATGAAATCTGCGTCGGCCTGATGCACCTCCACGGAAAAGGGATTTTGCATTGTGATCTGAAACCTGGCAACGTATTGCTGGACCAGGATCTGAAACCACGGTTGGCGGACTTTGGCCAATCACGACTTTCCCATGAGCAAAGCCCATCGCTGGGTACGCTTTACTACATGGCCCCGGAACAGGCAGACCTGGACGCCGTTCCCGATGCCCGTTGGGACGTCTACGCTTTGGGCGCCCTCTTGTACACGATGCTCACGGGCAGCCCGCCCTATCGAAATGAAAATCTTTCGAGCTCGCTGGAGACCAAGGCCGACGTCGCCGAACGCCTCAAGTTTTATCGGGAAGAAATCGCCCGGGCCGATCGCCCCAATGAACACCGTTTGTTATCCGGCGTGGACCGGGAACTGGCCGACATCATCGATCGCTGCATCGCCATCGATCCCAAGAAAAGGTTTTCCAGCGTTCAAAGCGTGTACTACGCGCTCAAACAACGGGAGTTGGCGCATACTCGGCGCCCCTTGATTGTGCTGGGAATCCTTGGTCCGCTCATGCTTCTCGCCATCGTCGGCGGGTTCGGATACAAGCTGTATGCCGACGCCATCCAAAAAACCGATGGTGCGGTGACCGACAAGGCCATCGAAAGCAATGAGTGGGTCGCGAAGTTCGCGGCGGCCAACGCGGGCGAACAAATTGACAACTACATTCAGGCCGTAGTCCAGCTGTCCAGTGACGAAGACTTTGAAAACAAGTTTCGGAAGGTCATTGAAGACGACGACATCGAAACATTGCGAGAATCATTTCGCGATCCGAACTACAACTCAGGGGACGACACGCAGTCGGTGTTGATCGCGCAAAAGCGGGTCGCCTTCATCGAAAAAGAAATCCGCAAAAACCTCGAGCAGGAACTCACGGAAATCAATCGGGAGCCTCGCTACTCACTGGCCGCCAGTTGGTTTATCTGTGACAAATACGGAACGCAACTCGCCGCCAAGTACAACACGCAGGAAAAACGAAACACGCGCGGAAAGAATTACAGCTACCGGACTTATTTCACGGGCCGTGAAAGGGATATGGTTGATCCCGAAACGGCACGCTTCACCGTCGATGTCGATCCGGAAAAACGAGAACACATTGTTAATCCACACGTATCGACGATCTTTAAATCGACTGGTGTGAATACCTGGAAAATCGCGTTTTCCGCACCGATCATCCTGGACGGCGAATTCGCCGGGATCGTCGCGGTCACCGTCGAGATGGGCAGCTTCATTGACTTTTCGAATCGGAACGACCACTACGTGATGCTGGTCGATAATCGACGAGGCGAACATCAGGGAATCATTCTCGAACATCCTTTGTTTGACCAAATCAAGGAAGCTGAAGGGGAATTGCCGCAACGATTTAGCAACTACCATCTTGCTCCAGAAAAACTGGCAAACTCGACTTCGGAATTTTATGATCCGCTCGGTCAAGACAGTGCGGGCGATCCCTACGATCATCGCTACCTGGCCGCATTCACCTCCGTCCGCCGATCAAAAATTGGTTGCGAATTGGACGAAGAGGAATCCGATACGATGGATACCGGATTACTTGTGGTCGCGGTGGAGCGATACGACCAAGTCAGTCGTCCCGTGCAAGACCTGGGAAAACGATTGTGGTGGTTGTCACTGGCGGCGATCGCAACGATCATCACGCTTGTTTTCGGACTCTGGATGTTCCTGATGCGGGTCATCAACCGCAATCGAAAACGGCATTCTCGTGCCTTCACGGCTTCGACCGAATCCAACGGCTCCCTGGTCATGGGCTCAGGGCTGGGCAGATCCGATTTGCCACCGACGGAACATCGCCAAACCTCCATGGAAGAAAAAACAAGTACCGAATCATGAGTCAATCGATTTGCCAATTAATTGATCACGCCTTGCTTCACCCAACGATGACCGATGCAGAATTGGTCGCCGGATGCGAACTGGCAGATCGCCTTCAGGTTGCTACGGTTTGCGTCAAACCCTATGCCGTTCATTTGGCCGCTCAAACGCTGCGTGATTCGCAGGTTGGCGTGGGGACCGTCATCGGGTTTCCGCATGGCTCCCAAGCTTCTGCGGTCAAGGCGGCCGAAGCCAACCGGGCACTCATGGATGGCGCCACCGAGTTGGACATGGTGGTCAACGTCGGCAAGGTGCTGCAAGGAGATTGGGACTTTGTCCGCGAGGACATCCAGTCGGTTGTGGAAGTCGGCCATGCCAAGAACGCGATCGTTAAAGTGATTTTTGAAACCGACTACGTCACGGCCGACGACATGAAAATTCGACTTTGCGAAATCAGCGAAGAAGCCGGCGCCGACTATGTCAAAACATCAACGGGCTTTGGGTTCGTGAAACAAAGTTCCGGCGACTTGAACTACGTCGGCGCAACCGAATCCGACGTAAAATTGATGCGGCAGACTTGTAGCGATAAAGTTGGTGTCAAAGCCAGCGGTGGAATTCGTTCTTATGAAGACGCCTTGAAATTCAAGGAATTGGGTTGCGCCCGTCTTGGTACGAGTGCTTCCGAGGCGATTGCTTCGGGCGAAGGATCGGACGCCGAAAGCTACTAGCGACCGCAAGCCCCTTCATCAGAATTCGGCTGACTCGCGAAATCCAAGCACGACCAAAAGGCAAGGCCCGCTGTGGATCAGGTTGATCCCGGCCTCTTCCGCGATTCGAATCGCGTCGTCACTTTCCGCACCCGGCTGAAGCCAAATATGCTTGATTCCGAGACCGATTGCGGCAGAAACAACTTTCTCGGTGACGGCGGGCGGCGTGATGACAGAAATCCCGTGAATCGTTTCGGGAATCGCGGATAGGTCCGCGTAGGCGTCCAAGCCTTCAACCGTTTTTGCGTTTGGATTCACGGCGTAAACAGGCTTTTGCTTCTGCAAGTAATTTCGCAGGACTTTGTTGCCATATTTTTCTCGATCGGTTGAAGCTCCCACCACGGCGTGGGGTCCGCCTTCCAAAAACTTTTCAATCGCAACTTGAATGTCCACGGTGATGGCCTCAAACTGGGTTATCTAGTAGATTTGTCGTTGAGCGACGTCGATTGTCGCCAATCCCAAACTGAAACTAACGGTATATCGACTTATAGACAAGGTTTTGCGATGAGCAATCGGAATTCGGAATCATCCTCAAATTCAAATCGACGAACATTCCTGAAGGCAGGTGCCGCGGCAGCCGCAATCGCAGCTTCCGCGAACGCAACGACGGCTTCGGCAAAGGGACAATTTTTCGTTTCCGAATCGGCTCCCAAGTCGAAGGACTCGGTGAATATCGCCTTGATCGGGTGTGGTGGCCGAGGCAATGGCGCCGTTCGCGACAACCTCTCAATCAATGAAAACGTTCGAGTTGTTGCCCTGGCTGACTTGAACATGAAAAAGTGCGCTTCGACAAAAGCGGCCGTCGAAAAGAATTTCCCCAAGGCCGCTGCGGTTGAAGAACGAAACATGCACGATGGGCTGGAGGGCTACAAAAAGGTTCTCGAGAACAAGGAAGTCGACCTTGTTCTGTTTGCGACCTCTCCCGGATTCCGGCCCTACCATATCGAGGAGGCGGTGGATGCCGGAAAGCACGTATTCGCGGAAAAGCCGACCTGTGTTGACCCGACCGGCTACCGAGTCTGCCTTGCTGCCCACGAAAAAGCAGAAAAGAACAAAACCGCAATCGTGACGGGCACTCAATACCGCCGCCAAACGAACTACCTTGGCGCGGTCAAGAAGATTCGCGAAGGGGCGATTGGGGATATCGTTTCGGCAACCACCCGTTATTGCTCAAGCGGAATCTGGTATCGGAATCGCCTCGAAGGCATGAACGACGTTGAATACCAATTGTTCAACTGGATGCACTTTATCTGGCTGTCCGGTGATCAAATCGCCGAGCAGGCCGTTCACAATATCGATGCCATGAACTGGGTCATGGGGTCCAATCCCGAGTCAGCTTACGGCTCCGGCGGACGCTTCACGCGCCCCGAAGACAGTGAGATGTGGGACAACATGCAAATTGATTATGTCTACCCAGGCAAGCGTGTTTGTTCTTTCATGTGTCGTCAGATTCCTCGTACCAAGGGTGACAATGGAAATTACATCTACGGCACCGAGGGAACCTGTTACATCGCGGCGATGAGCGGTGGATCAAAAATTTACGATCGTAAAGGCAAGGAAATCTGGTCCATGAAAGGAAGCATCGCGGATGCTTACCGACAGGAGCACAAAGACCTTGTCGATTCCATTCGCGGCGGAAAGCCAATTGTCGAATTGAAGCAGACGGCCGATAGCTCGTTGACCGCCGTCATGGGACGATGGGCGGCTTACACCGGTCAACTGGTGACTTGGGATTTTGTCACGAAGAAATCGAAACTGGATTTGTTCCCGAAGAACCTGACGATGGATTCAAAACTTCCGGAACCGGAATACGCGGTCCCCGGAACGACCAAACTGATTTAAGTTCGATCAAAACAATTGGAAATTCATTCGGGGGCGCGAGCCCCCTTTTTTGTTGGACGCGAGACAAGAACGATTACTTTTCGTCCATTTTTGAATCGCCCGCCTTGGCCGATGATTTCTTGTCCTCAACCACGCGAATGATCTGGTTGCTTTTGAAAACGCGACCGTTTCGATCGGTTGCCTTGATTGAAATCAAATGATGACCGGCTTTCATCGTTTTCGGAAGATTTCCATGCCAAAGATGGGTCGACATTCGAGGGCGAGGCATGCTAGGAGCAATCACAGGCTGGACTTTCAGCTCTTTCTCAAACTGTTTGGCATAAGCCGGGTCCACGCCGTTGCGTTTCTTGAGCGTGACCCATTCACCGCGGTTGTCAATTTGCATTTCGACTTTCGTTTTCTCGCTACCATTGAAAACGTTAACTGCCAACGGAACCTGGCCCACTTCCGAGAGCTTGATTTCGTCCTTGATATGAATCTCCATCTGATATCCCTTGCCCTTACCGGCGGCCCGAAAATCCAATTCATACTTGTCGCCATCGAAAGAAAGGATCGAATAGCCGTTGGGAGCTCCATCCGTCATCGTTGCATGGGGAATGCCGCGTTCATCTTTTTGCCCCGACCACCAACTTCCGGACACCGTCACATTGATCACGTGGTGATGAGGTTCCTTGCCATTCCATCCGTCTTCCTTTTTAAGGAATCGATGCCCGTGATAATGCGTATGCCCGGAAAGCGAAACACATAGCGGCCGCTTGTCGATCAGCTTGTAAAGATCCTTGGCGTCATCGCAACCCACTATCGGAATGTGCATCAACAGCACAACCATCTGCTTTTCATCAATCAGTTCCAAATCCTTTTTGAGCCAGTCAAGCTGCTGTTTTCCGAAACTGCCTTTGTAGTGCGGACGTCCTGCCGCTGCCGGCCGGGGCACGACCCAGTCGATATTGTCGAGCACAACGAAATGCACCTGACCGTAGTTAAACGAATAGTAAGTCGGGCCAAACACTCGTTCGAAGGTTTCGTTGACGGTTTTTCGACTGGTTGCATCCAGGTTCAAGTCGTGATTTCCGATCACGTTGTGCCAGGGAATGCCGATCATTGCGATGTTTTGATTATGGGCCCCATAAAGTGAAAGATCATCGAACAAGATGTCGCCCAATGTGACACCGAATGCGGCTTTGGAACCGACGAGATCTTTAACGACATCGCGAGCAATGTAGTCGATCTCTTTGATGTTTCGAGCTTGGGGATCCGCAAAGATGATTGTCTCGAATTTCTCCGGTTCATCCTGCTGGTACAAGGGAAAGTCGATCGACTCGGGAAGTTTGCCAGTCGGCTTCACGCCTTCAAATTTCGATTTTGGCGAACCCTTTGGTTTATGGATGTAGTAAAAGCGCGGCAACTTTTTCTTGTCGACCGCTGTTCGACGACCGCGCGGTTTGATCACAAATACGATGGAGTCATCATCAACCTCGATGGAATACCGCCCGTTGCGATCGGTCGCGACGATGTCGATTCCGTTCGAAACGTGAACTCCTGGCTGCGGGATATCTCCTTCGGAAAACTTTCCGTCATTGTCCAGGTCGACAAATACAACTCCTGTTGCCGTTTCTTTCTTCGACTCCTCGGCAACCTCACCGTCTTGGGAAATCAATGGGTTGGAGCTTCCCGACATAAACAGGAGAAGCAGGGAAAGCGAGACAGGGACGAAGTTGAAGACTTTTGCGAATGACATGTAAATCGGCTCGAGTTTGGGGATTCAACCACTTTTTTGGGATGGGCTATATCAATTGTATCCGCTCGAAATCCTTTCCCATAGAACAAGCATTCGCGATTCCGCAATGTCTTTGTCGCACGGGCGATCCTTGCTGCCTTTTTACCCGCAGGATACGATGTATTTGTCGATTTGTTTAAGTTCAGATGAAGGAATGCTTGACGCATGGAATTCACCGAGGCGGAACTCGAAGCCTACATCGAAGAAACGCTTGATCCGACACGTGCGGCTCAACTTGAGCAAGCCGTCCGCGAAGACGAAGCGATTTTGCAGAAGCTTTCTTATTTGAATAGCCGTCGCGATGCGGGCATTCATACCCTGGGCGAGATTTGGCGACGAAATCAAATCGGAGTTCCAAGCGGCCGCCAAATCAGCAATTTCATTATGGGCCTCACCTCCGAAGAAGAAACGGAATACATCCGGTTTCGACTCGAGGTTTTGAAGTGCCCGTTCACCATTGCCTGCTGGAAAGACCTTTCCGAGAAGCAGCTGATTGATGCCGAATCTCAAATCGAGAGTCGACGCAAAAAATACTTCAATTCCAGCGCTGGCCTGCTCAAGCCAAAAGACGAAGAATAAGAAACTGCTTTTCGCTGCCTTTGCCACGCTCCCATTCTGTGGTTTCCGAAGGCACTCGATACGTATGAGCCCGCATTTTTTCAGCGCCTTTTGTTTTGGCGCCGTTTGATTTGGCGCCGTTTGTTTCGGCGTCAGTGCTACGGCCCAACCTCCTGACCGACCACTATTCGTACTTCCATTTCATGATCCAGGGATCGTTTAGCTGCTTCTGAAGCGAACGAAGCTTTTCCTTGTACTCCGAAAGAATCTGCGCGTACTGCGGATCGGCGGCAAGATTTTTCGATTCGTTGGGATCCCGCTGGATATCGTAAAGTTCAAACTTGGGACGTTGAATAAACTCGAGAACCGATTTCTGGCCGTAGCTCGCGTTTTTTCCTTTCTGAAACTGAGCTTGCCAACTGGAGGCGGCCCAAAGATCGGATGCGAATGGGTAGTCCAGTTTATGAGCGATATTCCAGATCAGCTTGTAACGCGAGTCTCGAACGACCCTCATGGGATAATACATCTGGATTTCGTGAAATGTATGTGAGGCAAAAATCGACTCATGGTGTTTCGCATCCTTGTCACCCAAGATCGAAATCCAGGACTTGCCCTGATAGGTTTTGAACTGGTTTTTGCCGCTTGAGTTATCCCGCGGCGCGCCAACCGGCGCTGTGTCGTCTTTCCAGAATTGTCGGGGATCCTGCCATTTCTTGGGGCCGTTCGCCCGGGCATCCAGGGCGCCGGCAAAATCAAGAAGGGAGGGGGTGATATCCACGTGACTGATCAAGGCCTTGGATCGGATGCCGCGGTTCTTCTCATAGGGATTACGAACCACGAAAGGCACTTTCAAACCGGGTTCATAAACGGAAGTCTTGGCGCCGGAAAAAGCCATTCCATGATCGGCCGTAAAAACAATCAATGTTTTCTCGTATACACCCGCTTCTTTCAGAATCTCGATAAGCCGCCCTAGTCCTTGGTCAATCCGGGAACAGGACTGGTAATACTGTGCCAATTCTTCGCGTGTTTCGACGGTGTCGCTGAGGAACGTCGGCACCGGAACTTTCGCCGGGTCATAAAACACCTCTTTGATTCCCCGATGCTGCCCTTGGTTCGGCTTGTTGCCAAACAGATCCGGCTTCAAGGCTTGCTTGGATGTCTTGTCTTTCCCCCCGCCTCGGTGAGGATCCGAAGTCGCAAAGTAAAGAAAGAAAGGCCGCTTGTCCTTGCGGTTCAAGATGAATTCCCGGCATTGGTTTGCCATCTGAACCGCGTTCCGCGTGTTTCCTTTGAGGTAAGTCTCGAAGCGAAACACTTTTTCCGGTGTCACATGGTATTTCCCAATGTGGGCCGTGCGGTATCCGTTGTTTCCAAGCACGCGCGGAAGAGACAACGAAATGACATCGCGATAGGCCGAAAACTTATGAAAATGGTGAGCGTGTCCATACTGACCATTCTTGTGATTGTGCAAACCCGACATCACGACACTACGGCTTGCGCTACAACTTGCCGTCGTGGCAAACGCATTCAGAAACAGGGTGCCATCCGCGGCAAGTGCGTCAATGTTTGGCGTTACGGCAACCCGATCTCCATAACAACCGAGCGTGGGACTCTCGTCGTCCGTGATGAAAAAGACAATGTTCCGTTCCGCCGCTTTTCCTTCGGTATCCAAGCTTTGGGCACGCAAACTTTGGGCGACCGATAGCTGGAAAACAAGTGCCCCAAAAAACATCCCTGCTATCAACCATCTTGCACTGTTCGACTTGGCCATCGCAATTTCCATTTGACGCAATATTCAGGGAGTTTTAAACGTATTTGGAGTTTACACGGCAGCAAATCAGTTTGCTATCATCCGCCCAAAAATTGCCTTGACCCTGAATCCACATCTCTCTATCCTCCCACCCTATTTTTGCGCACGCATCATTCCAGAATGGTCAAGAAATGGCAAAGAATCGGAAGCAAACTTTGGTCCCAAATCGTCGCGCGATTATCAAATCCGGCGTGATGGGATTGGCGGTCGTTACCCTCGGTGTTGCCGGATGTAAGAACGCGATATTTCGTCCTCAAAGTCCTGATGAGCTCGCAACGCAATTGCGTTCCGAAGCTGAGGACGTCAAATACATTGGTGACGTCTGCCGAATCTGGGGTTTGAACTTTGCCAAAGTCGAACACATTGCCTTGGCGAATGGTCTCCGCGGAACCGGAAGCGATCCTGCCAACAACGGGCAACGTGAGATCCTTGTCAACGAAATGAAAGCGGTTCACGTCGACGATCCTAACAAGATCCTGGCAAGCAAAAACACGTCACTGGTTCTCGTTCAAGGCTTCCTGCCACCGGCAGCGCAAAAAGGAGACCGATTCGACATTCGGATTGGCACGCTCGAGCGAACCAAGACCAGCAGTCTCCGGGGCGGTTACTGCATGGAAACGTTCCTTCGTCCCTATGCCCGACTCGGGAATCGAACTCGATCGGGTCATTCCGTCGCTCTTGCCAAAGGTCCGATCCTGATTGACGCCCATTACGATGGCTCGGAATCGGATATTAGTCGACTCAATGGGACGATTCTCGGTGGCGGACGGGTCACGGAAGATCGCACGATCGGATTGGCAATCGCCACGGACGCGGCTTCGGTGCGAACGGCGACAAGAATTGCCAATGCGATCAACGCACGCTTTGCGATTTACGACGACACGGGAAAAGTCGGCGTTGCTTCCGCCAAGAGCGATCGAAACGTCGAACTGAAGATTCCGAAAGAATACAAGCACAACATGGGAAGGTTCTTGCGGGTTGTGATGAACATTGCCTTCGAGAATCCCAAGACCAATACCAACTCACGGGTTGAGAAACTTGAGTTGCAATTGAACGATCCTTCGAGCGCTCGGAAAGCGGCGCTTCGGTTGGAAGGGATTGGCATTGATTCGACAGGAGTGCTTCGACGTGCCCTGAATCATAGCGACGAGGAAGTTCGTTTCTATGCAGCCGAATCCCTGGCCTACCTCGGCAAGGACACGGGAGTTGCTCATCTCGAAGAGATCGCCCGGAAAAACCAGATGTTTCGCTGGCACGCACTAACGGCTTTGGCCTCACTCAAGGAAACCAAATCCGGCAAAGCCCTGTCCAACCTGATGCATTCCGAAGACGTCGCGACGCGGTATGGTGCGTTTAAATCGATGCTGGCTCGCTCGCCCCAGGATCCTTTGGTAAGCGGTAAGTTGGTGGGCAACTCATTCTTCCTGCATGTCGTTCCTTCCTCCGCCAAATCGGCTCTCCACATTTCCAGGCGAACCCGTCCGGAAATTGTGATCTTCAATGACAAGCAGACCTTTGGAGACAAGTTCCTTTACATCCAGTCTGGAATGACGGCCAAATCCATTGGCCGCAACCAGATCGAGATCAAAATCTACATGCAGAACGATGGTGATAAAGTCATCACGTGTTCCAACCGGGTTAGTGAAGTCATTGAAAAGATCTCCAGCCTGGGTTGCGATTATGGCTGCATCATCGAGATGTTGTTGGAAGCCAAGAAAGAAGGAAACATCAACTCGGAAGTCGTCGTGGACGCCGGACCAAAGGCAACCGACAACCGGAGGCAACGTGCCCGCTGGGCCCAAAACCAACTTCCGGGTGAGGATGATCAAGTCGATGTGGCGGGTCCGCTGCCAGAACTGTTCCGAGAGGCCGGCGAAGGTTCCGGTATTAACGATTATGACGAACAGGCAAACGAATCTTCGGCGGCTTCTACCACGGAAACGGTAGAACCGGTCGAGCAAAAAAAGAGCCTGTTTGATAGAATAAAGAATCCATTCAAACGGAAAAATTAGGCGTTGAACGCCAGGGCAAGCACGGCTTCCCGCCAAAAAATGATTCTAAAAAATGACCCCGGCGCAATCGTGTTGGGGTTTTTGCAAATCCGGATCCTTCATGCTCAAAGCTCTAGAACTTGTCGGCTTTAAAAGCTTCGCCGATCGAACGCGCTTTGATTTCCCCGAAGGAATCACGGTCGTTGTTGGCCCCAACGGTTCGGGCAAGTCCAATATTGTTGACGGGATCAAGTGGGTTTTAGGCGAGCAAAGCGCCAAAAGCCTTCGCGGCAAGGAAATGGCCGATGTGATCTTCAAAGGGACCAGTGGGCCCGGCGGTCGTCGCCCTGCGGGTGCCGCGGAAGCGACGATCATTATC
>CAYSXI010000089.1:0-7999 GCA_964434955.1 uncultured Pirellulaceae bacterium
GGCTTCTTCACTGCGATATTCGTCGTCCCCAGCGATCAACACAATTTTCTTGCCGTTGGCTTTCATCGCCTCGGGTTTGTAAACCACCCAAAGCTTGTCTTCACGATTCGATTTTTTTGCGACGGAGCTTGCGACGATGGTCGCGCTTTCCTGGGCATGGCCGTGATTTAAACAACTGGCAAAGCCAATAAAGAGAATAACGGAGCAGGCCAGGGCAGTTCGAATCAGATGTCGCATTTTCTTCCTCAAGTTTTCGTTTCGTCGGACGAGCCAATTTTAAACGAACCGAAGCCCAAGAAAAACTTTGCTACAGAAAAATTAACACTCGATTTGTGATTTGGACGGATTCATTCACTCGTCCAATCACATTCGCTCAGCCGCTTTTTTGAAGTTGAATCGAAACCGAAAGAAAATCGTCCACGAATTCGCGTGGATTCTATGACGCTGGACCGAGAGCCGTCGCGTAGGCAGTCGCATAAGTTTTGACGTGCGAAATACTGACAAGAATTTTGTCGATCCCTTTTTCCTGGCAAACGTCTATCGCCGCGCCGTGGATCCGCACTTCCGGTGCGCCCCCGGGCAAATTGACGACTTCGATATCGGTCCATCTGATGCCGCGTGCCCAACCGGTACCGATTGCCTTCAGAATGGCTTCCTTCGCGGCCCAGCGACCCGCCAGGTGTTGATGAATGGCTTTTCGAGGTGACGAATATTCGATCTCACTTTGGGTAAAGACACGATGCAGAAACGTCTCGCCATGCTTGTCCAACATGTTGGCGATTCGATCCACTTCCGCGATATCTGTGCCGATTCCAATAACGTTCAAAACACGCCGCCCGTATGCCAAATCGATAGGCTATTTGACCCCGCAGGCTTCTTGAGCCCGACGAAGCGTTGCCGCCGCTTTTTTTCTTGCCCGCGCCGCGCCGTCACCGAGAATTTCTTTTAGCTGCTCGGGTTTGGCTTCCAACTCGGCTCGCTTCTCCCGCGCGGGTGCAAAAAAGGTCTCCGCCGCTTCTGCCAGTGCTTTCTTGACCTCGCCGTAGCCGAAGTTTCCACGTCGGTACAACGCCGCCATTTCATCCTGCTTTGCTTGATCAACAAAAAGCTTGTACAAATCGAATAGGTGATCACCCTCGGGCTCTTTGGGATCCTCCATGGGGCGCGAATCCGTCGCGATTCGCATCACCTTCTTCTTCATGGGTTTCGGTTCTTCGAAAATCTCGATCGTATTGTCGTAGCTTTTCGACATCTTTTCGCCATCGGTTCCAGGGACTTTGGCCGAAGCCTCCAACACCTTGGCTTTGGGAAGAACGAAAACGTCGCCAAACTGATGATTGAACTTTTGGGCGATGTCCCGGCAAACTTCGATGTGCTGCGTTTGGTCGGCACCAACGGGAACAATATCAGCGTCATAGGCGAGAATGTCAGCCGACTGAAGCACGGGATAAGTAAACAGCCCGGCATCAGCAGACAAACCTTTGTCGACTTTTTCCTTGTACGAGACACAGCGCTCCAGGAGTCCCATCGGGGTTCCTGAAAGGAGCAACCAGCACAATTCGGATACCTCGGGAACATCCGATTGAATGAACAGCACGGCTTTGTTCGGGTCCAGCCCCAACGCCAATAAATCCATCGCGGCCGCCAAGGAATAATTCATCAGGGTTTCACGATCGCGAATGGTCGTCAACGCATGAAGATTCGCAACGAAGTAATAAGCCTCGTCCTCATTTTGCAGATCGATGTATTGGCGAATCGCACCAAAATAATTGCCCCAATGAGGACGGCCTGTTGGCTGGAGACCGGATAAGACGCGCATCGCTTTTCTCAACTCTTACACAAAACAAAATTGGATTGGAGCCAATTATCCCAAATCGAATCCATCGACCATAGGGGCCCCGAAATCGCCCGGGAACAACGAAAAAACCTGAATTGCCCGAAGGCAACCCAGGTTGATATGTTTTCAATTGGATCGACGCACTTGCAGCTGGGACTAAATGATGCCGCCGTGAGTTCGCCATGGGTTCTGGTGATCTGGCATATCCAGGAACCAAAACCGTTGCCATTCCATTCGAAGGTTACGAAGGTCTTCCGACGTAAAAATCAACTGGCGAGCACGAACCGCAGGATCCGAGTCGTAGAGCGGCAAAATGCAACCGACGCTTGAGCTGACGGCGATGGCGAGCAGCGTCGCAACAATCAATCGACGCATTTTCTAAACCTCCTTGAAGCGAATATCTACCTAACGGTTGCACGCAATTGGCAACTAATACGAACATCGTCATGGCCATGCAATATGTTTAACTGGAATGAGCGAAATAATCGATAAACCTTATCAGTGCTATCAGGCACCATTTCGCCGCCAGCAATCGCTAGCAAAACAGGGGCTCTCGCGACCCTTGAAAGAAGGGAAATCCCAAGAATTAGCCGGCCTAATCCACCTTGGCTTTGTCGGTCAAGAACCGCAAATCGCCATCCCGCCGAGTGAAGTCCTCTTTGTCCAGGAACTCGCATAAAGGAAGCGCGTACTTCCGACTGGTTTCGAGCAATTCACGAATTTCACTCATCGTATTGCCCGAATCGGACATCGACTCCCGCAGCTTGCCTTTGATCTCGTCCAAGGTTTCGCGGCCGAGGAAAAGGTCGTCCGTTAACTTGACGATTCGCCCCGACTGACAAGCCAGATCAAGCAGCAACAAAACGGAATCACCGATCTTTGGAAATGATTTAATCATTTCCTTCGCCAAAGGCGGCGCGAGCTTGGCGTCACAAATAACTTTTTGAAGCTCCGTCAAACCATGCTGCTCCGCTTTGGAGAGCTTGGGGCCGTGTCCTTCCAACCCAATCGAATCCGGCGTCAGGCGAATTCGTTTTTGCGACTTCAAGACTTTGATTGCTTCGTTCAGCAGTTCAACATTTTCCAGGTATTGAAACTGGCTTCGAATTTCCGTCCGCGGAATCGACCAGAGCAGGGGATTGCGACCGTGAAGTTTTTCAAGGGTTGAGACGACGTGGTTGGCAATCCGCTCAATCGTCTTGCTGTGAACCATCAACACGCGCGTATGCGAAAGCTGAATTCGCAAAAGCGTCCCCTCTTCGACAAGTTCGTCGACCATCGAACGATAGTCGGAGATACCTGTCTTGCGAGGCAAGTCTTTTTCCTGCCAACTCTCGCGACCAAAATAGGCCGACGCCGAAATTCGCTCGACGGGATTCCTGGAATTGAGCTTCGAGACAAAATCCAGGTCCGTCTCATCCGGTTTCTTGATCGGATCCGCGTTTGGATCAACGATTTTGCCGCCGCCAATGGTCGCAACCGGGGATTCACTTCGAATCACAAAGGGTTGCCCCCACACGGATACGCAGGGCTCATTCAAGAAAATCTGGACGAAGCCGCCGGACCCAGGATCCATCGTTTTGCATCCCAGCAATCGAACATTCCCCAGGATCTCCGACGTTCCGACGTGAAAACGCACCAACTGTCGATCTTTTAGTGGGCGAGGGCAACTGGCCAACAAATCCAGCTTTAACGTCAGCAAGCGGCTTTCGCTTAAATGTTCGGGCGAGCAGATTTCTTGCCCGCGCTCAATCTCGTTGTGATGGATCCCGCCAACATTGATGGCCGCCCTTTGACTTTTTTGGACCGAATCCACTTGCGAATCGTGGTTCTGCAAAGCACGGATTCGAACGGCGACATTTCCCGGTTCAATGGTCAACTGATCGCCAAGTTTTGCCTGCCCACTTCCAACGCTCCCGGTAATCACCGTTCCATGACCTTCCATGGTAAAGCAGCGATCGATCGCCATTCGAAAGGGTGCGTGTTCGATCTCGTCCTGGCGAGCCGTTTCAACTTTTTCGGCTGCCTGCCGAATGGCTTCGCGAAGATCTTCAATGCCCGTTTTCTTGACGGCACTGGTCCGGACGATGGGAGCACCTTCGAAAATGCTGCCTTTCACAAAGCTTTGAATCTCTTCCTCGACCAGATCGAGCCAGCCCTCGTCGACCGTATCGCATTTGGTCAATGCGACGATGCCGGCGGGGATCTCGAGCAGTCGCAAGATATCGAAGTGTTCGCGCGTTTGCTGATTGATCGAATCATCGGCCGCAACGATTAACATGGCGATGTCCATCCCGGTCGCGCCACAGAGCATTTGACGGACAAATTTTTCGTGCCCGGGAACGTCCACGATTCCAAATTGCATGCCATCGATTTCAAGATGGGCGTAGCCCAGTTCGATGGTGATTCCGCGCTTCTGCTCTTCGGGCAGGCGATCGGTTTCCGCGCCGGTCAGTGCCCGAATCAAGCTGGTCTTTCCGTGGTCAATATGACCCGCGGTCCCCAAAATAAAGTCCTTTGACATGCTCCCATTTTATCCGCCAAATCCGTTTTGCGAACTGGCGGCAGCCCCGACGGGTAAAGTCCTTCTGAAATGCGTGCCGTTGGTGATCAAGCCAACAAAAAAGCCGACTCAACGAGAGTCGGCCGGGGAAAATCTTGTTTTGAGTCGGGCACGTTGTGCCGGCGGCTAGAATTTGATGTTCGGCTGCTGGGAGCCACGCCAATTCATTCCCTGGTAGGTGCCGCCGGAAGCTGCGTCCTTTTTCTTGAATCCTGGCCACTCGATCGGCTTCATTTTAGGAAGCTTCACGCGTTCGGAAAAACCTTGAAATCGTTCTCGCATTCGAGCGTTGCTGTTGGAAGCAAACTGAGAAAAATTGTCGCCGGCGTTTCGCCAAAAATCGCGGTTCTTCCGATCCCATTCCTGGAACCAGTTCTGATTCGTTCCCGAACCGATCATGTCCCGGCCCGGCATTTGAGAGTTTTGACTGGGAAAAATGTTTTGAGCCGTTTGTGAATTGGCATCCCGCTTGAATGGGTTCGCGAACATTTTTCGCTTGGCAGGCTTGTCCGTCAGCTGAATCGGATCAACATACTGCGAATTGTCTTTTTTCTTGAATGGATTCTGGAATTTCATTTTCCAGTTCTGACTCTGTGTCTGGTTTTCGGTTTGCCCACTTGCTTGCGAAAACAACATGCATAGGCAAAATGGAATGACAAGCATTCCCGCAATCCATTGACGTCGGTTCATTTTATGTCCTCGGCGAATTGAATCCCGTTGTCTACGTGGTTTTCCACATTTCGGGTCGGGAGTTTTGCAAACTGCGAAACCCATGTCCAGTCCAAACAAAAAAGTGCCATCATCTGGAAATTGCATGTCCGATTCACCGATTAACAAGCGCATTGGCTTCATCGGGGCCGGCCAAATGGCCAAAGCCATGGCCGCCGGCTTCATTGGAAAAGGGCTGGTATCCGCCGAGTCAGTCTGCTTCTTCGACCCCAATCAAAATGCTCGCGAAGATTTCGCTTCCGCAACTGGGGGCCGGGCTCTCAGTTCCAACCAAGATGTCATTGCCCAATCCGAAATTATTTTCCTCGCGATCAAGCCGCAATTTTACCCCGACATCGTCGCCGAAATTGGAAGTGGATTCCCGGCTGACAAGATCCTGGTTTCCATCGTCGCGGGCATGAATCTCGGCACCCTTTCGGTCGACTTTCAATCCCGAAAGACGATTCGTGTCATGCCGAATACACCCGGTTTGATCGGCCAAGGAGCCTCGGGCATTTGCTGCAACGACGGCGTGACCGACGACGAAAACACCCTGATCGTTTCGCTGCTGGAAGCCAACGGAATTGTTTGCCAGGTTACGGATCCGCAAATCGACATGGTGACGGGAGTATCTGGCTCAGGTCCCGCTTTCGTGTTTACCTTTATTGAGGCGTTAATCGATGGCGGGGTGAACGTCGGCCTTCCCAGGGCCACGGCAAGACAACTCGCAATCGAAACCGTGATTGGAAGCGCCGAATTGGTTAAACAGTCCGGCGATCACCCCGGCGTATTGCGGGATCAAGTCACCAGCCCTGGCGGAACCACGATTGCGGGCATGCAAGCGCTTGAGGAAAGTGGATTTCGGGCGGCTGTCATGTTGGCCGTCGAAGCGGCGACGCTTCGAGCAAGAGAATTGGGCGAAAACGACTGATTCGAACCTCGATTTCACGACGAATTGCCGGGCTACTCCCAATCCGGGCATGTTTCGGTAGATTATGTGGGTGTGAACAGCCCCTTTTGGCAATCGGAGTTCGAAGTGTCTTTATTCGAAGACAAAAATTATCAGTACCGTGAAACTTACTTTCTCTTGTTCAAGAGAGAGAATCGTCCTGAGGTAGATAAGTTGCAGGCTGCACTGAGTGAGCTTGGACCGAAATACGAAACCGTCAACGTCAAGGAAAACGATGACGTGTTCGAATCGATGACGGTTCGTTCTCCCTACGATTTTTCCGCGATGGATATCACTTACGTCGAAGGCGAAGACGTAACTTCCCAGGTCGAAGAACTTTTGGAAGAGCTGCAAACGACCACGCTGACCGGCGACGATCACAAAAAGATCGCCCGCCTGGAAGGTACGAACGCGCGTTTTGAGATCTACCACTTCGAGCAAGTAGGTGAAGGCGCTTCGGAAGATGAGTTCCTGGACCCGGGTGGGCTTCTCATCGTCCTGGAAAAGCTGGCCGAGCTGTGTGAAGGCGTCGGCGTCGATCCACAGTCAAATTCACTTGTCTAATCGCTTTTCAAATGCAAGCCAAAGAAATCAAAAACGGTTCGGTGGTCGTTTACGAAGGCAATCCCGTGATTGTCGAAAGCATCAGTGTGCAGTCGCCTTCTGCTCGTGGTGCGGCCACCATTTACAAGTTTCGTGCGCGAAACCTGGTTACCAAGAACAAAGTCGATATCACCTTGAAGGGCGGCGAGTCACTGGACGAAGCCGACTTTCAACGACGCAATGTCGGCTTCATGTACGCCGACGCGGAAAGCATGCACTTCCTGGATGGAGAAAACTATAACCAGTATTCCATCCCGATGACGGACATTGAACACGAGAAACAGTTCATCACCGAAGGGATGGAAGGGCTTTCCGCGATGATCTACAACGACGAGTGCGTTGGTGTGATGCTGCCGACCGCGGTCGAGCTGGAAGTGACCCACTGCGACCCGGGTGTCAAAGGAAACTCGGCCACCAGCCGCACCAAACCGGCAACGCTGGAAACCGGACTACAAATCCAGGTCCCCGAATATCTCAAGCAAAACGAGCGAGTCAAAGTCGATACTCGAACGGCCCAGTATCTTTCGAGAGCTTGAGCGAAAAGGAATTCGGATGAGTGAGGATCGGAGGGCGCTTCCATTTATGGCATCAACCGATCGCCAATTTCTAGTCATCACTGACGAGCAGATCGCCGCGCATCACGGTGACCGCATGCCCTTGAAGCAGGACCCGGTCTTCACTGAGCTGGATCGAAACGACTCCCCCCCGTTTTGAGGCCTGAAATCCGGCCAAGTCTTTTTTGTCGAGCTTTGCGCCCCAATAGGGTCCAAGGCAACAATGGGCGGAACCCGTAACCGGATCCTCATCGACTCCCGCACCCGGTGCAAAAAAACGGGAAATGAAATCGAATTCCGGCTTCTCACTCCGGCTGGTAAGAATGACACCGCGTACCGGTTCGTCGCGAAGTCGCTGAAAGTTCACGTCGGCGTTGAGAACTTCCGATTCACTTGCAACTTCGATCAAGAGATCAAAGCTGTTTTTGCCGGTGAAGATGGGATGAACGCCCATCGCTTCGATCACCGCCGGGTTGATCGGAGTATCGACGGCCGGATTGGCGGGAAAATCCATTTCGATTTTTCCGCCCACATTGGTGCAAGTCAAAATGCCGCTTCGAGTATCAAAGTAAATCGCGTCACTCCCTTGCACGAGATCGTTTTGCCAAAGCACGTGAGCAGTTGCCAGGGTCGCGTGGCCGCATAAGTCGACTTCGACTGCGGGGGTAAACCACTGCAGCTTGAAATTCTGTTCGTCGATCCGTCGCACGAAAGCCGTTTCCGACAGGTTCATTTCGGCGGCCACCGACTGCATCCAATCATTGCCGTATTCACGCTTCAACAAG
>CAYSXI010000089.1:8025-19908 GCA_964434955.1 uncultured Pirellulaceae bacterium
GCAAGCCGGGTTTCCTCCAAATGCCCGATTCGTAAACGCATCGACAATAAATGTTTCAACCATAGAACCAACCCTCTAGAAAATCGGCTGCCCCGCCAACTTGTTTTCCAACATCTTCCAACAGACCAACTGCATCCTGGGCAAATGAAAGGGTCCCTTCCATAGATTCCCTTTCAAATCCGAGCTCACGCTTCCATCATTGCGTAGATACCCGTACCATTCCCCGAATTCCGAGTCTGGGAAATGATCATACGCCCACGCATGAACTTGGGAATGCCATCTTGCATATTTTGAATCTCCCGTGAGCAGAAAAGCAAGTAACGTCGCAATGATCGTTTCGTTGTGCGGCCACCAGAATTTCATGTCATGCCAATATTCCTGAACGGGTCCGCCATGAAGATCCACAAAGTACAGGATTCCCCCGTGCTCTTCGTCCCAACCACGCTCCCACATCCAGTCCAACATTTGCAAGCCTGTCTGAACAAGCGATGGGTCAGAACGGATTGCGCCTTCCGCCATCAAGAACCAGGCAGCTTCAATTGCATGCCCGGGATTCAACGTTCTTTGGTCGAAATGGTCAATGATCTCGCCATTCAATCCCACCGTCTCCATGACGCAGCGGATATCGGGCTTCAGGTGATACCGTCTGATCAAATCAATCGAAAAGTCGATCCAATGATTCGCCGACTCCAACCCGATTGACTCTCGGAGCTGCTGGGCCGTCACCACAAGGATCATGGGAAAACCGATACCACGTCCTGGCCGGACCCCCGTAAACTTTGCCGGTCCCTGCGGGCTGAGGTTTCCTTGAACAAATTGATCAAAGGATTTCTCAGCGAATTCCCGATATTTCTGCTGCCCCGTGGCCTTGGCCAATTCACCAAACGCGATCGCCGCGAAACTTTCCGTGAAGGAATAACGGCGTTTGCGAATCGGCAAACCTTTGTCCGAGACGTGAAACCACATTCGGCCGTCCAACGGATCGAAACAGTGGTCGATCATGAAGTCGCAACCGGACTTGGCCAGCCTTAGCCAATCCGGATTCGGCTCCACGGTATTGAACAGCTCGCCGAGAAGCCAGGAAAATCGGCCCTGGGCCCAAACACTCTTGTCGGTATCAAGCAGCTCTCCCGCTCGCCCTCTGGCAGTCTGAAAACCGCCGTGCACGTTGTCTTCGGCCCGAGGAATCCAAAAAGGAAGCGTATCGTTTAGTAACCCATCCCGATAAATCTCAAGGAAAGCCTTGCAACCCGATTCGGTATCAATATTTGGAGTTGAGGGGCTCATTTCGTTTCGCGCTCCAAGTCACCACGTTCATCCACGAAGCCAAAGCCGCAACCCGACTAGTCCGCGATCTTTTTGAATTTTTCGTAGGCTTCGTCCCAGCCATCTTCATTGCCGGGCTCATAGGTCTCGAGCGGAAAATTGTTGGCCACCATCTGGCGACCTTCGGTCACATTCGCCAGTTCGCCGGCACCCACCATTTGCATCATCAGGTTCCCAATGGCGGTCGCTTCGATCGGCCCCGTGATGACTTCCCGTCCGGTTGCGTCCGCGGCCAACTGGTTCAGAAGACGATTCTGAGTTCCACCTCCGACAATATGTATTCGATCAATGCTGGCTTCCGTAATTTGCTCGAGCCATTCCAAGACCATACGGTACCGAAGCGAGATACTCTCCAAGGTGCAACGAATCATCTGGCCTTCGTCCGCCGGAGGCGTTTGCCCTGTCGCTTCGCAAATCGACGCGATTGCCTGTGGCATGTTAGCCGGTGCCATCAGCTCCGGATGATCGGGGGGAACATGACTGCCCAAGCGCGGTGAATCTTCCGCCAGGCGAACGAGATTCTCCCAATCGAACTCGCGACCTTCACGCTCCCAGATTCGCCGGCATTCCTGAACCAACCACATCCCGGCAACATTTTTCAGAAGCCGCGTTGTGCCTTCGACCCCACCCTCGTTCGTAAAATTCAAGTCTCCGACGACCTGGTTGATTCTTGGCGATTGAAGCTCTACTCCAACGCAAGACCAGGTACCGCTACTGACGTAACACCAGTTGGGGGTGGGCAGGGCCTCCGATTGAACCGGAACCGCAGCGACGGCGCTGGCCG
Organism: uncultured Pirellulaceae bacterium; assembly: GCA_964434955.1. GTDB lineage: Bacteria > Planctomycetota > Planctomycetia > Pirellulales > Pirellulaceae > JANQLU01. The sequence goes on from CAYSXI010000089.1 coordinate 10,136, forward strand.
TGTCGTGACTGGCCGGCACAACGACCTGAATCTGGGGAAGACCAAGTTCATCCGCCAACTCAGGCCGCAATTTTCCAATCGACGTTCCCGGCTGAACAATCTCGCCAAAAATCTCCGTGGGAATTCCGAACTTTTCGATGACATCGGAAGCCCAGTCGATCGTCCGTGGATCAATCAACTGCGATGTCGAGGCATCGGTGGACTCGTTGGTCATTTCACCGCAGAGCAACCAATGGAACAAATCCGGCATCATCAGGAAACGTTCGGCCTGATCCAACAGCTCCGGGTTCCGTTTCTTAATCGCATAAAGTTGAAAAAGCGAGTTAAATTCGATGAACTGCAAACCCGTCCGATCAAAAATCTCCTCACGCCGACAGACCTTGAACGCTTCTTCGAATATGCCCTGCGTTTGAGAATCGCGATAACAAATCGGCGAGCCAATCACGTCGCCGTCTTTACCCATCAAGGAAAAATCGACACCCCAGGTGTCAACGCCCACGCTGACAATTTCGTCGCCCTTGAAGCGATTTCCGGCAATTCTCAAGGCATCTTTGATGTGCTGCCAAAGCCCGAGCCAATCCCAAAGCAAACGGTTTCCGGCCCGCACACCTTGGTTGGGAAACCGGTGGATTTCTTCGAGTTCAAAACCCGTGGAGGACAGCGAGCCAGCGATAAGCCGTCCGCTGGAAGCACCCAAGTCAACCGCCAGAAAAATCTTTTTCGAATTCATGATTGCCATCCTCAATTAATCGGAAGGCAATTTTGCAAATTGAACAGCGCGCTACAAGTACCAAATGGAGCTTAATCAAGATCCGACGTTCGAATCGGGCGAATTTTCGGGCGAGAGATTTTCGGTTTTTCACCGAGCTTGCGTTTGACGCGCCGGGTTTTTGCACGAGCCGGCACCTCCGCCTCGGAGGGCGGATCCAACGATTCAGCAGAAGCTGTTTCTTCGAACGAATCTTCCGCTTCCGTTTCTTGTATTCGCTCAACGACTTTCTTGCGTTTGGGCTTTCGTCGTTTGCGATCGGTATCTGGAATCATTTCGATTTCACCAAGATACTTTCGTTTGACCTCTTCGTGCGCGATGATTTGCTCTGCGTCACCACTCACCAGGATTTTGCCTTCGCTGACGACGTAGGTCCGATCGGTGATTTGCAGGATCTCACGCGCGGCATGGTCGGTAATCAAGACCGCAATGCCTTCATCACTCAGTTGCTGAATGATTGTTTGAATGTTCTGAACCGTCACGGGATCAATCCCGGCGAATGGTTCGTCCAGCATGATGATCTCGGGTTCCGAGACAAGGCAACGGGCAATCTCCAGGCGTCGCCGCTCTCCACCAGATAGCCTGGCGGCTTTCGTTTTGCGGATATGTCGGATCTGAAATTGATCCAGCAATTCGTCGCAGCGCATCCTTCTTTTTTTTCCGTGGATGCCAATCATCTCCAACATTGCCAGAATGTTTTGCTCGGTCGAAAGCTTGGAAAACACGCTGCTTTGCTGAGGTAGATAACCCATGCCCCCATCCCGCGCGCGAACGTACATCGGCCATTCGGTAACTTCTTGACCCCGCAGCCAGACTTGTCCGCGGTCCGGCGTGACCATTCCACAGATCATTCGAAAGGTGGTTGTTTTTCCGGCGCCGTTGGGACCCAACAATCCAACAATTTCGCCCTGTTCGACCTCAAGTGTTACACCGTCGACGACTCGCCTGCGGGAATAAGATTTGGCGAGATCCAAAGCACGTAAAATCATTCGATCCTCCTTGTCGGTCGACGCATCCTCGCGAACAGCAACTGCTGCTGACCTAGGTTGGCAATTCAGAGCCCGAACTGGAACAGGCAAACACCTTGTACGTTCAACATCCGTTGCGCGTTCGGCACAACTTCTGGCACTAGTGTATAAAACCCATGCGTTTGAAGTTAGGCCAACCTGGTGGCCAATTCCAACTATGGGGCCAATAAATCACCATCGCCCGGCCGCTGAGATAATCCCTGTGAAAATAGGGAGGTGCCGGCTGCCCACCAATGGTCCAAGACCGGGCATCCAGGCTTTGAGGACTGTTGTCACCCATCGGCATGAAACAATCGTCGGCAATCTGGTATTTCGCCGGATCGTTTTCGGGATTGCGAGATTCAAAAAACTCGACGGTTTTCGGCGTTTCCCAACTGGAGGGGGTCGTCAAGTAACGACGAATCTCCGCCGGTTGATTCGGGCCAAGATATTCGGCCAAACCACCTCGATAAGTCGTCGTGGCAACATAGTAGATGTCGCGCAAAACCTGAATTCGACCAATTTCCAGTTCGGCGCCACCCGCTGCTCCGATCGCCACCGGCTCCGCGTCACCGCGCTGTCCTTTTTGATTCTTCCATTTTGGCAGCACATCGCCTTTGCGAATGTAATTGACGAAGTTGTCACTGCCGAATCGAATCAGCTTCTTGTTCACCCAAAGCGCCAAACGATCATCGTAATTCGCAAAACGAATCGAGTATTTCCCCTGCCCCTTGATGACCCGATTCTTGGATTCGGTCGATGAAGTGGGACTTCCACTGGAGTCGACAAATTGAACCCGATCATCGTCGCATGAAAATGCCGCCGTGCCGGAGGCCAAATCAATCGTGCAGTTGAAGGCAATTCCACCTTCCACCAATTGAAATACGACCTGCCCCTGGGAAGACTTGACGTCGACCTCTGCGTCAACGCACAAATCGCCAACCCAGTGCATTCCCAGGTTGCGATCATAAAAGTACTGTGTTGGTCGACGAATTCCGATCGAACGCTGATGATCAAATTCATCATGAACTTCGGCTGGAAAATTTTTCGCAAGGTCCTTCAGTTGTCGGTCCGTGAACGAAATCTTGTTTGGCCCGACCTGGTATTGCTGGTGGTGATTGTAGGCGTAATAGTCGGCGATCAATTCGCCTTGATAGCCGGTTTGAATTCGCGGGGGCAAGACGCCTTCGTTCAAATACGCGTCCCATTCGTACCAACGTGGAGCGATATGGCGGTAGCGCAACCAGGCGGGTGATTCACCTGCCGATTTCACTGAATACTTGGATTGGCCATTCGCTTCACCGATAACCCAAACTTTTTCAGCATCGGCCGTGTCATGCTGATCCCAGCGAGACGGCCACCCGGCTTCCTTGAGTTTCTTGGCGATAAACTTGGTGTCATCCACTTTCTGGAGCATGTGCCACATCTTTTCCGGCGGCTTTCTCCTCAGCTCCTTCTGATTGATCGTTTGCGTATCGTGGGCAAACGAATAGATATCTCCGTGAACAATCACGATGGTTTCGTTGGGCAAGCCAATGCAGCGCTTGATGTAATTCTGCTTGGGATTGTTCGGATTCTTGAAGATCAAAACATCCCAGCGTTTCGGGTCAACGAAATCGTAAATGAATTTGTTGGCGAGGATCCGATCTCCATCAAATGTCTCGTGATCGACGTTGTATTGTTTGCTTTTGCGGTCCCGATGAAGCTGCATGTTGTACTGACAAATCGGACAAAAACACGAGACGAGCTGTGTGTCGCGAGTTTCTTTGCTGGCTCCAACCTGATACCGGATTCCACACTGCTCACACTCGACATCGATGTGTTCACCAAAAAGCGAAACCGCCATCGAACCGGTTGGGATGATAAAGGCCTCTGCTTCAAAGCAGCGGAACAGGAGCGCGAGCATCACCGCAATCACGACGGATTCGATGGTTTCTCGAACCCCGCGATCGCGAAAGAAATTGCCGACACTGGAGCCGGCTGCCGTTTCCGGGGCATGGTCCTGACTTGGGTGGTCGTCCCCAGTCGCAAAAGCTTCACGTCGTTTTCGTTTGGCCATTCTCAATTTCCGGTACGAAGGCAACTTCGCCATTTTTCGCCGACAGCGGCGAAACCCAATAAAAGCCCGATTATAGCGGGCTCGTCCAATGGCCGATACGCGAGCTTTTCAACCCCGAGCCCCACGGCTTCGTGTTACCACCTCAACAACGAGCGGATTTTCAGCAAAAATGGAGGGCGTTCATTTTTGGCGAGGTGAAGTTTGAAAAAAATCGGGATCGCAACCATGGTTGTCGCCGCCCTGTTAGGCTTGATTGCGCTCCCGTTGGTTTTCTTATTCGACCTGGAAAACCTTTTCTTGGAATGGATGTCTCCAGAAACTTCACAAATCCCACCCGGCCAACTCGGCTGGCTGGCATTCGTCTTGTTGGCAGCGGATATATTTCTCCCCGTTCCCTCAAGTGGCGTCGCAACCGTCGCCGGCGCGTTGCTGGGAATCTTTCCCGCGATCCTCATCTGCTTCCTTGGAATGACGATGTCCGTGGTTATTGGCTACTGGTCGGCTCGTTTCCTGGGAATCCCTTTCGCCAAACGGCTCGCGAAGGCGAGTGATCTGGAACCGATTCACGAGTGGTTTAACCACTACGGGTTCCCCGTTCTAATACTTCTGCGAGGAATCCCCGTGATTGGCGAAGCCAGTGTGTTGGTGAGCGGTGCTTATCGTTTGAGTTTTCCACGCGTTTTACTTTCAACGTCGCTGGCCAACTTGGCACTGGTTTCCGTTTACGTTTTGCTTGGGCACTTTGCCGGTGAATCGGAATGGCTGACAACGGCGGTTTTGGTTGCAGTGATCGCGCCACTCTTTGCATTGTTTTACGTTCGAGTATTGATTCAGAAAAATGGGAAAAGTCCAACAAATTGATCATCCGCTAACGCGATTTCATTTGACGAAAGTCCGGGACAAGAACACAAACCCCCAAGCCTTTCGTCACGCGGTTAGCCAACTTTCCGCGCTGGTTGCCTTCGAAGCCACCCGGGAACTCGAGACAGCGGAATACCAGGTCGAAACGCCTTTAACTCAGTGCGCCGGTTTTCAATGGGCAAATTCGATCGGGCTCGTACCAATTCTTCGGGCGGGAATCGGGATGGTCGATTCGGTTTTGAACTTTATTCCCGATGCCCAGGTTTGGCATCTTGGCCTTTATCGCGATGAAGCGACGGCCAAACCGGTTGGCTATTACAACAAACTCCCCTCAGGCAGTCCCGTCTCCTTGGCGATGGTATTGGATCCCATGTTGGCAACCGGCGGATCAGCTTGCCTTGCTTGTGAAACGCTGAAGGAGTGGGGCGTCGACCGGATTCAAATCCTTTCGATCATTTCAGCACCCGAAGGCACCCAGGAAGTCCAGGCTCGATTTCCCGACGTCGATATTCACACCTGTGTGATTGATGAACGGCTGAACGAAAACAAGTTCATCGTTCCCGGCTTGGGAGATGCGGGCGACCGAATATTCAATACTTGAACGTTCGTGCTCAAAGATAAGTTTGCTTTTGACGACAAATTATCTGATGGCAACTTGGGCTCCAACCAATCTCAACGTAAAATAGAAAGACACTTCCTCAACATTTGTCTTCAAGTCCGTGATTGTCACGGTAGTGAACGGTAGGAAAATCTTCAAATTATTCAGGACGGGGAAGTCGTCAAAACATGTCGCAATCCGTATTTGACTGCCCGCTTTGCGAATCCCCGTTTCAGGCTCCGTCACTTTTTGCGGGACGCTCCGTGAAATGCCCGCACTGCAAGCAAGTCGTCAACTTGCCGGCGGCGGAATCAACGGCGGCAACCAACGAATCCGGATCGGGAAGTCGATCGAAGCCGAGTAAAAACAAACCAACATCCACGTCTGGCTCCGCTCCGCCACCGGTTCAACCGCTTCAACTGAAAAACGCCCCGGTCCCTTCGCCAACGGCACCCGAAGTCATTTCCGGGCCCCCTGAGCCGCCCCAACCGAATCCACCAAACCCTCCGCAAAAAGTAATCGCGTGTCCAGAATGCGCTGGCAAATTCCAAGTCAGTTCCGAGTTTTTTGGGCAAGCCGTGGGCTGTCCACATTGCCGACAGCCGGTGCAAACCGACTTGGAAGGAAACGTGGTCGAGGAAAGCCAACCCGAACTTCCAACGCCGTCGATCTCGACGCGAGGCTCTTCCAAATCGAAAAAGAAGAAAAGTTCTTCATCTGCAACCGCGGCGGCGCCGGATGTCGACGCGGCGATGTTCGCTCCGGGTTTTGACCCGGCCAAGAAATCCAGAAAGAAGTCGGCGGCCGGAAAATCGGCGAAAATCGAGATCCCAGGACCCGCCCCAACCGGTTCTGAAACTGGACAAGCCGACGCGAATCAAGACAAACCAAGTATCAAATCCAAGCCGACGCTGGACAAACCGACGCTGGACAAGCTGACGCCAAAGAAACCCAAGGCTGTTAAATCGGAATCCTCCACCAAGTCGCAGGACAAATCCAAGCCGAACGAAGCCAAAGCAGGCAAAGCAGAAAAAGTTTCCGGTAAATCGCCAAAGCACAACGACTCGCCCAAGCTTGATGCTCCCCCGCTTTCGCAATCCGCACCCGGGTCGCCAACGCCGAATCCGCCGCCGCCAACTTCGAAAACTCCGCCGCCCGTAACAACACCGCCGGTACCCGGGGAGAGCCAAGCGGCCGCGGACAATTCGAAACAAACCACGGACGCCAAATCGGAAAAAGCCGGCCTTCAAACGGTCGCACCCAAAAGTGCTTCGAATACAGAGTCGGCCAAAGAGAGAGCCAAGGACGAGAAAGAAAAAGCACGGAGCGCCAAACAAGCGGAAGAAGCAAAACGCGATCACGACGAACTTGTCGCCATGCTACCGCCCAAATTTGTCGATCCTTCCATGTCCGATCGATTCAAGCATTCGGTTCTTATCCCGAACGCTTCGGGAGGTTTTACCGAACTGGATGCTGGCGTCACTCGAGTCAGCTATCGTGGCACGGAATACGAAGTTGCCAGCGCGGATTCGGCTTCCGGAAAGATGACGCGACTCATTTATCGGATCATCATTTTCATACTCTGTGCGGCGATGCTTTATGGAGCCATTTTCGTGCTTTTCTTGATGGACTGATTTTTGCCGACTTATCCGTCCGCCATCAATTCTTTTCCGATTTGAAAGATCTCTGGCGCAGCCAAAACTCGATCGTTTTGTTCAAACAAAGCGAGGACTGCTCGCTTGTGAATTTTCATTTTGAGTCCACCCACACCGATTGCGCCGTAACAATTGACTCCGTCGACCTCGTTGGCCTTGTCCGTAACGCCGATCTTCTCGATCCCCAGGGGCGGAACCGCATTCACATCGACCGCGACCTTCACTGAGCTGTTTGCTGCCCAAAATTCGTCCGGCCAGAGACATACCCCCGCACCTCCACAAGCGAAAACAAGTGAACTTTCTCCGATGGCATCGAGTACCTGGCCCGAATCAGAAAGTTCAAATGGCTCGGCTTTCCCCGGAAGACTGCCGAGTGATTGAAGGCTCTGGCAAGCCGTCTCGGCTTTATCCAGTTTCCGAGATGTCAAAGTGACGTGAGCGCCTTCCCGCATCAACAGCTCGGCGCAACGAACGCCGACGGGGCCCGTTCCAGCTAACACGGTGGCTCGAGACTCAGAAAGTTCGACATGCCTTGCGGCGGAGAGCACCGCCGCCGCAGCGGTTGTATTGGAACCATTGCTATCCAGCATGGCCGAAACTCGACAAGGGCCGAAAAATGTGTTCTTCACTTTTTCAAAAACGGCCTCGCCGGCAGCCACATTGCTCCCGCCAACAAAGATTGCGGTCGATCGCAAATTGTCCCCACCGCGCGTAAAAATGGCGCCGTGCACCATCGCTTCGACGTTGTCCGTCGTCACGTTTTGTTGACGAAGCAACACATCAACATCGGAATCAACCGCCGTGATGGAGTCGAATACGCTTGGCGCCGAATCCGTATCCAGTTGAAGCAGAATTTTTCGTGTCATGGCCGGCGATTACTTTGATTGCATTGTTGAAGTGCATAAAAAAACCCGCGCTCGAAGCGCGGGTTGATGATTTTCTTTTTGACTAGAATCCACGGAATGGGTGAGCCGCTTCTTCTTTGCCCGCGATCATTTCGTCGGCCGAAGGCTTGCCGTTCATTGCATTGGCAATCGATTCTTTCGTTGCTTCATAGTTGTAGTCGTAGATCTTCTTGTCGTCTTCCGCTGCTTTGTGAATGAACACGCCGCAAACGATGACGAGATCTTCGCACTGATCTTTTGGAATGACGCCATCGGCAACACTGTCAGCAACGGCCTTGGCGACAGCCGCTTGAGCTGGGCCGAACATCTGAACCGCTTGTTTCAGATTGTCCATGGTGAATTTCGTGATCATCACGGTCGAGGGTTTGACAGCCAGGTTAGGCGTCAAAACTGCCAACAAGTTTGTGTGACCTTTGCTCTGTGTGGCCAAAGCATTTGCGAATGCAACACCAACGGGGCCGTCCTTACTACCAATCAACAAATCAATGTGGGCAACTTCATTGCCATCGCCGACCAGCGATTCACCAACCAAAAGCGACATAGTCAATTCTCCGCGAATGGATCAAATCAAAAAACAAGTAAAGGGCATTGAAATCAGTGAGGGCTAATCGATCGATCGACAGTTTCAAACCTCGGTTCGCAAGTCTGTCATCGCGGACAATTTGGCGGCGGCTGGCACAAGGGCAACTGGCCATTCAAATTGAACAAATGCAAAATAGATTGATCAAACCAAACCTGTAACTGGCACAATGAAACCCGCCAGTTGCTCGCTGCAAAAATTCGATTCGCAGAAAGCCTTCAAGTCAGCCCATTTGTCATTTCAAAAAAGCTAAATTGCCTGGAAGTTTTCCAAGCGGTAGCAACTTATCAAAACCCATCGGCAATGCCAACTACCCACAACAACAAGGAAGATTTATCGGGCTTGCTGATCGTCGGAGCCAGTGCCAGAGCAGCTGCGAAGTCTGCGCAAAGTTTGAATGCTAGAATTTTTGCATTGGATCTTTTTGCAGATTCCGACACTCGCGAAATGGCTTCCGCAAAAACATTCACGAATTGGTCGCAAGTCCCTGCCATCGCGAAAGGCATCCATGCTTCCCATGTCATGCTCACAGGAGGTGCAGAGTCTCATCCGCAAATCGTCGCTGCGATGTCGGAAGAATTTGGGCTGCTCGGAGCTGCCGCCGAACAAATCGGGCGAACGAAACGAATCGACCAACTCGTCGACTTTTGCCAACGAAATGAGATCTCGTTTCCGCCAACAATCTTCAACGATGGCTCCCAAGAGCTTGACGCCGCAAGAAGGCTTGCGCCAGAAAACTGGTTGATCAAATATGAGAAAACCGTTGGCGGAAATGGGGTCCAACGCTTCGATTGTTTCGGCGAATCCCGATCGACGAATTTGCTCGTCGATCAAGGCACCTACCTGCAGCGTCATCTGGAAGGCAATCTCATTTCCGCGACTTGCCTTGCCAACCATTCGGATTGTCGCTTGATTGGTTTGACGGAACAACTCGTCGGGCAAACACAATTTAACGCTCCCGAGTTTGCCTATTGCGGTTCCATCGGACCGCTGACAATTGAACCGAAAATCAGGGAAGAGCTAAAACGAATCGGCGCTGCGGTCGCTCGCGAATTTGAAATGCGGGGAATATTTGGACTGGATGCGATCGTCAAAAATGACCGGGTGTCGCTACTTGAGATCAATCCACGCTTCCCAGCGTCGGCAGAAATCTTTGATTCGCATTTCGCCATCAACCAACCGTCCGTTGTTCAGCTTCATGTTTCCGCGTGCATGAATGGTGAATTGCCGCCTCAAACACGATTTGATGAATCTGCCTTTCAAATTCCCAAAGCGGGAAAGGCGTTTCTGTTTAGCCCCTTTGCGGACGATTTTCGCCTGGACAGTCACCTATTGGAAC
>CAYSXI010000090.1:0-19700 GCA_964434955.1 uncultured Pirellulaceae bacterium
GATTTGCGTCCCAATGGCGAACGCGACCTGGTCTTTCCAGCCAAGACCAGCGACGTTTCCACCCGGCTCGTAGGCAGCGTCGTCCCCGAAACCCTCGGTGGACGTGTAATCGACGTAGCGTACGTCCGCGGTAATCAACATGTTTTGGATGCCGCGATAGGCGACACCACCACTGACGATCATCGGAAGCGTTACGTTTACCTTGTCGAGGCGTGGAAGTCCCGCATCGGTTTCGCTGAAGTAACGAAAGGTCTCAAACCAGGTTGGGGTTTTTACATTGATCCCGGATTCCCAACGTTCGTTGTGAACATAGTGCAATCCAATTTGTCCACCAATTCCCCAGTGGTAGCGACTTCCATCGCCGTCCGGATAAAGTCCACTGGGATTCGCATCGGCAAACACGTTGTCATCAAGCGTGATTTTCCCCATCCCAATGACCGGACCCAATCCAACTGACAAGCGATCGGTGAGTTTCATTGAAACTGCGGGATTCATCTGAAAGAAGATCGCATCGGATTTGATGCGCCCGACACCGGCTCCTCCCAAAGGGACCGGAGGTGAAAGAATCGGGTTGGTAGGATCAGCCGGAAGATTCACTGAGAAACCGGCCACTCCGAAAATACCGAGGCCGTAAGTCAATCCGCGGCTGTCGTCATGGTGCACCCAGGCAATCGAAGGAACGGGATTGGCGCCCGTTTCGGCTTCCGTCGAACCCGCTCCGACGCCCGGGAATCCGGACGACAATTCATAGTTCGAATAAATTGCCTCGAAGCCAAAGGCCATTTCATTGGTTGGCAACTGGGTGATCGTCGCCGGGTTCCAATACATGGAGCCGATGGCCTCCAATCCGGTTCCGGTCGTTGCTCCAGCCATCCCTCGGTTAACGGCACCGCTCGCAGGTAAAAAGATTCCCTGCGCCTGAACCAAAGTCGGCGAAAGAATCAAACAAACAAACGCGACAAGACGACAGAACTGAATCCGGCTTTTCATTTTCCTGAACCCCAAAGGCGACGAGAATTCGCTTTGATTCTCTCAATCGGTCGACTTTGCGGTTTTGTGCAGTCAGGAAAAGTTTGACGAAGATTTTTTTCGAACCGGTTTTAACAATCTGTTAAACTTTGTCGATCAGCCAATCTCTGCAGCCCCAAATGGGTTAGGCTGAACGCTTGGTGATAGCAGTTTTGCCCAGGCAGCAGCCAAACCATTTATTTGTTTTCCGGCTTTGAATCTGGCTTTTTCGGTGGTGATTCGTTCACGAAAGTCTTTCGATCGCCCTGAATCCTCTTGATCTGGCGGCGGGTTGCGTCGACCGCGGCCTTGTTCTCAAGGACGGTGAATTTCACATCAAACGTGATCCGGGCGCCGGGTTCAAGTTTTGGCACACGTCCATTGGGTCTTTCAACGGATCGGTTGTAAGGAAAACCCGTGCCTGGTTCGAGACCGGTGACATATCCATCCGTTTCCGTGTCGGTGTTTTTCCAAAGCGTGAAAAAGGGCAAGCTTTCAACCCCGTAGCTCATGCTGACTCCGCGATCGCCGGCTGAATTGTGCAGCATCACCTTCGTCTTCTTTTTGTCATCCGCATACATTTCAAGGCAAAAAACCTGTTCGCCAAAACCTTTGGTGGGTCCGAGGTAAGTGTCAAACGTATTCATGTCTTTTGCGGCGTAGTCGTCGAATGGAGAAACGGACTTCACCGGCGCAACGAATTTGGAATCCTTCTCAAGCAAGTTTCGACCAAAATTGGAGTGGTAGATGATCTGATACTCTTTTGCATACTCGCTTCGATTGATCAAACGATCGCTGAACGTAAATGAATTGCTTCCGGGTACCGTAGAGATTTCTGTCCACAGTTCAAAGACACCGAATTTGAAACGCCGCTCCTCGACGAGACCGCGGATCCGGATGCGATGGGGAGGTTTTTGATCGATTGCGACCTCATAGTTCGTGGCAGGAATATTGCCAATTCGACCATGGAGTGTAAGCATCTTGCCGTCGTCCTCTCCCGGGTGTCCGGCAAACTCGACGCCGCAGCGGCACATCATTTCGTTGAAGCCATCCAGCCATCCAAGCCCTCCGTGATCATTGAGATTGATATGCTTTGGATGGACGACTTGTTTGACAGGCGAATTCCAGCCAAGTTTGACATCGCCATATTCCGCTCGCAGCAAACTCATCCCGCGCGTGGGAATAACGGCAAAGCTCAGTTTTCCCGAATTGAAAATGACCAATTCGACGCCTTCCTGGGATCCGCCTTTGAGGGTTCTTTTCTCAATTACCCACTTTTCGGTTTTGTGCTCGGGGTAAGTTTTGTTCGAGCAGATGATTCCGTCCGGAGCCTTGAAGTTTTTATGAGCGATTGAAAGTTTGTGGACGCTTTGTTGGGCAACAGCGAGATTTGCCAGGAGACAAATCAGAATGGTAGTGATCGTGGTTGAGATGCGCATTGCAGTTCCAGCGGTGAGTTACGTGTCGAGTCGCGGTTCGTGTTAGCTATTCAAGACGCCGCGTACGTCGGTCCATTTTACCTGCCCTTTTTTGATGCGGTCCAGTAGCACGGCAAGCACGATCACGGAGCCAAGCACAATCATCTGGGTTTTGTCATCCAGCCCAAGGGTGTTCATTCCATTTTGAATCACCCCGATGATAAATGCGCCGATCAGCGTTCCTAGGATTTTTCCCTGCCCGCCCATCAGGCTCGTCCCACCGACCACCACTGCCGCGATGACGGTGAGTTCGTCCATTTGACCAAAGCTGGCTTTGGCACTTCCCAGTTGTGAACAAAGGATGACGCCACCCAATCCAGCGAGCAACCCGCATACGGTGTAGACAATGAGTTGCACCCGTTTGACAGGGACCCCCGAAAGCCTTGCCGCCTCTTCATTCCCGCCGACCGCGTATATTTGTCGTCCGAGAACCGTACGACTCATGATGAGGTAGGCAATCAAATAAAGTCCAAACATCAGCATCACGGAATAGGGGATCCCAAGAAGATAACCTTTGCCAAGCACCTCGAATTGATTGGGGATTTCGTGAATGGTCTTTTGATCGGATATTACGTTGGCCACCCCGCGAACCAGAAGCATCATCGCAAGCGTGACAATGAAAGGCGGCAAACGGAAGCCGGCGACCAGGAAGCCTGTACCCAAACCGACCAGACCGCTCGCAAGGATTCCGCCCAGAGCCGCCAGCACCAAAGTCGGAGTCGTGGCATCCTCGCCCCCAAACACATCGCGAATGAGTACGCCGGTTACGACGGCAGACAATGCGATCAAACTGCCCACGGAAAGGTCAATGCCCGCGGTGATGATGACCATCGTCATGCCAATGGCGATGATCGCAATGATGGTAATTCGTTGCGCGATGGTGACCACGTTGTCCGGCATCAATAGATCTGGCCAAACGTAGCTGGAAGGCTGGACGATCTCCTTTTCCGAGTCGCGTACCGGATCCCACTTGGACGAGGCGGTCGTACAGACAATTAAATCGATCGGTCGATTTGCTGCCTTGGCCCGGTTCAGGGCCTGTTTGGCTTCTCGAGGTCCGCCGTGAACGTATTCAAAAACTTCGTGTCTCGTGTCAACTTTGGACTCAAACTCGTTTGTGAACTCGTAGTCAAGAATGCCTTTCGGTACGGCAACCAAAAGGATCAGTGAATCGGATCGGCGGTTCACTTTTTCAGCGACTTCAGCGCCGGCCACACGCCCAACCGCCTGCTGCTGGTCCAGCGTTGCGACGCTTAAGACAATCGTTAGCGCCAATAAGACGATGATCATCCCGTAATCGTTAAGGAATTGCGCCAGAAATTGATTTTGTTTGGTGCCAGCCATGTTTTTTGCCAAGGGGATTTTTGCCGCTCAATGAGCGGCCAGCTCCATGACCTCCTTTTGGGTGGCCGATTGCGGGGTTTCTATCTCGCCAGAAACCATTCCTTCTCGCATCACCAAGACACGGTCGGACATGCCGAGGATTTCGGGCAATTCGGAGCTGATCATCACAATGGCTTTTCCCTGTTTTGCCAGTCGATTCAGAAGTCGATAGATCTCAAACTTTGCACCAACGTCGATTCCACGCGTCGGCTCGTCAATGATAACGATATTGCAATTGCGTTCGAGCCATTTGGCAAGAACCAATTTCTGTTGATTGCCGCCGCTCAGCTGGCCCGCCAGTTGTCGATTTGATGATGCTTTGATCTGCAGTTGCTCGGTCTGAATGGCGAAGGCGGATTGCTCCGATTCAGCGCGAACGATTCCAAGATTGGAAAACGTTTTCAGGTTTGGCAAGCCAAAGTTGTCGGTCAAACTGTGGCCAAGGACAAGACCTTGATCTTTGCGATCTTCCGTCAAAAAACAGATTCCAGCCCGGATTGCGTCGGCGGGAGAACGAAAACGTTGTGCCACGCCGTTAACTAAAATGGTGCCCCGCTCGGGAATCTCTGCTCCGGCGATGAGCCTTGCCGTCTCGGATCGGCCGGCACCGACCAGGCCGGTTATTCCCAATACCTCGCCAGCGCGAACCTCAAAGCTGACTCCCCGCACTTGTTGTCGCCAATGCAATTGCTCGACTCGAAGTCGAACGTCGCCAAACGATGATTTCTCTTTCGGGTATTCTTGTTCAATGTTCCGTCCGACCATCATTTCAATCATTTGCTGGCGGTCGATTTCTTTGGCTGCGTTCTCGCCGACCTTTTGGCCGTCACGCAAAACGACCACACGGTCTGCCAACTCCTGGATTTCATCGAGCCGATGGCTGATATAAATGATTCCAATTCCGCGAGATTTTAGCTCAGAAACGATTGTAAATAGCTTTTGCACTTCGACGGGGGTCAGCGTGGCCGTCGGTTCATCCATCACGAGAATGCGCATGTTGGCTCGGATCGCCTTGGCAATCTCCACGACCTGTTTCTCAGCAATACTTAGTGTCGATACAACCGATTCCGGATTGATCGGCATTCCAAGCTTTTGGAAAAGCGTTTCTGATTCTCGCCTTTCTTGTCCGCGGTCAACCAGGCCCAAACGGTGTATCGGGGAACCGAGGAAAATGTTTTCGCGAACGGTCAGGTGCGGTATTAAATTGAACTCTTGATAGATAAGGCCAATTCCAGCCCTTTGAGCGGCCGCGGGACTGGGCAGTGCGAGTGGCCTGCCGTCAATCAATATTTCTCCTGAATCTGGTTGGTGGGCACCACCGAGCGTCTTGATCAGAGTACTTTTGCCAGCTCCATTTTCACCGATGATTGCGAGAACTTCCCCGGAGTTAAGATGGATGTCGACACCGTCGAGCGCACGTACCCCCGGGTAAGACTTTTCAATGTCGGCCATCCTCAACAGAGGTGTTTGGGATTCGAACATCGCCAGGCACAGCGAACGGGGAGCAAGGGCAATCAGTTACTTTGACAATTCTTTGTCGGCCAATGCATCCTTCTGGAAGTACAACTCAGGCGGAATCATGGTCTGCTTCGGGTAATCGTCACCAGCAAAATACGCTTTGATATATTGCGCACTTAGTTTTCCCATTCGTTTGGGAAACTGAATTGGATCGGCGAAAATTTGACCTTCCCGGATCGCCAGTTTACCGATTTTTTGACCGTCAAAGCCGATCACTTTAATTTGAGCCTGCAGCTTTTCCTCTTCAATGGCGGCGACCGCCCCCAACGCGGAAGGATCGTTGATGGCAAAGACGCCAACCAAGTCCCGATCAGCCTTTAGCGCGTCTTTCATTTGTTTCTGGCTGGCTGCTTCTTCTGCCATTCCTGGCAACTGCGAAACAATCTCAATTTTCGAGTTTTCGTTTTTGGGGTCATCATTGAAAGCTTTGATCACTTCGCGAAACCCTCGAACTCTTTCCTGGCACGACTCGGCCTGCTCATAGTCGAGGATCAGAATTTTTCCGCCCTTCCCATCCAAAGCCTGAATCATCGCCTGTCCAGCCAATTTCCCACCGGCGTAGTTGTCAGTCGCGACGTGAGACTCGATATTTGCGTCTTTGTCCAGGCACGCCGTGTCGGCGGTGAAAACCGGAATGCCCGCGTCGTTGGCATCGCGAATCGGAGCACCAACTGCATTTGCATTGCAGGGAGTAATCAAAAGGACATCATATTTTTGTACAACCAGATCCTTGATTTGTTTAGCTTGGGTGTCCGCTTTATTGTCGCCGCCGAGGATCGTAACTTCGTATTCATCGCCTAACTCTTCCTTGGCAGCTTCTGCCAATTCGTTGAAGAAGGGATTGACCGTCGTTTGGACCAATATCCCAACCTTCTTCTTGGAGCCTGCCTTGTCCTTTTTTTCGCCACCGTTGCCGCCTCCGCAACCCAATACGAACGCCAGGCCGAGGATCGAAAACAAGGATAGATAGTGATTCATGTTTTTCTCCAAATCGTTTAGCTTGTTTAAGTATGGTATCAGAACAGGTTAAACTTGGGAAAGAAAAACAGTCTCCGACATCCTGCTTTGGAATCGGTTCGTCGACTTGTCAAGGAATGTCAAACTGCTAAACAAGAGTTCACGAAAAAGGGAGCCGGGAATGAATTGCTTTCTGTTTTGTATTAGAACGGAACGATGCTGAAAGTTACCATCGCTGGACTCATTGGAATTGCGCTCACGGTTTTTCTTCACGGCGTGACGACCACCGTGGTCATCAAGTTCCTCAAGGCCTATGGCCCCTCGTGGCGGCGAAGAATGGGTGATTACTTTCGCTCATTCGTTCTTATGGTTTCGGCCTGCATGTTTACGGCCAAGCATCTACTCGATATCGGGATTTGGGCCATCGGCTTTTATTGGCTTGCTCCCAACACGGTTAGCGGTTTCGAAGAAGCACTTTATTTTTCTGCAGTGACCTACACGACGGTTGGCTACGGTGACGTCGTTCTGGAGGAGTCGACCAGACTCATTAGTGCTTTTATCGCAATCAACGGTTTGCTCCTGTTTGGATGGAGCGGCGCGATGTTGTTTGTACTGGTTCAGCGGCTCTGGCGTACGGATGCCGATGACGATGTCTTGCCGATTTCCTACGACTAGATGTCATATCCTGACGTTTTGTGCCTAGGCATCTTTAATGATTCGCGCGGCATGTCCTGAGGAAAATAGTTTTTCACGGCAGACGGGCTTACGCTATCGAGTGGACTCGCGGACCACCAGTTCGCAACTCAAGTTGATTTCGCGATAGGGTGCTTGGGGATTGGACAATCGATCCAGCATGACTTGAAATGCGACTTCGCCAATCTCCGTGCATGGTTGGCGTACCGTCGTTAGCGGAACACGCAGCAGTTTCGCATACTCAACGTCGTCGATCCCGGTGACCTTGATCTGTTTGGGGACGTCATAACCGATTTCGTTGAGCGCAATCAGAATCTCGCCGGCCGTCGCATCATTGCCGCAGACAATTCCGTCATAGGTATCTTGCTTGAGCCGTTCCGAAAGCGAACGAAGGTCATGGCTATTCCAGCGGAAAACAGACTGAGCACTGAGCGGCAAGTCATTTTTTAGCATGACTTCCGCAAAACCGGCGATTCGGGATTCAATGGTGGGTGCCGACCGAGGCTTGGCTGCAAACAAAAGCCGCTGACAGCCTTGCTGAATAAGATGGTTGGTAACGACGTAACCGGCTCTGCGGTTATCGATTCCAACAAGGTCGTAATGGCTACGTTCGGGGTAGACAGCGAAATCCCGGTCGAGCAAAACGATCGGGATGTTGGCTTGATTGAATTGCTGAATGATCCGCTGGTTGACATCATCCTTGTCGTGAATCAACTCCAAAGGGGCGAAGAAAACCCCGCCGACTTTGTCACGGCAAAACTCCGCGGCCAATTCAAGCGCAACTTGTGTTCGGACCTCGGGCGTCGCAT
Organism: uncultured Pirellulaceae bacterium; assembly: GCA_964434955.1. GTDB lineage: Bacteria > Planctomycetota > Planctomycetia > Pirellulales > Pirellulaceae > JANQLU01. The sequence goes on from CAYSXI010000090.1 coordinate 7,847, forward strand.
TGGCCGGGCTGTTCGCTCCCCACAAAAGTGAATGCTGATGCTTCTTTGCTGCGCGAGCCATCTCGGCGCAAATCGGCCCAAAAATTTCGGTGGTTCCCAGGCCGGGGATCAAGAGTCCGAAACGCAACGTGTTTTCAGTGAATTGAACATAAGTTCCCGACCCGGGCCGGCGAACAATCATGCCCCTTTTTTCCAACTCCTGAAGCGCCTTGGCGACCGTCGGGCGAGAGGCATCGAAATGTTTTACGAGTTCAAGATCCGTTGGCAGGCGATGGCCCGGAAGGTACTCGCCTGATTCAATTTGTTGCTTAACGGTTTCCAGAATCCGTTGATGCTTTGTCATTCCCTGGGCCACGGGCACCACTTTCTCAATTACCTTTACTTTGATTTACATTTGCGGATTCGCAGTTGGCAATTTTAGGCGACACGAAAGGATTTACCAATCCGCCAAATGTAAAGTCGGTGCCGTCGACGTTGGATCGAAACTCGGAGGGGGCGACGCGGGTTCGAGAATGTTGCCGTTTTTATGGGAACTTCTTCTGCTTCTTTTTTCGCGGCATGATAATTTTTGGATCGTAAGTTCGATTCTTGGGCAACTTGATCGTTTTGGCGTAGTTTAGCATTTCATCAAGTTTATCTGCGTTCTCACCGGCCAGGTTCTTTGATTCACCAATGTCCTGACCGAGATGATAAAGCTCTGCTTCTTTTGAGCCATGATCTTTTACGTACCCATAACGTTGTTTTCGATCGCCCAAAATGACTTTCCAATCGCCTTTTCTCACGGCATGAAGCTCACCACGGCAAAAGTAAAAGTAATCGTCCCGGTTACCGCGCTCTGATTTTCCCAGCAAAAGATTGGTTTGGTCGACACCATCAATCACCCGGTCGTCGGGAGTTTTAAACCCCGCGAGATTTGCGAAGGTGGGCATGAAATCGATCGTTGCAAAGATGGCGTCATTCACGCGATTTGCAGGGATTTTTCCTGGCCAACGAGCAATGCAAGGAACGCGAATCCCGCCTTCAAACGTCGAACCTTTTCCTTCTCGCAGCGGTCCGGAAGACCCCCATGCGATCTGACCGTCGTGTTTTTTTCGAAGTTGGCCCTGCATGTTGTTCCAGGGTCCATTGTCCGTGGTGAAAACAACCAGCGTCTGATCGGCAAGCTTCATGTCGTCGAGCGCGTCGAGCAGTCGGCCCGTGTGAAAATCCAATTCCTCAATCGTGTCACCGTAGAGTCCGCCCTTCGACTTACCTTTGAATTTTTCCGAAGCGTCAATAACGCTGTGGACCATTGTGTGCGAAAGATAGAGCAAAAAGGGTTTGGACTTGTCCCGATTCTTCAAATAGTCGATTGCCTTGTCGGTATACAAGCCGGTCAGGCTTGCCATGTCATCTGTCTGCCCTGCCCTTTCGTTATTCAAATGGAAGCCGACGCGTCCGTTGTCGTTAGCGCCCAGCGTACCAAAGTAATAGTCAAAGCCCTGGGCATTGGGCATTCGGTCTTTAATAGCTGCGCGGTTGGAAACGTCCCATTTGCCGATGCAGGCAGTCTGATAGCCGGTCGTTTTCAACTTTTCGGCAATCGTGATTTCGCTGGCTGGCATCGACCAGCCACGGCTTCGAACGGGATAGCGGCCGGTAAGTAGTGCAGAGCGCGACGGCCCGCAAACGATCTGGGCGTAGAAACTGGTGAATCGCGTGCCTTGTTTGGCGAGTTGATCAATCCGCGGCGTCTTGAGCGTTTTCGAGCCATAGCAACCAAGATCGCCGTATCCCTGGTCATCCGTGAAAATGATCAGAATATTGGGCTGCTCAATCTTTGCCCGCGCGAGATTTTCCTGTGCGTTGAGGTTCGCAAGTGGAAAAAGCAAAACCAACATCAGTGCGACTTGATGGATTCGTAGGGCAATGATTCGTTGTTTCATCTGGTCTCTCCAATCGGGATGCCAAGATTTTAATCGGTCGAGCCGCGTCATGCCGCCCGGAACCAACTAGAAAATGTTTTTGTTTTATTTAACCAGGGGGTTGAATTTGGTTTCTCACTGATTAAATTAAACCAAATGGTTAAATTACAAGAAAGATTGGATTTGACGTTTGCGGCGATCTCGGACCAAACCCGACGTACCATTTTGCGACGTTTGCGCAAGGGGCCTTTGAGCGTCAGCGAATTGGCAAAACCATTTGGCATGAGTTTGGCTGCCGTTTCCAAGCATCTGAAAGTCCTTGAGCGGGCCGAACTGATTCGACGAAAACGGGACGGTCGAAAGTTTCTGATTGATCTTTCCGTCGAACGGCTGGAAGAAGCCGAAAAATGGGTTGAGTCTTTCCGGGAATTTTGGGAGTCCAGTTTGGATCGACTTGAAGCCTATGTTCGAGCCGAAAACGAAAAGGCTCAATCGGATGGCGGCGGACGTCAGGTTTCGGATGCGAAACGTACCTCGAAAGGAAAGGCAAAAAAATGAGCGAGAAAGTCGCACCCTCTGACTCGCAGAATGGAGCCTCTGATTCAACAAGAGATTGCGTGCTTGTGCTCAGTCGCGAATTTTCAACGAATCCGGAGACCTTGTTTCGGTATTTTACGGAGCCTGAGCATCTCGCAAATTGGTTTGCGCCTTCGCAAGATTTGCGGACGGACGTGCACGAACTGGACTTGAGAGTTGGTGGCCGATATCGGATTTCGATGGTCGGCGGTGAGCCTTCCAAAGAACATACCGTGGTCGGTGAGTATTTGGAAATTGAGCGACCGCATCGCCTCGTTTATTCCTGGGCTTGGGAAACCGAAGCGGAAAACGAGGTCTCGCAAGTCGAACTGACGTTTAAGCAAACGCAAACGGGAACTCGCCTGGAGATTCGGCACGAAAGATTTAACGACAACGATAGTCGCGATCGGCATGGCCAAGGGTGGGACGGATGTCTAACGCGACTGGAATCGCAATTCCGGTAGGCTCTATTCGTGGTCGGCTAGTTTGACACACGGTCGGCTAGTTTGACACACGCGCATAAAAAAGGCCGGGAAAACCCGGCCCTTGTAATTTCGCTTATGGACTCGAAGCGATTAACGCTTGCGGCGGCGAAGCAACATGAGAGGAGCAATCGCGCCAAGAATGATCATTGTTCCAGGCTCGGGAATCCCCGTGAAATCGCCTTCGATTGAAACGTTGTCGATGGCGACGTCTTCGTCACCCGAATCAAGATCGGTAATCGTGATGCGAAGATCAAGCGTGCTTCCTGTCCCAGCAATGGACTTGGTAAATTCTTGAAACACGTTGGTGATTTCCGTGCCGTCTCCAACTTGATCGAAATCGGTGTCTTCACGTGGAGCTTCGTTGGTTTCGTTTCCATCGGTACCAAGTTCCGATTCCACGGCGAAGAGATTCTGAAATCCGCCGCCATCAATTTGGAACTCTACTAGCAAAGATGAGAATGTGTCCCAGTCTTGATTCGTATCGTTGGCGTCATCTTCGGCGACGAAGATTGAAAACGAAAGGTTTTCATAGTTGGTAATATTAACACTGAAGTCCATCGTAATGGTGTCGACGGGGGTCGTCGCACCATCCGTGTCTTGAACTCCATAAAAGCCGTTGCCCTGCAAGTTTGAATAGGCAACATCCGCTGGGAGGCCGTCACCGGGAAGGATGATTCCGTAATAATCCCGATTCGCAATGTCAGATAGATCATCTGGAGTGCTCACGGTGTAATTGACGGTGGTGTCTTCGAAATCCTCAATCATTACCACATCAGCAGAGGCAACCGAGGCGACGAGACAAAGTGCCAGAGCGGCAAACAAAGAACGCATCGAACGAACTCCAAAATTTATCAAAGAAGCAATTTCTCTATGAACGTTCCAGTATATACGAAATCCCGGAATGATTGATGCCCGGTAGACCACCGGCGGGGGAAAAAAGCGAATTTGAAGAACTTTTCATGTTTGAAATGCGGCAGCCAAAAGGACTTGAGAAGCCGAATTGCTGGAGCACCTGCTGGCCCGGACCGGCCCGACCCTACGAAATTCGACGTTTGAATGGCGTTTTTTCAGCTTCTGCGGGGCGATTGCTCCGAAAGTCGTCATCTGGTTTTTCAGGTCTTGTTTTCGAAAATGGGATTTCGGAATACCGGGTTCCCCCTTGTCCCTGGGCAAAACTTCCCCAGCAATCTTGAATTGGAGAGGCTGAGATTCGCGCTTGGCAATTGAATCTTCAGGCTTGGGGAATGATTTCGGGAATATTGAATCCAAATAGGGCTTCATCTAGAAGAGACGATTGGCTGAATGCCGATTTCGGCCTTACCTCAAATCGAACGCATTCCCTGGGGAGAAAACTAAAGTCAGATGGGAAGTCTATCGCATTGGTTGATCTTCTTTGCCATTTTGCTCGTCATTTCGATCATCCTTATCGGATTGGCAATTGGGCTAAGTTTGCTTTTGTGGAAGATCGTGGCTCGATCTCGCGAAGTGGCGGCGGCAAACCCCAATCAAATGGACCAAGGCAAGTTGGGCAAGCCGGCAAGCCAGGGAGATGCCAACGCGCTGTTGATCCGTCGAGTGATCTGGATCAGCTTGGGATTTTTTGGTGGCGGGACGCTGGGATTTGTCGTCTCGGCCTATTTTGGACGTTGGGTCCCTCTGCCTCTTGGAGTCTTGTTGGGCGGCGTTCTTGGTTTGGTCGCGGTGATTCTTTGCCTCGTGCTATCGATGGCGGCTCAATCCTTGGCCGGAGCGCGAAGTCGTTCGATGAATTGATTCATGATGTCGTTCGCCGCCTCCGGACTCAGAAATCGGGAATCGAAATGCAGCGTCAGATAAAGTTGTTTTGCATATTCCATCACTGTAAATGAAATGCAGTTGTAGGGGCGAATCGGCGCAGCGCATTCGATGTTTTCCAGAATCAGATTGCCGGGCGACAATTTTCCCTTTTTCTTGGGGAGTCGGGAGCGATTGAATGGCTTTCCGATATTGGTCAGGATGCAAGTGTTGGTGCATTCGTCGCGGCGCGCGGTTTTCTTGAGCCCCGGAAACCATCGGCACAATCGTAACGAATGAAGAAAAATCTGGCCAAGGTTGTTGTCCTTGATCAAATTCATTTCGTCGTGGATCCCTTTCAGCAGATCGGAATCACATTCCAGGTGTTGGCCGTTACGATCGAGAAAAATGGAGCTGACCACGTTTGCCGCCGATAAATCTCGATGAAAGGAAGTTCGCAAGTTCATCGGGACCAACATTCGAATCCAGGTCGCATCTTCGAAATCTGTATTTCGCTTTCGCCAAGCGTAAAGGGTCAGAAATAGATCGCGAATCAACAAATCGTTTAATCGAACCTTGGTTGTTCTGGCGAACGCTCTCAGCTGTGTCGATTCATCGAGGCCTACCGCGCGGGTGAACATGTTGGGGTAACTGGGCGGCAAGGCATCCGTTTCTTGACGGGCCTGGTGGCGAACGATGGGTTGCGGATCGCGTTGGATGAACTGTCGAATGCCCGCCAAACCGACCAATTGTTTTCGGACGTCCTTCAGCCGTTTCAAAAAGCCCATCGGAAATTTAGCCCGTTTCCCAAGTTTCGATGCCGAGACTTTGGGGAACTCAACTTCTAGTCCCATTTCCCGGGCATAGGCGATCATCAATTCGTCGGCAAAACTCAAGATCCCGCCGCCATCGCAACAAGCATGATGAAACTGAATCAAAAGATTCGATTTGTTTTCCGATGTTTCCACAAAGAATCGTGTGCCAATTTCTTTAGTGAGATCGAGGTACTCAAGCGTGGGAGCTCCTGGATACTCTTCGGGGGGACGATTCGAAAAGGTGATTTGTGGTTCGTAGTGCTCGTCGATTTCCCAATACAGCTTTCGTTCGGTCTTGACCGTCACCTTGGACCGCATCAATGGATTTCGTTCCAGGGCCTTGGCGATCGCTGCCTCGATTTCTTGCCGCTCGATAACGCCGTCAAAATTCAAACGAAAGAAACAGCTCCAAGGGTACGCGGGGCGATCTTCCCAGAACAAATACTGTTCAATGATTGAAAGCGGGATCCGCATTATTTCTTGTTGCCTTTGACTTTTTCTGCTTCGAGATAGTCATCGACTGTTTCGCGGCATGAATACTTGAATTGATATCCGATTTCTTGTTGCAGGCGTTTTGAAGCGACGACCCAGGGGTAACGGGCAAAATACAGAAAGCCGGCGGGAGATTCGTGGATCGGGAATCGAACCAGCCAGGCGAATCCATGAATCCAACGAACAAGCCAAAAGGGAAGCGACAATGCCTTTCGATTCGTCAAGTTGGCGATTTCATCGATCGTCAGCCAGTCGTCCGGCCCAATGTTAAATCCCCCCTGCCCTTTGGCTGCAAGAATCGCTGCCATGCTCTCGACGACGTCGTCTTCGTGAACAAACTGGAGGGGGCTGTCGAAACCGTCCATCTTGATCAGGAGCGGCAAGCCAAAAATGAAACGACTTAGATAGTTGCTAAAGTTGGGGCCCGCGATGATGGCCGGTCGAACCCAGCAGGTGGCGATTTCGGGATGCTCTTTCGCAAACGATTCCGTAAGTTGTTCGACTTCATGTTTATTTGCCGCGTATTGGAACTCGTTTCGACTTCGTCGCTGCCAACTTTCATCCATGGGCACGGGATTGTCTTCCCAAGCGCCGTAGGCGGTGGCACTGGAAACGATCATTAGCTGTTTAGCCGCGGATTGAACGGCGGCGGAAAACACATTGCGAGTGCCATCCACGTTGATTTTTCGAGTTTTCTTGGCGTTCCGCCGGGGTTGGAACACGAAGGCGCCGTGAACAATGGTATTCGGGCTGAACTTGGCGATTTTTTCAGGCAAAGACTCGTCGCAAATGTCTGCCTGGATGAACACGTCGGGCTTCGAGGGCGGATCCTCGTTGGCGACAACATCGATGCCAACAATTCGGTGGCCGAGACCACGGAAGCGTTGAACCAGCTTGCGTCCCAGGTATCCCGAGCTCCCCGTGATGGCAATCGTTTCAGAAGGTTGCATAGAATAGGAACGTCATTATCGAGGAGCAAGTTGAATATAAAATGGATTTTCCTTTAGTTGGGGGAATGCATCAAGTGGAACCGGCCATTGGATTTAGTCATTCATTGATTGCCGGTTTGAGTGCAAAGGTTGGAGGAGTTGAAATGAAAAAAGGAAACGTCGAAAGTCATCTTCGGATCCCGGTCCGACTTTGCTTAACTTTCATCTTGGGACTTTTGATTCTTGCGGTTGGGTGCAAGGGCTCGACAAGCGGGCCAGATGCCAAAGAAGGAGACGGCAAAACGACGCAGGGCAACGGGAACGAAGTGGCCGCTTTGACCCAGGGCACTGCCACCCTCAACGGCTTTACGGATGCATCGGAACGTGGTCCGGAGAAAAACTGTTACTTCAGTTTTGAGCAGGGGGCATCCGTCAATTTTGATGACGTCAATCCGTACCCTGGCGAGAAGGATGGAAACGCCATTCGCAAAAAACTGGATGCCGACTCGGAAACCAAAGAAGCGATGAAACAAAAATACGATCTTTTCTATGATCGTTCCCATGGGATCGTAACCAACGCCAAGTTCCCAGGCTGGGAATTGGGAATTGGCGACGGTGGGATTATTGACGCCGGCGCGGTTGAACTTGGCTCCATCAAGGAAGCACCGGAAAGCGGATATGCGGTTGGTCTTCGGCTTTCCGATGGAGGACCACCGGCAATTGCGAAACTACCAAAACTGGAGCCCGGTCATTGCTACATCGTCCGAACAGGAACGGGAAAATTCGGCAAGCTCCAAGTCTCGAAACTGGACTTGGAAAAGGGTGTTTTGGAATTTCAGTGGGTTTATCAATCAGACGGATCTCGGCGTTTTGAGTAAAGTCACTTGAAAGAAGCCTTACGGATCCATCGTGGATTCAAAGAATTTCTTCGTTTCAACTTTGCAAGGTTAGTCCATGAGCAAGGAAAAGGTCTTCCCGATCTCATTTTTTGTTTTCGTTCTTTTGTTGGTCGGTTTGTCTGGAAAGCAATCGCTGTACTCGCTGAATGCGCAGGAACGGAACAGTGACGACCGAGTCGTCCGCGTTTTTATCTTTGCGGGTCAGTCCAATATGGTGGGCGCCGACTCCAAGGTGGAAGACATAGCGAGTTTTCCTCGCTACGAAGGATTGGACAAGCCGCAGAAAAATGTTCGATTTTCTTATTGTATTGGGCGGCAAAACAAAACACGTTCGGAAGGGTGGGTGGATCTGCAGCCGATCAACAACATGGTCGGGCCTGAGCTGAGTTTTGCCCGCGATGTTTCGGCTGCGACCAAGGCGCCGATTGCAATTATTAAATGCGCGGCGGGTGGCACCCATCTTGGCGGTGACTGGAATCCAGACAACCCTCAGGGATTCAAGTTGTATCCCTTGGCGTTGAATTGGGTGAAAGAATCGCTGGCCGAGTTGGATCGGGAGGGCGTCAAGTATCGAATCGAAGGCTTCATGTGGCATCAAGGCGAGAACGATATGTTCGTCAAAGAGTACATGCCTAACTACGGAAAGAACCTTGCCAACTACATTGCCTGTTGGCGACGCGACTTGAAATGCCCCAACTTGAATTTTTACATTGGCGAGCTTTGCACGAAGACGATCTGGGGCATGGATCTGCGTCCAAGAATGTATGCGATCAGCGTTGGGCAAAAAGAAGTTGCCGCCAAAGATCAAAACGCCTTTTATGTGCCAACGTCGCATGTCGGAGTTGAGATTGGAAACCCCGTTGGGTTGCACTACCACTATGGGACGCTCGGGCAACTTCAGCACGGCGAAAACTACGCGACGGCCTATTTGCAGACGTTGGGTGTCAGAAAACAAAAGGAACGAAAGCTCGACCCATGGCCCTACGCCAAAGGTAGTAAAGTCAAGCTGTTTGTTCTGGCCGGTCATCGAAACATGGAAGGTGAACGTGGCTTTGTTCAACAAGTGGGAGAGAAGGAGAAGTCGCTGCTCAAGGACAAGGCTGACATCGCATTTCATTATTCCCTTGGCGGGGGCTACTGGAGCTCCAAAACATGGGAACCCCTCGGCCTGACGGGTTACTACGACACATTTGGCCCCGAACTCAGCTTCGCAAGTGGATTAAGGAAAAAGGTTGAAGGCAACATCGCGATCGCTAAATTCACACACAGCGGTTCGCAGATCGTCGACTGGACCCCAAAAGGTAGCGAAGCCAAAACGCGCAACCTGTATCCGGATTTCCTTCGTTTCATCCGGAAGTCCGTCGAAAGCCTGGAAAGCAAAGGCCACGAGGTTGAAATCGCCGGCGTGTTTTACCATTTCGGTGAAAACGACATGTCTTTTTATCCACACCGAAAAAATGCGGTTTCCTGGCTGCAATCAACCGTCACCAAAACTCGCGAAGACCTGGGACTCGCTGATTTGAAATGGTTTGTCAGCCAGCAGCCGCCCTTGGATCACAAAAGCGTCAATGCAATCGACGTAACATCCGAGCTCGCCAAGGCTGCCAAGGAAGATTCCCATTTGATTCACATTCCTGTATTTGATTTGCCGAAACAAGAGAAACGAATCGTCCTTAACACCGAGGCAATCATGGTGCTTGGAAAGCGGATTGCCGAAGCCTACCTCGAAGCTGAGCGATTTTGATGGTTGTCGGCTCTGCTTGTTGAGCAAATTACTTCATGGCGCCGCTACTTGGGTTTTGATGACGAACCTTTTTTGATGATTTCAATCATGGCCTTGGCGGATTCATCGCCGACCAGGCAGTAACTTTCAGCACTATTGTGCCAGTGGCTTTTTTGTCGCCCAGGTTTGTGTTTTTGAAAATGGCGCGTCTTGATCGCCACACAGTTTTCAAACTTTTTGGAAGCAGCCATTTGAGCGGGCTCGATACTTTTACCAAGGTACCCGGCAACGCCCGTTGCGTCTGGTCCACCCATCCCGCTTGTTGCGATCACGAATGGGAGTTGATCATTCTTCAGTTCTTTTCGAACGTCTGAAATGAAATGAGTCATGTTGGATTCATATTCTTCCGCAAAGGCTCGGTTGGTCCCATCGTTCCAGCCCTGATGCCAGAAGAATCCGGCGACTTCAAACCCTTGTTCTTCATATTGTGGAAAATGGTCTTTTAGATTTGAGAGGGTCGAGTTTACTTCCTCGAACATCTGGCGATACTTGGAACCAAAGCGTTTTTTGAACTCTTCCATGGTCAATTTCGGATTTTTCTTTTTGGCCTTTTCGAGCATCTTGGCAAGGACTTCGTCGTTTGGCATCCCGGCGCTTGGGGGACGAAACGTCATTGCAATAGCCTGACCGCCCCAGGCACACTTGATCAAAAGAACCGGCTCGTCGAAATGTTTGCCCAAGACATGGCCGATTGCCAATTCGGGCCCGATGCTTCGTTCGTTGGCGCCGAGTCCCGGTTTCAAGTTCGACTTAATGACTTGTCCTTTTCCTGTCTTGTGGAAAAACCAGACGTCGTCTCGTTCTGCCCAATTCTCTCCTTCCTTCAAATAGGCAAATCGTTCTTGCTTTGCTGCATATCCAAGATCACCATCTTTCCCCATCTCAATTCTTCCATGGCCTTGCATGTTCGATTGTCCGGCCAGAATAAAAACTTTGACTGGCGTTTTGGCCTCCTGGCCTTCCGTGGTTCGGGGTTGGAAAGTCCATGAGGCGACAGCGAGAATCAGAGCGGCGAAGAGATTGAAATGGTGCATGACAAAATCCTGTTTGTGAGTGGGCAATAATTTTAAGATGCGCAGGGGACAGGATTTATTTTAGGCTACCAATATTGAGGGGCCTGATTACGATATTGAGTTAGCCACCAACCCGCCCTTGTCCTTGCGGGCTTATCCACGAATGACATCTCGATTGAGTCCGATGGCTGAAAAATTAGCGACAATCTTCAGTGTTCCGAAGGCTTTTTCGGGACATATCGACGTGATTCAAAGAAACGCACTGGCAAGCTGGAAGCAGCTAGGGGCGGACGTCGATATCTTGATGTTCGGCGATGATGATGGGGTTGCAGAAGTTTGCCAGGAGATGCAGGTCCAGCATGTCGATCGCGTCGAGCGGAATTCAAACGGGACGCCACTGCTGGATAGCGTATTTCGTCAAGCCGCTGAGCAAGCGAATACTCCCTTGATGATCTTTGTTAATTCGGACATTGTTTTCAATTCGACGCTTGTCGAAGCGCTCAAGTCGCTGATTGAATTGGAGGAAGATTCTTTCCTCGCAATTGGAAAGCGAATGGATTTTGATCAACAAGAGTTGATTGAATTTGAATCGGAGCGATGGGATGCCGACTTGAATGAGCGCGTGTCTCGATTGGGGCGAATGGCATCGATCCTATGTAAAGACTATTTCGTGTTCCGACGCGGTGATTTCGACAACTTGCCGCCATTCGCAATTGGTCGCGGTAATTGGGACAACTGGATGGTCGCCGAAGCCGTGCGCTCCGGTTGGCCCGTCGTTGATTTGACTTCGCAAATTTTCGCCGGGCATCAGAACCACGGGCACCAACATGCCAAGGGCCGGCGCCAAGCGTACGTCACCGGTGAAGAGGCACAGCGAAACAAACAATTGGCCGGTGGCACCAATTACGTCACCGGCTCCGTGCCGACCCACCGATTGATTTCGCGAGGGCGTCTGAAACGAATCAATCGAATGCCTTTGCTGGCCATCGCAAGGGATCTTCCTACCATCACCCGTCTGGTCCTTAGTTTCTTTCGGTAACGCTTTTTTTCTGGCTTTTCATTTCCGCAGTCTGCATCGCTTTGTGTACGGGCATTAACCGATGTGATCGGTAAGGGCCGTTTGGCCTAGGCCATGTTGGCAATGAAGTTGATGACTCCAACCAGCCAAATCAAGAATCCGATGGC